>JBDQKM010000041.1:0-20771 GCA_040263275.1 Acidimicrobiales bacterium
CGGGCGCGGTCGCCGCGGTCGGCCTCGGTGCCGACCAGGTGGTGAGCGGGCTCGCCCTCACCTTCCTCGGACTGGGCCTCGCCGACTTCGTGGGTGACGGCTACACCGACGATGCCCGTCGGTCGCTGTTCCGCGACGTCGAACTCCCCGGCCTCGACGGCATCCCGTGGATCGGGGAGATCGTGTTCCGTCATTCGCCGGTGACCTACGGGGCGGTGCTGAGCGGCATCGTCGTGTGGTTCGTGCTCAACCGGACCGCGGTCGGGCTCGGGCTCCGCGCCGCGGGCGAGACCGCGGCCACCGCCGACGCCGCGGGTCACTCCGTCCTCCGCCTCCGGTTCGCCGCGGTGATGGTGGGTGGCGCGTTCGCCGGCGCGAGCGGGGCCTACCTCACGACCTATCTGGTGGGTTCGTGGAGCCAGAATCTCACCGCAGGGAGGGGATGGATCGCGGTCGCGCTCGTCATCTTCGGCGCGTGGCGACCGGGCCGCGTCGCGCTCGGGGCCCTGCTCTTCGGGTTCACGCTCGCCCTCAAGAGCCGCCTGGCGGTGTTCGGCATCGAGTTCTCCCCGATCCTGCTCGACATGACGCCGTACCTGCTGACGGTCGTCGTCCTCGTCGTGATCTCGATCCGGGCCCGCAACAAGCCATCGCCCGCCCCCGCAGCGATCGGGATCCCCTACCGGCGGGAAGAACGCTGACCGGCGCCTCCATCCGGCGATCGGCCGACCTGCTCGAGGGCCTACGCCTCGAGCCGGTCGGGCCGGGGTCCTGGACCGGCGCCGGCCTGGTGATGCCCAAGGCCGTCTGGGTCTTCGGCGGGATCGTCGGCGCGCAGGCGATGGTGGCGGCCGCGGAGAGCGTGGCCGACAAGTCACCCCGGTCGGTGCGCATCCGATTCCTCCGCCAGGCCCCGCCCCACGAGCGCATCACCCACACGGTGACCGTGGTGTCCGACTCGAACACCTTCGCCGATCGACGGGTCGAGACCCGCTCGGGGGACGATCTGATCGCCACCACCACGGTGGTGTTCCACAGCCCCGACGACACCGATCTCGGACATCAGCACCAGATGCCCGATGTGGCACCACCTGACGAGGACCGGGCCGTGGGCGGCGCCGGCTTCGAGACCATCGACCTCAACACGCCGCCCATCCACGGCCATGCGGCGGCACCCCCACGCCAGCAGCACTGGATGCGCGCTGCGGGCACACCGTCCGGCGACGTCCTCGTCAACGCGGCGATGCTCACCATGGCGAGCGACCTCTTCCTGGTGGCCTCGGCCTGGCGACCGATCGAAGGCCGCTCCATCGTGGACGTGGGCAACGTCATGTCGTTCGGCCTCGACTTCACGGTGTGGTTCCACCACCCGGTCGACATCGCGGACTGGCACCTGCTCGACGTCGACACACCGTCCGCGGCCAACGGGCGCTCGCTGAGCTTCGCCAACTGGTTCCGCCCCGACGGGCTCCTGGTCGCTTCGGTCGCGCTCGACGCCGTGATGCGGGTGCGCGACCGGCGCTAGCGCATGTGTCCGCGTTAGCGCATGTGTCCGCGTCAGCGCATGTGATTGACCGCGGAGACGATCGCCCGCAGCGATGCCGAGACGATCGACTCGTGGAGACCGACACCCCACACGACGTCGCGGGCGCCCGTGTCGATGGCGACATAGGCCGCCGCCGTCGCATCGGAACCGGCGCCCATCGTGTGCTCGGTGTAGTCGGCGATCTTGCCCTCGAAGAGGCCGGCCTCGGTGAGCCCGTGGACGAAGGCATCGATCGGGCCGTTGCCCTCGCCGGTGATCATCCGCTCCTGACCATCGACGATCATCTTCGCCTCGATCGTGGTGAGCCCGGTGTCGATCGTGTCGCTCTGGGCCCGATGGCCGACGATCTCGACCGTGCGGTTCTCGGGCTCGACGTATTCGGCCATGAAGCGACGCTGGATCTCGTAGGACGTGATCTCGGTGCCCGACTCCTCGGTCACCTTCTGGATTCGCTTGGCGAAGTCGACCTGGAGGCCTCGGGGCAGGTCGAGCCCGTACTCGTGGAGAAGCACGTAGGCGACCCCGCCCTTGCCCGACTGGCTGTTGACGCGGATGACCGCCTCGTAGCTCCGGCCGAGATGGCGGGGATCGATCGGCAGGTAGGGCACGTCCCACGCGTCGTAGTTGCCGACCAGTTCCTCGCCGGGCTGCACGTCGTAGATGTCGGCCATGCCCTTCTTGATCGCGTCCTGGTGGCTCCCGGAGAAGGCGGTGTAGACGAGATCGCCGACATAGGGATGCCGCGGGTCGATCGACATCCGGTTGGAGAACTCGTAGACGCGGCGCATCTCGTCGATGTCGCTCATGTCGAGCTTCGGGTCGACGCCCTGGGTGAACAGGTTGAGGCCGATGGTGACGACGTCGACATTGCCGGTGCGCTCGCCGTTGCCGAACAGGGTGCCCTCCACCCGGTCGGCGCCGGCCATCAGCCCCATCTCGGCCGCGGCGACCGCCGTGCCGCGGTCGTTGTGGGGATGCAGCGACAACAGGACGGTGTCGCGGTCCTTGATGTCGCGGTCGAAGCGTTCGATCAGGTCGGCGTAGAGGTTGGGCGTCGACATCTCGACGGTGGCCGGCAGGTTGAGGATCAGGGGCTTCTCGGCGGTCGGCTGGAAGACGTCCATGACCGCCTCGCAGACCTCGATGGCGAACTCCGGCTCGGTGCCCGTATAGCTCTCGGGTGAGTACTCCCACCGGATCGACTCCGGGTTGCTCGACCGCTCGAGGCCTTCCATGCACACCCGGGCGCCGCTCACCGCGATGTCGATGATGCCCTTGCGGTCGAGCCCGAAGACCACCCGGCGCTGTGTCGTCGACGTCGAGTTGTAGAGGTGGACGATGGCGCTGGGGGCGCCGTCGATCGCCTCGAAGGTCCGGTCGATCAGGTCCTTGCGGGCCTGGGTGAGGACCTGGATCGTCACGTCGTTGGGGATGTGTCCCCCCTCGATCAGCTCCCGCACGAAGTCGAAGTCGGTCTGGGACGCGGCCGGGAAACCGACCTCGATCTCCTTGAAGCCCATGTTGACGAGCAGGTCCCACATGCGGCGCTTGCGGGTGGAGTCCATCGGGTCGACGAGGGCCTGGTTGCCGTCGCGAAGGTCGACCGAGCACCAGATGGGTGCCGACTCGATGCGGCGGCCCGGCCAGGTGCGATCGGGAAGCTCGACCGCGGGATACGGCCGGTACTTCTCGAACGGCATCTTCTGATCTGCCTGGGTGGTCATGGGATTCTCCGTGATGGATTGATTGGGTTGGATTCTTGCGGAAACGGACGGGAAAACGACGAAACCCCCCGGCCCGAGGGCACGAGGGGTCTGGCGAGCGCCATATGGGGCGCTCGCCTACACGAGAAGAAGCAGGTTCTGCGGAGCGGTCTTCACGGGGTTCACACTAGGAGAATCGGCACGAAAGTCAACCGCATGAGCCGGTTGTGCCACCCTGGGTGAATGCCTGGGGGGTCTGGCGCAGCCTGGCGACCGACGTGATCGCGGTTCCGGCACTTCCCTCCGCGTCCTCGGCCCAGCAGGAGGAACCCACACCCGAGGAGCTCGAAGTCGGGCCGAACCCGCTCGTCGGCTGAATTACGCTCGGCCCATGACCGACGCCCATGCCGCTGCGCCCGACGAGGCCGCCGACCGGGCGGAAGCAGTGCTCACCGACCCGACCCTGCAGCGCGAGGTCGACTCGGTGCTGCGCCGCACCGCCACGGGCTACCGGGCCGCGAGCGCGCGAGGGTCGGTCGACTTCACCCGCACCCACGACGACATGATCGTCGTCGACGACCGGGGCGACCATCCGCTGGCCGACCAGCGAACCGACCAGCGGGTGAGCGTCGGCCACGAGATCGACGATCCCTGGTCCCTGCTCGGCGATCACCCCACCCCGCACGCGATGGCGAGCATCGCCCAGTACTTCGACTCACCGCACGCACCGGATCTCGTCGTGCTCCATGCCCCGACCCACCGGTTCCACGGCAATGTCGGTGAGCACGGTTCGCTGGCCACCACGCAGGCGCGTGCACCGTTCATCGCCGCCGGCCCGGGGGTGCTCGCCCGCGGCATCGTCGACGAGCACCTCCGCACCGTCGACATCGCGCCCACGCTCGCCGCCCTGCTCGGATGCGACCCGATCGACGGCGTCGACGGCCTCGGTCGCGTCCGCCCCGGGGTTCGCCTGCGGGTGCAGGATGGCGAAGAATGCACGGCCGTGCTCGATCCCGACGCCCGGCCCGACCACGTCGTGCTGTTCCTGTGGGACGGCTGCAACCCGCAGGCCCTCCACGAGGCGGCGGCGAGCGGCGACGCGCCCCACACCGCAGCGCTCATCGAACGGGGCACGTCATTTCGCCACGGCGCCTACGCCAGCCTCCCCACGGCCACGCTCGCCAACCACAACGCAGCGGCGACCGGCGTGCTCCCGGGCCGTTCGGGCATCCTCCACAACACCTGGTACGACCGGGCCGCCAACCATGTGGTGGACCTGCTCGACTACCGGCAGATGATCACCGCCCGCGACCACCTCCGGGCCGACATCGAGACGATCCACGAGGCCCTCCACCGCAACGAACCCGACGCCGTCTCCGTGGCCACCTACGAATACGGCGACCGCGGTGCCGACTGGTCCAGCTACCTCCAGCTCAGTTCCGGAGGGCCGCAGGGCCCGATGAGCGACGAGGACCGTCGACGACACCGCACCGCCGACTTCATGGGGATTCCCGAGTTCCGCAACTACAGCGGCTACGACGCCCGCAGTGTGGCGGATGCGCGCCACTGCTGGTCGGGGGCGCTCGGCGCGCTCCCCCGCTTCTCGTGGGTCACGCTCAACCTCACCGATTCGATCGGCCACTACGACGGACCACACGGTGACATCGGCCGGGTCGCCATCCACGACACCGACGCCCGGATGGGTGAGGTCATCGACGAGATCGACCGGCGAGGTGTGCTCGACCGCACCGCCATCGTGATGTGCGCCGACCACGGCATGCAGGCGACGGCCGACGGCGACCCGGTCGACCTGTCGAAGCCGCTGCGCGACGCCGGTGTCGACCACCTCATGGTCGACGCCCAATACGTCTACCTGCGGTGACGCTCAGTCGAGCCCGTCGAGGAAGCCGACGACGGCGTCGGTGAAGGCGTCGTTGCGATCGCCGGCGACCATGTGGCCGGCCTCGCTGACGTCGACGAATTCGGCGCTCGGCACCTCCTCGACGAACGACGCTGCCCCCTCCGGCGACACCACGTCGCTCATGCGACCCCGCACGAGCATGATCGGCTCGTCGATCGCCTTGGAGCAGTCCATCAGCAGCCCCGGGTCGTTGATCTCCGACGGGCCCCGCTCCGCCACCGGCGAGATGAACTTCGGGTCCCAGTGCCAGTACCAGCGACCGTCGCGCTCACGCAGGTTCTTCCGCAGACCGTCGACCGAGGGTGGCCGATCTCGATGGTGGTTGTAGGCCGCGACCGCGTCGGCGGCCTCCTCGAGGCTCGCGAACCCGGTCTCGGCGTTGGCCATCATGAACTCGGCGATGCGGTCGGCGCCCCGCTTCTCCATGTTGGGGACGATGTCGACGAGCACGAGGCCACTCGCTGCCCGAGGCGCGTCGCGCCCCATGAGCAAGAGCGACGTGAGCCCACCGAGCGAGGCCCCAACGATCGCCGGCCGGGCACCGATCTCCTCGATCACATGGGCAACGTCGGCCGCGAACTCGGCCAGGCGGTAGTCGCCCTCCGGATGCCAGTCGCTCTCCCCGTGGCCGCGGGCGTCGATCGTCCACGATGTCCACCCTCGGACGGCCACCGCAGCCGCCGTCCCGCCCCACGAGTGACGGGTCTGGCCGCCGCCGTGCAGGAACACGACGTGCCGATCGGCGTCGTCGCCGCGGCGATCCGCGACCAGGTCGAGGCCGTGCGCAGTGGTGAACGTGTGGCGTGTGGGTTCTGCCGAAACCACCGGGTCACGCGAAGTCATCGCCGCGGACCGTACCCGTTAGGGTCGGAGCATGGGTACTGAAGGCAACGGATTTCCAGACGGCATCGGTGTCATCGACACGATGATGGGCACCACGGCCGGCACCACCGGCAAGGACCGCTACAAGTTCCTCGACCGGGCGTTGAAAGACGCCGAGTCGGCCAACATGAACTTCCCGGCCCAGTACATGTTCAAGGACGTGCCCTTCTCGGATCAGGCCCGCAACGCCGAGGGCGAGCTCGAGGAACCACCGCAGGGATCCGAACTGCTGCTGCCCTTCATGGATCGGGCCGGCGTCGAGATCGCCATGGTCGGATGCAAGCCCGAGGGCGACGGCTACGGCAACCAGTGTGTGCGCGACCATCCCGATCGGTTCATCGCTGCCTACGAACCCGATCCCAACGAAGGGGTCGATGCCCTCCGCAAGATCCGGGCGATGCACGCCGATCTCGGCCTCAGGGCCGTGACCGCGTTCCCGTCCGGTCGCAACCCCCAGGTGCCGATCGATGCGCCGCTGATGTACCCGATCTACGCCCTCTGCGTGGAACTCGACATCCCGATCTTCTGCTGTGCGGGCATCCCCGGCCCGCGAGTGCCGGCTGCTGCCCAACATGTCGAGCGCATCGACCAGGTGATGTACGACTTCCCCGAACTCACCTTCGTCACCCGCCACGGCTGCGAACCCTGGGAAGACCTCGCCGTCAAGCTCATGCTCAAGTGGCCCGGCCTCCACTACTCCACCTCGGCCTTCGCCCCCAAGCACTACCCCAAGGCCATCATCGACTACGCCAACACCCGCGGCGCCGACAAGATCATCTACGCCGGCTACTTCCCCATGGGCCTGTCGCTCGACAAGATCTTCGAGCAGATGCGCGACGTGCCCTTCCGCGACCACGTCTGGGAGCCGTTCCTGCGCGGCAACGCCCGCCGCATCCTCAAGCTCGACTGATCGGGCGCTCGGCGACCGCTCAGGCCGTCACGGACTCGCGGGCACCGATCCAGGCGAACAGGTCCTCGACCGGCATCGGCCGGGCGATGCCGTAGCCCTGCAATCGGTCGATGGGGAGATCGTGCTCGAGCATGTGCGCCCGCACAGCCAGGTCCTCGACTCCCTCGGCCACGACGAGGAGGTCGAGCGCTCGCCCGAGATGACTGACGGCGGTCACGATCGCCGAATCGTCTTCCGAACGAAGCATCGACGAGACGAAGCTCTGATCGATCTTGAGCGACGTCACCGGAAGGCGGCGGAGGCGGGCGAGCGACGAGTGGCCGGTCCCGAAATCGTCGATCGCGATGCCGACGCCGAGTTCACCGAGGGCGCCCAGCACGGCTCGCGCCGTCGAACGTTCGTCGACCATCTCGTCCTCGATCACCTCGACTGTGATCCGCTGCGCCACCACGTCGTGGCGTCGTAGTGCGTCGTCCAGCACGCCCGGCACCGAGGACCGCAGCAGGCTCCCGGCCGAGACGTTGACCGACACGCCGACGTTGAGCGACTGGAGACGAGCCGCCAGGGCCGCGGCCTCGTCGAAGACGAGGCGATCCATGCTCGACCGGTGGCCGATCCCCTCGACGAGTTCGAGGAAGTCGCCGGGAGCGAGCAACCCGTGCCCGGGGTGACGCCACCGCAACAGGCCTTCGACATCGACCAACCGGTTCGACGAGAGCTCGACGATCGGCTGGAAGTGGAGCTCGAACTCACCCCGTTCGAACCCGCGCTCGACGTCGCCGGAGAGGCTCACGCGCTGACGCGACGCCGTCCGGGTCTGGCCGGACCACCGCCGAACCCCGACCTGGGTCCGCTTCGCTTCGTACATCGCGAGATCGGAGCGCCGAATGAGTTCGGCCGGGTCCACCCCGGGCTCGGTGAAGGCCACGCCGATCGACGCGCCGACCGACACATCGATGTCACCCAGCGCGATCCGGTGTCGGCAGGCTCGGAGCAGATCACCAGCCAACTCGTTCGCGTCGCCGCCGCGGACCAGGACCGAGAACTCGTCGCCGCCGGTGCGGGCGAGCACGCCGCCGTGGCCGATCACGCCGTCCATACGTGACGCGAGGGCGATGAGCAGCTCGTCACCGGCCTTGTGGCCGAGGGTGTCGTTGATGTCCTTGAACCCGTCGAGGTCGATGGCGATCACGGCGCGCACGTCGTCGGTCGCGGCGATCGATGCCGCCAGCCCGGTGCGATTGCGAAGGCCGGTCAGCGGGTCGTGTTCGACGCGGTGCTGGATGCGCAGCTTGTGGCGCAGTTCCCGCTCGAGCTGGGTCGACGACAGGAAGAACAGCAGCGGCAGCAGCACGAGATACACGGCCACCATGACGACCCACATGTCGACGTCACGCACGAGCCCCACCGTCGTGAAGCCGACGGCACCGATGGCGGCCGACAGGAAGAGCTCCCGCGTGCTCTCGTTGGCGACGAAGGCGAGCATCACGACGGCGACGACCATCGACGGCGAGTAGGTGCTCGGGAGCAGGAGGGCCACGATCGGGCACCAGACCATGTCGACGACCGTCGCCACGGCCAGGACACGGTCGGGCTCGACCAGTCGCTGCACGATGAACGATCCCGCCGGGATCGGCGCGACGAGGAGGGCTGCGATCGCGAAGCGCTGCGGGCCGAGCATCGGGAGCAGCGCAACGGTGATTCCGAGGGCGACGGAAGAGATCGCCCGGCCCCAGACGACGCGACGCACGAGCGCGGGGTCCCAACGGGGCTCCACTTCGTACCCGGGCGCGATCGTCACGCCCCTCCCATCGGCAGGAGAACACGTCCGTGTTAATCGCAAGGGTGGGCAGCCTCCGCCCCATCCGGGCATGCTGGGAACGTGGAGCAACTCATCTGGGAGCACGAGCCGAGGCGCGCACTCCGCCGACCCATCCTCGTGACCGCCTGGGACGGGCTCTTCGACGTGGGTGGCGCGGCGACCGGCGCCCTCGAGGCGCTCCGCGGCGATGCCGCCACCAAGGTCGGGCATGTCGACGCCGACGAGTTCTTCGACTTCAACGAGCGACGTCCCCACGTGCGGATCGCTGCCTCCGGGCGTCGCGAGATCGTCTGGCCGCACAACGACATCTACGCGCTCCCGCTCGACGAGCGCGACCGTGATCTCGTGCTGATGGAGGGCGTCGAGCCCCACCTCCGCTGGCGCACCTTCGTCGATGCCGTCGTCGAGGTCGTCCGCCGCTTCGACGTGAAGATGGTCGTCACCCTCGGCGCCATGATCGCCGAAACGCCCCACACCCGACCACCGTCCATCACCGGCTCCACCACCGACGCCGAACTCGCCGAACTGATGCGGCTCGATCGGCCGTCGTACCAGGGACCGACCGGCGTCGTCGGCGCGCTCCACGAACACCTCGACCGCATCGGTGTTCCTGCCGTGTCGCTTCGGGCGAGCGTGCCCCACTATGTGTCCGGAGCACCCAACCCGAAGGCGTCGCGGGCACTGCTCGAGCGCTTCGAGCGGGTGACGGGGCTGCCCACCGGCTGGGCCGAACTCGACCAGGAAGCCAGCGATTGGGAAGCCCGCGTCGACGAGGCGATGGCCGACGACGACGACATCACGCACTACGTCCGACGGCTGGAGGAGCGCTACGACGCCCGCACCGTGTCGACGCTCCCCAATGCCGACGACCTGGCCGCGGAGTTCGAACGCTTTCTTCGCCAGCACGACGACGACTGACCTACGCTCCGGGCATGACTGCAGTGGAGAACCTGACCGAAGCCGTCCATTTGGGCGAAGACGAGATTCCGTGGGTCTCGGCGGGCGAGGGCGTCGAGATCAAGCTCGTCCAAGCCGACGTCGAACTCGGCCTGTGGATCGTGCGCAACCGCTTCGCGGCCGGCTCCGTCGTCCAGAAGCACAAGCACACCGGCCAGGTGTTCGGCTACACGCTCACGGGCGCCTGGAAGTACGCCGAGTACCCCTACGTCAACCGTGCCGGCTCGTTCCTGTTCGAGCCGGCAGGCTCGGAACACACGCTGACCGTGCTCGACGACAACACCGAACTCACCGACGTCTGGTTCCAGATCTACGGCGCCAACCTCAATCTCGACGCCGACGGCAATGTCGAGTCGATCACCGACGCCGCCGGGATCTACGCGGCCTACATGGCGCTGTGCGAGGCCCAGGGTCTGGGTCGACCCAATGTCCTCAAGCGATGACGGTCACCATCTCGTCACCGTCACACCCGGCGTCGGCGACGACCCCGAGCTGATCAGCTACCGACTCTGGGAACACGGCGCGGTGGGCGTCGAGGAGATTCCCACCGGCCTCCGAGCCGCCTTCACCACCCGCGCCGAAGCCGAGCGGGCCCGCGACGCGATGGCTCCGGGCCGTGCGATCGAGACCGTGGCCGACACGCATGGGCTCGATGCGGCCCGCGACCTCCTCACCATCGAGACGGCCGGGCGTTTCGTCGTACATCCGCCCTGGCTGACCGCACCCGACGACCGGGTCGGCATCGAGATCGATCCCGGTCACGCGTTCGGCAGCGGTTCGCATCCGAGCACCCGCCTCGCGCTCTCGCTGCTCGGCGACGAGCATCCCCCGCCCCGCACCGTGTTCGACGTGGGCTGCGGGTCGGGTGTCCTTGCGATCGGTGCGGCCAGGCTGGGAGCGACGGTGGCCGCGGTCGACATCGATCCGGCGGCGGTGGCCACCACCGACGACAACGCCCGTCGCAACGGAGTCGCCCATCTCGTGGAGGCCACGGTGGGGTCGATCGACGCGGCGACCTCCCCGGTCGACCTCGTGCTCGTGAACGTGACGATCGACATCCACGAACGACTGGCCCCGCTGCTCTCCCCCGCCCACCGACGCCTGATCGTCGCCGGGGTGCTCGGCGACGACCAGCTCGCCCGGGCGGCGACGGCCTACGGCGGGGTGGTCGAACGCACACTGGGCGAAGACGGCTGGATGGCCGCGGTCCTCATCCGCTCGTAGGCTCGGGCCCATGGCACGGATCGACGTTCCCGACGGCAGAGGACTCGAACGCGAACGGCTGCTGATGATGCAGCCCGACGTGGCGATCGGCATGGGCGCCTTCGCACAGGCCGTCTACGAGAAGACCTCACTGCCGCCGCGGCTGCGCGAGATCGCCCGGCTCCGGGTCGCGGTGGCCAACGGCTGCCCGGTCTGTCTCAACACGCGGTCCCCGAAGGCCGAGGCCGAAGGTCTCGACGAGGCGGGGGTGCAGGAGGTGATCGCCTGCTCGATCGGTGCCGCCCCCGAGATCGAGGGGCTCACCGAACGCGAACGCCTGGCCGGCGAGTTCGCCGACCGTTTCGCCACCGATCACCACTCGATCGACGACGCGCTCATGCGCGAGATCAAGGCCCAGTTCACGGAGGTGGAGATCATCGAGCTCACGGCGTTGTGTGCGATGACCGTGGGCAACGGACGTTTCATGACGGTGCTCGGTATCGAGGCCGACGACGACGGCTTCTACCTGCTCCCCGAGGGCGACTGACGACCCTCCATGGTCACGATGATCCCTTCGACCGACGGCGTCTCGGTCGCGCTTCATGACCTGGGTGGCGACGGTCCCCCCTTGCTGTTCCTCCACGCGACCGGCTTCCATGGGCGCTGCTACCGCCGGATCGCGGAGCATCTGCACGGACACTTCCACGTCTGGGCACCCGACCTGCGGGGCCACGGCGACAGCATCACGCCCGACATCGCCCTCCCCTGGCGGGGCATGGTCGACGACACGCTGGCCGTGATCGACCGTCTCGGGGTCGACGGACCGATCCGGGCCTGCGGCCACTCCATGGGCGGAGCGACCGTGCTCGCCACCGAGAGGCGCCGGCCCGGCACCATCTCGGCTGCCTGGCTCTTCGAGCCCATCGTCTTCCCGTCGGTCCATCGCACCAGCACCCGGGAGAACCCGCTGGCTGCGGGGGCTCGGCGTCGCCGACACGACTTCGGCTCGATCGACGAGGTCATCGAGCGCTACACCGGGCGCGGCCCCTTCGTCGACGTCGACCCGACGGTGCTGCGCGACTATGTCGTCCACGGGTTCCGCAAGACCCCCGACGGCGTCACCCTGAAGACCACCGGTGAGATGGAAGGACGGACCTTCGATGGCATCGACCTCGAGCTGTTCGCCCACCTCGGCGAGATCGACATCCCCGTGACGATCGTCGGCTCGGGCGACGGCATGCCCCCCGCGCTCGCCGCACCGGCGATCGCCGACGAACTCCCCGCAGGCACCCTCACGCCATGGCCCGACCGAACCCACTTCGGGCCGCTCGAGGACCCGGCGCGGGCCGCGACCGAGATCCTCGCCGCCGTCGGGTGAGCTTCGTGCCCGGTTGCGGCCGCCCGATAGCTTGAGCCGATGGACGCGCGCGAATGGCTCGGACTCGAGTCGACCCACAATCCGATGCGGTGGATCCTCCCCATCACGCCGAAGATCAGCGTCGGATCGCGTTTCCTCTTCGGTGGCGCAGCCCTCGGCGCGGCGATCGCGGCGCTCGAGGGAACCACCGAACGCCCGGTCGTGTGGGCAACGGCCCAGTACCTGTCGTTCGCGCCTGTCGGGTCGGTGATGGACCTCGACGTCCATGTCTCGGTCAACAGTCGTTTCACGTCCCAGGCCAGGATCATCGGGCACGTCGGCGAAAACGAGGTCATCGCCGTCACCGCCGCGCTCGGGCGTCGCGACCTCGACATCGAGCGCGAGTTCCCGACGATGCCTCCCGTGCTGGCCCCGGCCGAGTGTGGCCCCCGGGAGCGCCACTACGAAGAAGAGAGCCTCGGCCAGTACATGGACCAGCTGCTGGCGAAGGCCCCACCCGACCAGGCAGAGGGCGGACCGACCGGGCACGGCGCCGGGCGGGTGTGCATGTGGGCCAAGCCTCCCGAAGCGTTCGAGCCGTCGGCCATCACCCTGGCGGTGCTCGGCGACTGGGTTCCGATGGGCATCGGGATGACCTCGGGCGAGGCCCTGTCGAGCAACAGCCTCGACAACACCCTCCGCGTGCTCGACGTCCATCCGACCGAGTGGTACCTCCTCGAGATCGAAGCCGCCGGGATCCGACACGGGTTCGGCCACGGCCAGATCCGTATCTGGGGCGACGACGGACGACTCCAGGCCATCGCCAGCCAGTCCGTGGTCACCCGGCGCAGAAAGGCCCCCAAGGCCCACGACGGGCGTCCGGCATGAGTCACGAGCCGGCCATCGTCATCATCGGCGCCGGGATCGGGGGCATCGGCGCAGCGATCAAACTCCGCGAGGCCGGGTTCCACGACCTGTCGATCGTCGAGAAGTCGCACGATTTCGGGGGCACGTGGTTGGACAACACCTACCCGGGCGCGGCCTGCGACGTCCCCGCCCATCTCTACACACTGTCGTTCGAGCCGAACCCCGACTGGACCGAGACCTTCGCCGGCCAACCGGAGATCCTGGCCCACCTCCAGGCGACCGCGGCCAAGCACGAATTGGCCGACATCACCCGCTTCGGGTGCGAGATCGCCGCCGCCGTCTGGGACCACGAGGCCACCGAGTGGACGCTCACCACCACCGAAGGCGACGAGATCCGTGCCGATGTGGTCGTCTCCGGGCTCGGGCAACTGAACCGGCCGTCGGTCCCGCCCATCCCCGGACTCTTCGACTTCGCGGGCACCACCTTCCACTCGGCCCGCTGGAACCACGACCACGACCTCGCCGGCCGCCGCGTCGCCGTGATCGGCACCGGGGCGTCGGCCGTGCAGTTCGTGCCCGAGATCGCACCCGAGGTCGCCCATCTCGATCTCTACCAGCGCTCCGCCAACTGGGTCATGCCCCGGGAGAACCCACCGATCGACGAGAAGCGCAGGAGGCGCTACCGCCGTGTCCCCGGCGCGCGCCGGTTGCGGCGGTTGGCCATCTATCTCCAGTTCGAGGTCCTGATGAACCAGCTGTTCAACACGGGGTCGATGATCAATCGGAGGGCGACCCAGGAGGCGGAGACGTACCTCGCCGAGGCGGTGCCCGATCCCGAACTGCGGGCCGCACTCACCCCGGACTACCCGATCGGCTGCACGCGCGTACTCGCCCACAGCGGCTGGTATCCGACCCTGCAACGCGACGACGTCGATGTGGTCACCACCGGCATCCGGGAGATCGTCGCCGACGGGATCGTCACCGAAGACGGTGTGCACCATCCCGCCGACACGATCATCTTCGGCACCGGCTTCGCCACCAACGACTTCCTCGCCCCCATCGACTTCATCGGGCGCGACGGCATCTCGATCCGCCGCCGCTGGGCCCAGGGCGCCGAGGCCCACCTCGGGGTGACGGTCGCCGACTTCCCCAATCTGTTCTTGCTGTACGGGCCCAACACCAACCTCGGCCACAACTCGATCATCTTCATGATCGAGCAACAGATCGGTCACATCGTCGGGCTGCTCGAACGAATGCGGGGCGAGGGGATCGACGCGATCGCCGTTCGCCGCCATGTGCAGGACCGCTTCAACCGTCGTGTCCAGCAGCGGATGAACAAGCGGGTCTGGGTGACCTCCTGCAGCTCCTGGTACAAGAACGAGGCAGGCAAGGTGGTCAACAACTGGCCCGGGTCGACCGTCGACTACTGGTGGAAGTGCCGTCGCCGTGTCGACCTCGCCGACTACGACACCGTTCGCGCCACCGTCGACTGATCAGAGACCGAAGGTGCCGTCTTCGCGGACCTTCCACGACGCCGCCGCGATGGTGCCGCCGTCGACGGGGATCGACGTGCCGGTCACGAAGCTCGCCATGTCGCTCGCGAGGAACACGATCACCGCCGCGCATTCGGTGGCGTCGCCCATCCGCCGCAGAGACGTGGGGTGGAGCCCCGGCATCAACGCGCTGGAGTCGGCCTGGAGTTCCTCGTCGCCTGGAGTGGGCATCATGTCGGGCGCCACACAGTTGACCCGGATGCCGCGGTGGCCCAACTCCATCGAGAGGGTCTTCGTGAACTGCTCGACCGCCGCCTTCATGGCCGAGTAGACGGCGAAACCGGGTGCGGCGTGGTAGGCCTCGACCGACGTGACGTTGACGATCGCGCCCCCGTCGTTCATGAGCGGTACGCCGTGGCGCACACAGTTGGCGACGGTGCCGAAGTTCTCCGCGATCAGCACGCCTTCTCCCTTGGGCGAGACGTTCTCGTAGAGGGCATGGAACCCGCCGCCGGCGTTGTTGACGATGATGTCGATCGGTCCCAGTTCGGCGGCCACCGCTGCGAGCCACTCGCCCACGCCCGGTTCGTCGCGAACGTCGAGCACCGCCGAATGGACCCGTCGACCTGCGGCCACGAGCGCGTCGTGCACCGCGGGGAGCTTGTCGGCCTGGTTGTCGCAGATCGCCACGTCGGCTCCGAAGGCGGCGAGCGCACGGGCGGTGGCCTCGCCGATTCCCTGGGCCGCACCGGTGACGACGGCAACTCTGCCTCGGAGATCCATGAGGTCGGGGGTGACATCCATGCCGCGTACCCTATGCGCCGTGAACCTCGACCCCCGAACCCCCGTCATCATCGGCGTTGCCCAGGTCTCGCACCGACTCACGAGTTCGGATCCGGCCGACGGACCCGACCCGATCGACCTGATGAGCGACGCCGTGCACGACGCCGGGGCCGACACCGGGGTCGACTCGGCCGCGGTGCTGGGATCGGTCGACACGATCGCCGTGGTCGGTGGCCTTTGGCGACACAAGAACCCCGCCGCGCTCGTCGCCGACCAACTCGAGCTCGCGACGTCGGTCCGCTGCGTCCTCACCACCTTCGGCGGCAACCTCCCGATCTACTCGCTCCACACACTGGCCGAACGGATCCAGGCCGGCGACATCGACGTCGCGGTCCTCGCCGGCGGCGAAGCCAACCTCACGAGGCGTGCGCTGGCGGCCCGGGACGAGAAGCCGGCCGTCCGCGACGAGCCCCGAGCCGACGATGTCGAACACTGGGGTCCGCCGCTCGACATGGGCGACACGACGGCGATGGAACGCGGCGGCGAAACGCCGCGGAACAGCTACGCGATCCTCGACAGTGCCATCCGTGCCCGTCGGGGCGAAAGCCTCGACGAGGCGCGCGACCGAGCCGCCCACCTGTGGGAGGGCTACGCCGCCGTCGCCGCCGCGAACCCCCACGCTGCGGATCGATCCGGCGCCGATGCCGCCACGATCCGTGAACCGGCCGACGGCAACCGGATGGTGAGCTGGCCCTACACGAAGGCCATGTGCGCCAACAACACCGTCGACCAGGCGGCGGCGATCATCGTGTGCAGCACCGCCCGGGCCGATGCGCTCGGTGTGCCCACCGACCGGCGGGTCTACCCCAGTCTCTGCATCAACTCCGAGGACACGCCGACCATCCTCGACCGAACCCGACTCGATGTCGCGCCCGGCCTGAAGGCGACGGCCTCGACCCTCATCGAGGAGCTCGGGTCGGTCGACGTCATCGACCACATCGACCTGTACTCATGCTTCCCGTCGATCGTCACCCTGACCTCCGACGAGCTGGGCATCGACACCGAACGGCCCCTGACCACGACCGGCGGGCTCGCGTTCGCCGGGGCGCCGCTGAACTTCGCAGCCGGTCAGGGGTTGGTGGGCATGGTCCACACGCTGCGCGACGACCCCGGCACGATCGGCGTCGTGCAGGGGAACGGCGGCCACGCCACCAAGCATTCCTTCGGCGTCTACTCGACGACACCGCCCTCCCGACCACACCATGTGCGCAACCTCGGTCAAGTGGGAGACGCCACGCCGATCGCCGGACCCGACCGCGAGGGTGACGCCACGATCGCGGGCATCACGGTCGAATACGGCCACGGCGGGCCCGAACGGGCGATCGCGGTGGTCGAGTTCGACGACGGGGCACGGGCCTGGAGCGTGTCGGACGATCCCGAGCTGATGCGTCTCGTCACCGTGGAGGAGACCGTGGGTCGGCGCGTCCGGGTCGCCGACGGCGAGATGTCGTTGCTGCGCTAGCCGGCGGTGCGGCTGAGGTATTCGCGGAGGGTGGCGGCCGGAGCCGGCTCGGCGAAGTGGTACCCCCTGGGCCCGATGACACCCCAGCTCGACGAGGATCCGGGCCTGCTCCTCGGTCTCCACGCCCTCCGCCACCACGTCGAGGCTCAAGGCCTCGGCCAGTGACACGATCGACCGCACGAACGCGACATCGGAGGACTCGCGGTCGAGGTCGCTGACGAATGCCCGGTCGATCTTCAGCACGTCGACCGGAAAGCGCTTCAGATAGGCCAGCGAACTGAACCCGGTGCCGAAATCGTCGACGGCCAGGTGGACGCCGAGGGCTTTGAGCCGGTGGAGGATCTCCTCGGACCGGCGCACATCGCTCATCACGGCCGACTCCGTGATCTCGAGGCACAGGCGATGCGGCGGCAGGCCGGTCTCATCGAGGACCGAACGCACGAGCGAGACCGTTTCCTCGCGCTGGAGCTGCGCCGCAGCGAGGTTCACCCGCACGATCGGCGCCCGTTCTCCGCCGGGCCAGCTGACCGCTTCGGAACAGGCCGCGGCGAGCACGATCTCACCCATCTCGACGACGAGTCCGGTCTCCTCGGCCACCTCGATGAACGCGGTGGCCGCCAGGAGCCCCTTCGTCGGGTGTTCCCAGCGGATCAGCGCCTCGGCCGCGAGCATGACGCCGTCGTGGAGGCAGAACTCGGGCTGGTAGTGCACGGTGAGCTCGTCGCCGCGCAACGCGCCGCGCAGGCCGGCCTCGGTCTCCATTCGCGTGTGGACGGCGTCGCGGAGCTCTTCGTCGAAGGCCTCGGATCGGGCCCGACCGTTGGCCTTGGCCCGGTACATGGCCGTGTCGGCCCGGCGGATCAGATCGTCGACCGCGGTGTGCTCGTCGGCGACGGCGATGCCGATGCTGGCGGTCGGGTAGATCTTCTGGCGCCCCAGTGTGACCGGTTCGCCGATCAGGCGCAGCAGCCGTTCGGAGACGAACTCGGCATCGGCCACGGTCACCGGCCCGGGAAGCACGACCGCGAACTCGTCGCCGCCGAGACGGGCGACCAGGTCACCGGGACGTACGGCGAGCCGCAGGCGGTCGGCGATCACGACGAGCAACTCATCGCCGCGATCGTGGCCGAGCGAGTCGTTGATGTTCTTGAACCGGTCGAGGTCGAGCAGCAGCACGGCGACCGACCCCGAGCCGTCGGCCACGCGGTGGATCTCGTCGAGCAGCCGGCGCCGGTTGGCCAACCCGGTCAGCTCGTCGTGGGACGCCTGGAACCGAAGGAGCTGCTCGGCCCGGCGCCGCTCCGTGACGTCCTCGATGTGGATCAGCCAGAAGTGCTCGCCGGTCTCGCCTTCGATCACCTGGCCCCGCATCTGCCCCCACACCCGACTGTCGCCGGGGCCGCGGAACGCAGCCTCCGATTTCAGCTCGCCGCTGGGCTCCTCGACCCACTCGACCGCGTCGTACTGGTCGTCGTAGACGTATTGGGGTGATGTCCCGACGAGCGATTCGATCGACGGCGCCCCAACGAAGTCGACGAACGCCTGATTGCAGGTGATGAGGTTCAGTTCTTCGTCGCGCAACACGACACCGATCGGTGCGCCTTGGAACGCCGCCTGGGCGTAGCGCTGCGCGGCGGTGCGGGTATCGACTTCCTGGATCATGCGGCTCAGCGACGACAGGAGGTCGATCGTGTCCTCCGACCATTCCGTGGCGGTCGCCGCGGCGAGCATGACGTGTTCGACGGACGTGCCGTCGCCGCGCGGGATCGCCAGTCGGGCTCTCGCCCACTCACCGGCGTCGCCGACGATGCGCTGGCTCACTTCGCCGGACGCACGGGCCGCGTCGAGCAGGGTCCCGTCCTTCCAGTCGCGGACGGCCGGGACGTCGTCGACTTCCGTGTCTTTGTCGACCCAGACGGTCGACCGCAGGTATCGCCCGTGTCGCGCGTCGACACTCCAGTCGACGAGCAGGTCGATGCTGCAGAACTCCGCCGCAGCCCCCATCACCCCGGCCAGGACTTCCCGGAAGTTTTCGGGGGTCGCCTCGGCGAGTTCGGCCGCACAGCTGCTCAAGAGGCGCTGCGCCGCCAGCCGGTGTTGCGCAATGCGTTCGCCCACGAGGCGGGCCCGGAACTGGCCGAGCATGATGGCGAACGACCGGAAGACATCGATGTCGGTGTCGGAAAGTGGCTGGCCTCCGGCGACGGAGACGAGCGCCTCCATGCGGCCGCCGACCAGCACGGGGAACGTGTGCACCCCGATGCCCGGGCCCCACTGCTCCGCGAGGAACTCGGCCCACTGCGAATCGGTGGGCAACGCCTCGAACAACGCGCTGTCGTCGGGGCCGAGCGCACGACTGAAAGCGACCTCGTGGCCGATCGCCGGGCGGAGGCAGCCCTTCGGCGCCCACGCGGCCTCCACCACGGCCCGGCGCGGTTCCACCGCCCGGATGGCCATCCCGCTGACTCCGAGCTCCTCACCGAGACGTTCGAGTGCTCGGCCGATCACCTGCTCGGCGCTGTCGAGCGAGGCGCCCAGGAACTCGTCGGCCACCCCGGACATGACCTCGTCGAGGTGGAGTCGACGGGTGACGACCTCTTCGGCCCGCAGGCGCACCTGGAGCTGACCGACCAACGCGGCGGTGGCATCGGCCAGTTCGCGAGCGGTCTCGAGATGAGGAACTTCGGCCGCCGCCCAGATGAAGGTCAGGGCCGACGAGGGAAGGCCGGCGCCCCGGATGGGCACGACGACCGTGGTCCACTTCCCCCCCCGAGCTGTCGCGCAGGAGCGGGGCATCGGATGGCTCTGCGTCCTGCACGCTCACCGCCGTGTCAGTCGTGATGAGGCGTCCGATGAGCGGCGTGGCATTGCGGTTGAGCTTCGTGCCGGGCGGGACCGCCAAGGCCGAGGAGTTCGACCACGACTCGGTGATGGAGACCGTCTCGCGATCGGCCTCGATCCTCGCGATCACGGCCATGTCGGCACCCAGGTGGGCGGCCATGCGTTCGAGCGTCTCGCGGATCGCCTCGCCCGCGTTCGTCGCGTCGGCCTCGAGGAAGGTCTTCCCCGTCCAGACGAGGGCTCGCTGCGCGTCGAGGAGATCGACCGATGCCCGCTCGGCATCGACGCGGCCTCTGGTCTGCGCGATGAGCGAGGCGACCGTCGACAACGTGTCGAATTCCTCCGGGTTCCAGTCGCCGCTGCCGTAGCGGGACACGGCCAGCAGGCTGTCGCCGTGGCCGATCGATGCCGGCAGGAGTGCCACGGTTCTCGGCGGGTTGCGCAGTTCGAGCGAGTCGGTCAACTCGGGTCCGACCAGCGCGTCGACGAGCTCGGCCAGCTCGACCACACGGGGCTCGGAGATGTACTGGCGGAGGTTCACCGCATCGGAGCCGGGAAGTCGACTGATGTCGGGGAGCGGGAGCCGTCGGAACTCCGGCGGGAGGGGTTGCTTCGCGATCATCGTCGGGACCTCGATGGTCTCGTCGTCGATCACGTCGATCAGGACGATCGATTCGAAGGCCAACAGCTCCTTGACCTCCCGGAGCGCGTCGTCGACCATCTGGTCGACCGTGTCGGGCGACACGCTCTGGAAGCGGGCAGCCAGCGAGACGGTGAAGTCGTCGAGCAACAGTCGCTGGTGGAGCCTCCGCTCGACCCGCACGCGGGAGTGGAACTGGCGCAGGAGCATCACGGCGCCGTGCGTGAGCTCGAGCTCCCGTTGGCCCCAGTCGTCGGTGGCCGAGGCGACCACGAGGACCACACTCTCGTGCGGCTGCTCTTCGACGACGGCCACCAGGGCGTA
>JBDQKM010000042.1:0-20340 GCA_040263275.1 Acidimicrobiales bacterium
CGACTTGTTGTGGCCGAGTTTTTTTTGGTGTCGCCCGGCGGGTGGGGGGGGGTTTCCCCCCCCCCCCACCGGCGTGGTCACTTACTGGCTAGCCGACGCTGGGATCAGCGGAACGGCGGAACGTACTGGAGACCACCGTTGGTCCACAGGTCGTTGGGGCTTCCGTCGAGGGTCAGACCGATCGGCGCGAGGTTGCGCTCGAAGATCTCCTGGTAGTTGCCCACCTGCTCGACGATGTTGCGGGCGAAGTCGGTCGGAAGACCGAGGCCCACCTCGGTGATGGCTTCGTTACCGTCGCTGTCGGTGACGGGGAGGCCGAGGAACCGGCGGATGTTGGAGTCTTCGCTGCTGTCGAACGAAGCGACGTTGTCGGAGCTGATGCCGTATTCCCACGCCTGCACGGTCGCCATGGTCGCCCAGTTGACGATCTGCGCCCACTGCGTGTCGCCATCGGCGACAACGGGACCCAGCGGCTCCTTCGAGATGATCTCGGGGAGGATCACCGTGTCGATGTCCATGTTGGCCGCGAACGCTGCGAGCTGCGACGCATCGGAGGTCCAGACCTCGCACTGGCCGGCCTGGAAGGCCGGGTTCAGCTCGTCGTTCGACTCGAACTCGACGGCCGTGAACGGGATACCGAGATCGCCGAGCACGGAGTTGAGGTTGAGCAGCGTCGTGGTGCCCTGGAGCACACAGATCGAGGCGTTGGCGACGTCGTCGAGGGTGGCGATGCCACCGTCGGCACGGGCCATGAAGCCCTGGCCGTCGTAGAACGTGGTGTGCAGGAAGTTGGCCTGCTCGTTGCCGTCGCGCGAGGCGGTCCACGTGGTGTTGCGGATCAGCACGTCGATCTCGCCCGACTGCAGGGTCGGGAAGCGCTGTGCGGCCACGAGGGGCGTCACGTTGATCGCTTCGGCGTCACCGAGCACGGCTGCCGCGATGACCTTGCAGAAGTCGATGTCGAAGCCGCTGAACGCACCGCTGTCGGCGTCGACGATGCCGAAGCCCGGCAGGGTGTCGTTGCCGCCGCACTCGAGCGTGCCCGCGCTGGTCACCTTGGCGAGGACGCTTCCGTCCTGGACCAGGTCGACGGTGTCGTCCGGTGCCGTGGTGTCGTCGGGCGCCGTGGTGTCGTCCGGTGTCGCGTCGTCTGAGTCGTCGTCGCCGCAGGCGGTCGCCAGCAGCGTGAAACTGAATAGAACGGCCAGAAGCCGCAATGTCCAATGCTTTCGCACTTTCCCTCCAATGATTCCCGATTTGGGTCTCAGGACCCTACACAGCTCCGTCTTCGTTGTCAGTAGGTGTTGCCGGATCCGACACTCGCCGTTCAGGGGCTCGCAACGTTGGGCTGCTGCGGCGCAAGGGAGGAACGCCGTTCAGTCAGGGGAAGATGCCCCGCAGCGAGTACGCCCGCTCCAGGAGCTCGGCGGCCTCCATGTAGGCCGCCTGGCGACGGGTGCAGCCCCGTTCGTCGCGGCGCGCCGCGACCCGATCGGCCGCTTCCCAGATCGAATTCCGCAGCCGCACACCCACGTCGGTGGCGTTCCAGCGGTCGCTGGTCTTGTTCTGCACCCACTCGTAGTACGACACCACGACGCCGCCCGCGTTGGCCAGGATGTCGGGGATGACGTGGACGCCGCCGTGCTCGAGGACCGCGGCCGCTTCCGCCGTGACCGGGCCGTTGGCCGCCTCGAGGATCACGTGGGCCCGCACCGAGTCGACGTTGCGGGCGGTGATCTGCGACTCGAGCGCAGCGGGGACGAGCACGTCGACGTCGAGCGCGAAGAACTCGTCGCTCGTGAGCGCGTCGGCGTCGATGTAGTCGGCCACCCCACCGGATGCGGCCCGGTGGGCGTCGAGCTTTTCGATGTCGAGCCCCTTCGGGTCGTAGACCACGCCGGTCACGTCGGCGATGGCGACGACCTTCATGCCGAGCTCGTGGAGCGCGTAGGCCGCGTGGGTGCCCACATTGCCAAAGCCCTGGATCGCGGTCGTGCCCCCGTCGAGGCTGCGATCGAACTCGCCGTAGAGGTGGCGCAGCGCGTACGCCGCTCCCCTGCCGGTGGCTTCCTCGCGGCCCGCACTTCCACCGAGCTCGACGGGCTTGCCGGTGACGACCCGGCGATCGTTCTGGCGTTCGCCCGGGCCGCGGCTGTTGAGGTAGGTGTCCATCATCCAGCCCATCATCCGCGCGTCGGAACCCGCGTCGGGGGCCGGGATGTCGAACTCGGGACCGATGTTGTCGCCGAGGGCGTGGGTGAAGCGTCGGACCACTCGCTCCAGCTCGCCGTCGCTCAGCGCGTAGGGGTCGATCGCGACGCCGCCCTTCGCCCCGCCGAACGGGAGCTGCATGAGCGCACACTTGAACGTCATCCACGTGGCCAGCGCCCGCACCTCGTCGAGGTCGACGGCCGGATGGAACCGCATACCGCCCTTGTAGGGCCCGAGCACGTTGTTGTGCTGGATCCGGTAGCCCTGCAGGATCTCGTACTCGCCGTCGTCGCGGAGCACGGGGAAGTTGATGATCAGCTCGGTCTTGGGGGCGGAGAGGATCCGCCGGACATTCGGGTCCATGTCGAGCGCGATGGCGGCCTGCTCGACATTGGCGGTCGCCTCCTCGTAGAGGCGGGCGGTCGTCGCGGAGGTTTCCATGGCCTCGCCGGACGCGCCTAGAGGTACTGGCCGGTGGCGACGGAGTCGATCGACTTGCCCCCGGACGCGTCGTCGTCGGTGTGGATCAGGGTGCGGACGTAGACGATCCGCTCACCCTTCTTGCCCGAGATCTTCGCCCAGTCGTCGGGGTTGGTGGTGTTGGGCAGATCTTCGTGTTCCTTGAACTCCTGGCGAATCGACGCCAGGAGGTCGTCGGTGCGGATGCCCCGATCGCCACCGGCGATCTCCCGCTTGATCGCGAGCTTCTTGGCCCTGCGCACGACGTTCTCGATCATGGCTCCCGACGAGAAGTCCTTGAAGAACATGACCTCCTTGTCGCCGTTCTGATACGTGACCTCGAGGAACCGGTTGGCGTCGTCCTCGCGGTACATCTCCCGGACGGTGTCCTCGATCATTGCCTGGATCGCCTTGTGGATGTCGCCGCCACCCTGGGTCTCGATCATCCCCTCGTCGATCGGCACGTCGGCGGTGAGGTAGCGGGCGAAGATCGGGATCGCGGCCTCGGCATCGGGACGCTCGATCTTGATCTTCACGTCGAGGCGGCCGGGGCGCAGGATGGCCGGGTCGATGAGGTCTTCGCGGTTCGATGCCCCGATGACGATGACGTTGCGCAGGGTCTCGACACCGTCGATCTCGGCCAGGAGCTGCGGCACGATCGTGGACTCGATGTCGGAGCTGATGCCACTGCCCCGGGTGCGGAACAGCGACTCCATCTCGTCGAAGAAGACGATGACCGGCCAGCCCTCCTCGCTCTTCTCCCGGGCTCGCTGGAAGACGAGGCGGATCTGCCGCTCGGTCTCGCCGACGTACTTGTTGAGCAGCTCGGGGCCCTTGATGTTGAGGAAGAAGCTGCGGGCCTCCTGGTCGCCGGAGACCTCCGCGACCTTCTTGGCCAGCGAGTTGGCGACCGCCTTGGCGATCAGGGTCTTGCCGCAGCCGGGCGGTCCGTAGAGGAGGATGCCCTTCGGGGCGGGCAGGTCGTAGTCGGCGAACAACGCGCTGTGGACGAACGGCAGCTCGACCGCGTCGGTGATCTCCTCGATCTGCGAGTCGAGGCCGCCGACGTCGTCGTAGGAGACGTCGGGCACTTCTTCGAGCACCAGGTCCTCGACCTCGGGTCGGGGCAGGCGCTCGAGGATCACGCCGGCACGGGTGTCGATGAGGAGCGTGTCGCCGCTGCGCAGCGGTTGGCTGCGGACGGCATCGCCCACCTCGACGACGCGTTCCTCGTCGGCCCGGCCGATGATGAGCGCCCGGTCGCCGCCCTGGAGGACTTCCTTCAGCGTCGCGACCTCGCCGGTGCGGTCGGGATTGCGGGCCAGCACGACGTTGAACGACTCGTTGAGCACGACCTCCTGGCCGAGCTCGAGCGAGCCGGCCAGCTCGGGTTGCACGGCGACCCGCATCTTGCGACCGCCGGCGTGGACGTCGACGGTGCCGTCGTCGTTGGCGCCGAGGACGGTGCCGTAGCCCGACGGTGGCTGGGTGAGCTTGTCGACCTCGTCGCGCAACGTCGAGATGTGTTCACGGGCCTCGCGCAGCGTGTAGGTGAGCTTCTCGTTCTGGGAGACAGCCTTGCTGAGCTGCCCTTTCGTCTCCAGAAGTCGTTCCTCGAGGGTGCGAACGCGCTTCGGGGAGTCCTGCAGGCGGCGGCGCAGCGCCGTGACCTCGTCCTCCAACTCGGCAGCGACCATGCGGAGCCGGTTGATCTCGGCGTTTGCGTCGTGGTCGTCCACAGTTCCTCCGTCTCGTGGTGCTGCTCGGCGTCACCCTAGACCTCCGGCTGGTTCTGTCGTCGGACGCGCCACTGCCGCGTTCAAGGGTGATCACCCTCCGTGAACCCGCCGGTGGCGAATTCGGGCGCCGGATGATCCGTGATCCTCATGCGGGGAGTTAGAATGCCGATCTGTTGGGTGTCCCCAATCGGGACGCGTATTCCGAGCGGGTCCGTCCCGCGCAACACAGTGAGGTCAGTACCGCTCATGAAGGTTTGGATCGACCAGGATCTCTGCACCGGCGACGGTCTCTGCGAGGAGATCGCTCCCGACGTCTTCACCCTTCTCGACGATGGCCTCGCCTATGTCAAGGAAGGCGACAAGGTCTTCTCCGACCCGGGTGGGCCCGAGGGCCTGGCGGCGGTCAAGGCCGGCCAGGAAGAGGCCACCATCGAGTCCGCCGAGGAGTGCCCCGGCGAGTGCATCTTCATCGAAGTCTGAGGCAACCCTTCGGGTTGCTTGGAGTTCGGCTTCGCCGAACTCCGGGGTGAGACGAGTTCGGCTTCGCCGAACTCCGGGGTGAGACGAGTTCGGCTTCGCCGAACTCCCGGCGCCACTACGAAATGAACGAGAGGACCCTCACGGGTCCTCTCTTCGTTTTCAGCAGTCGGGGATGGTGAGGTTCTTGTCGGTGCCGGCGGCCACGAGGTCGTCGATGGCGCTGCTGCGGACTGCGTAGCCGACGCCCTCCCCCACGGTCGAGGTCGCGAACGCGACGCCGATGACCTCACCGGTCCGGTCGATGAGTGCCGCGCCGGAATCGCCGACGTCGATGTCGGCTGCGATGAGCCAGGCCGGCCGCTCGACCCGCTCGGTGCCGCCCACCGTCTCGATCCGCACGGTGACCGCACGGTCGACGCGATACGGGGTCGGGTCGGCCGCGGGGCCGGACTCCCATCCGACCAGGACCCCGGTGCTTCCGGTCGGTGCGGTGTCGGTCAGCGGCAGCGGGGCGAACCCGCCGCCCTCGACGTCGAGCAGGGCCAGGTCGTCGTCGGGCTCGAACGCCACCGGAGTGGCCGCGAGCTCACGCCCGTCGAAGGTGTGGACCACGATCTCGTCGATCCCGAGGATCACGTGGGCATTGGTCACCACGAGGTCCTCGGTCAGGGCGAAGCCGCTCCCCGAGGCGAGCCGGCCGCAGGCCACCCCTTCGATGCCGACGGTGGAGGGAAGCACCCGGGCGAGCATGGCATCGGACAACCCGTGGGTCTCGGGAATGCCCGTGCCCGTCGGCTCGGCCGCCGGTGCGTCGTCGCCGCAGGCCGCCGCCACGAGGGCGAGCGCCGCGAAGGCCGCGACACACCGGCGCGGGAGGCGCCGACGCCGCAACCTCGTCGTCATTCGTCGAGGAGCCTGGCGTGGGTCAGGAAACCGGTGTGTCCGACCATTCGGTGGTCGGGGCGGACGGCGGTTCCCTGCACGTGCCAGCCGCGGTTGAGCACTTCGACGGTCTCGGCGAATCCGAGCTTCGATTCCTCGAGCGCGTCGTGGAGTTGCGAGACCTGGATGATGCTCGGGGTGTAGGCGAGGAAGATCCCGCCGGGACGTAGGGCCGTCTCGGCGTGGGGCACGACCTGCCACGGTTCGGGGAGATCGAGCACGATCCGGTCGAGGTCGGTCTCCCCGATCCCCTGGTAGACGTCGCGTACGTGCGTGTCGTAGCGCTCGAGCGACTCTGCGCCGAGGAAGCGG
The DNA here is from genome assembly GCA_040263275.1 of Acidimicrobiales bacterium. Classification (GTDB taxonomy): domain Bacteria; phylum Actinomycetota; class Acidimicrobiia; order Acidimicrobiales; family Aldehydirespiratoraceae; genus JAJRXC01. The sequence continues at coordinate 6,144 of JBDQKM010000042.1, forward strand.
GCGACGTTCTCGCGGGCCTTCGCCTCGAAGTCTTCGCGGATCTCGTAGCCGGTGATCTCGGCGCCGGCGCGGAGCATGCCCGTCGACAGGGCGCCGCTGCCGAGGCCGGACTCGAGCACGCGGGCGCCCGGGAAGATGTCGGCGAGGATGAGGATCGGGCCGATGTCCTTCGGGTAGATGACCTGCGCGCCGCGCGGCATCTTGAGGATGAAGTCGGTGATCGTCGGGCGCAGGGCCGTGAAGACCATCCCCCGGGTGGAGCGGAAGGTGGTGCCCTCGGGGGCACCGATCATGTCGTCGTGGGGCAGGACACCCGAGTGGCTGTGGAACTCTCCCCCGTCGGCGAGATCGATCAGGTAGCGACGCCGTTTGCGGTCGATGAGCATCACCGGCTCGCCCGACCGGAGGGGACCACGGCCGCTCATCGTCGGCTCCCGGCCCGGCGGCGGGTCCGGCCCAGTTCGATCGGCACGGCCTGGGTGGCCCGCTCGGTGAGTCGGCAGAACGCACAGATCTCGTTGGAGCTGGGGGCGCCGCAGCGGGTGCAGGGAGAGATGGTCACGCCGGCAGTCTCGCCGCTGCCGTCGGCAAAGCGGTCGGCGGCCCGATCGAGGAAGCCGAAGAAGAACGCGTGCTTGGCGCCCGGCGAGTCGATCTCGATGTCGTTGAGCGCGGCCTTGTAGGACAGGTGTTTGTTGCCCACCGCCATGGGGCACTCGTCGACGAGATAGTCGATCCCTCGCAGGAGGCAGTAGGCGGCCGTGTCGCGTTCGGTCAGCCGAACGAGCGGCTTCACCTTCTTGGGAAAGCCGTTCGCGGCCGGGAGGTGAGGCGACTGGCGGCCGAGATAGTCGGTCTGCCAGTGCAGGACGTTGCCCATCAGCACCGCGGCCTCGTCGTCGAGATTGTGGCCGGTCACGATGGCGTCGTAGCCGCCCCGGCGGGCGGCCTCGTCGAAGAGGTGGCGCTTCGACAACCCGCAGGCCGAGCACGGTGCCCGCTTCGCGGCCCGGCTGCCGTTCGGCACGTCGAAGCCGTGGTCACGCAACAGGTCGTCGACGTGGAGGGTGAGCCCGCGTTCGGCCGCGAAACGCTCGGCGTAGCCGCGGGACTCGTCGCTGTAGTCGCCGATCCCCAGCCCGACGTAGAAGCCGTCGGCGGCGAAGCCGAGCTGGCCGAGGATGTCCCAGACGGCGAGAGAGTCCTTGCCGCCGCTCACGGCGACGAGCACACGGTCGTCGGGCTCGAGCATGGAGAACTCGTCGATCGCCTTCTTCGTCTGGTCCCGACAGAGCCGCAGGAAGTGTTCCTGGCAGAAGTTGGCGTTGTGTCGTCGGACGTCGATGATCGCCGGTCCTCGACAGACCTGACACTTCATGATCGCGGTCCGAACGCGCCACCGGAGATGACCGAACGGATCTCGACGACCGCGTCCTTGCCCAGGGTCTTGTCGCCGGGCACCAGCTGGCCGTTCTCGATGACGAGATGTGACTCGCGGTTGAGGTCGAGCCGGTTGAGGAGCACCGAGACCTGGACCGGACCGTCGACCTCGAGCTCCCGCGACGGGTTGCGGAGGACGACCTTCACTCCGCGCGACCGCGGGTGGCGTCGGTGTGGCGGATCACGATCTCTTCGCCGGGCTGCAGCGCCTCGGAGAACTTCACGGGCATCTCCCCGCGCTTGGTGACCTTGCCCGACCAGCGGGCGACATACCCGAGGCCGAAGATCGCCAGCCAGAAGCGCGAGCCGCCGAGGAGTCCCTTCCGGATGCTGTTCATCCGGACGGTTCGTTTGACGTAGGTGGGGCCGAAGCCGCGACCGGCCATCAGATGCGCCGGATCTCCACGACCGTCGACTTGGTGGTGCCGACGCGTCGGCCGATCCGGTAGGCGACGAACAGCACGAGGAGGGCACCGCCGACCGCGACGGGGATCAGCTTCTTGGCGGTGGACTCGGCCTTCTGCTCCGCCTCGCCGACGACGGCACGGAGTCCGGCCTCGATGTCGTCACGGGTGATCGGCGTGTCCGCGGCGGTGGTGGTCTTGTCGGTCTCGGCCATCACAGGCTCCTCTTGGTGATTCGCCACACCAGCAGCACGAGCACGACGATCGCCGCGACGAGGGTGGCGAGGTAGGGAACCCAGGAGAGGTTGCCCGTGAACGAGGTGCCGGTCTCCTCCTGGAGGACCCGCAACATCGCCAGGGTGAGCGAGATCCCGCCGAGCATGAGCAGGAGGCTGCCGGCGATGCCGAAACCGACCCAGCGGCCGGCCCCCCGGAGCGGTTCGACGGTTTCCTGTTTTGCGTATGCCTTGACCAACTCGAAGAAGTCGGCCGTGCCCATTCGTTCTGCCATTGGGCCGCCCACCCTATCCGGCCTCTTCGGCGAGAGCCTCCAGGACCTCCGCGCGTTCGCGAATCAGCTCCTCGGCACGGGCGAGGCGATCGATCGCTCCGGGCACCCGGAGCAGGGATGTCGCGTCGAACGGGTTGAGCTGGGCGAACACCGCGGCCTCCCATGTGGCCCGGGCCGGGTCGTCGCTGAGCTGGGCGGCAGGCACCGGGCGGCCCGGCTGGAGTCGTTGGGCCGCGACCCGGATGCGCTCGATCGCCTCGGTCAGTCCCGCGTGGGGTGTCTCTCCCATGCCGGCGAGATAGGCGTCGGCGTCGGCGTCGGGCCAATCGGCCACCATCGCCCGCGGGTAGGGGTCTTCGGCGAGCCAGTCGTGGACCCGAACTCGTCGGGTGGCGACGGAGACCACCGCCCAGCGGCCGTCGGGGAACTCCTCGTGCTGGATCACCCGGGCCACGACGGCCACGTCGGCCCGCACGTCGTCGCCGCCGACCTCTCGGCCCCGCTCGATCGGGGCGATGCCGAACTCGGGATCAGGCCGCGGGGTCACGTCGGCGGCGAAGGCCCGATAGCGGGGTTCGAAGATGTGGAGCGGGACGATCGCGGTGGGCAACACCGTCTGCTCCAGCGGGAACATCGGGAGCTCGTAGACGGTCATACGCCGGGCGGACTACTCGTCGGCGTCGGCCGGCGGCGCCGGAGCGAGCGGGGTGAGATCGTCGAGCTCCGGTCCGGCCGGATGCTCCGCGATCGCGTCGAGGATGCCGGGGAGGAGTCCATCGCAGACACCACGGTCGGCCAGCCCGGACTCGCCGGCCACCCAGTTCGCGACCACCGAGAAGGTGAGGACGTCGCCGTTGGAGGCGACGGCCTTGCCGGCCATCGATGTCACCTCCGGCCGGGCCGATGCAGTGACGTGGAGCGACTCGAACGACGACGGCGCACACTCGGCCACGGCCGACTCGCCGACGTCGCGCAGCGCCTGCACCGCCAGGCCCTCCGGATCGAGATCGAGCACACCGGCGAGCACGTCGCACCGGGTCCGGTTGCGCAGCGACAGTCCCGACCCGTCGAACTTCCCGAAGTTGCCGGCCTCCTCGCTCTGCAAGAGGCCGAGCTCGATGAGCGCGGCGTTGATCCCGAGCACGACGTCGAGGTTGCTCGCCGACCCGCCACCGCGCACGGCGATCTCACGCCACAGCATCTCGGCGGTGGTGCCGTCGACGAGGGCGCGTCGGGCGATTTCGGAGAGCGGCGGCGAGTCGATGCTGGCGACCGGCTCCCGGTCGACGGCCGGTGGGGCGTCGCCGCCCGCCACTCCCCCGGTGGCCGGGACCCCGAAGAAGTTGAGCAGCACCGCGAACTCCGACGCGGCGTGGGTGACCGCGTCGGTGGTCCGCACGTTGGCGGCCGGGTCGACGTTGTCGGTGGGGTACGAGCTGAAGCCGTTGTTCACCAGGAGGCCGGACGTGACTCCCACCACCTTCGAGTCGACCTCGGCTCGCGTCCACGTGGGTTCCTCGAAGTCGAAGACCTGCGGGCTTCCCTCGTACTTGGAGTCGACGCCGATGATCCGACCGGCCACCGCGGTGATGCCGGCTTCGCCGAGGGCAGTGGCGGTGTTCAACGCGAGTTCCTCGAGCGACGTGAACGCACGCCTGTCGTCGAATCGGCTGATGTAGGCGTTGGTCGACAGCACCGGGTCGGCGCCGCCGATCAGCCAGAGGTCGCCCTGGAGCACACCGTCGTCGTCGATCACACTGTCGGCCGTCCGCACGACTTCGGTGGTGAACGCGCCGGTCCCCACCGTGTCGAGCGCCGCCAGGGTCAGGAGTCGTTGGCTCTCACCGGGGTTGAACGGCAGGTCGCTCGCCACTTCGGTCACCGACTCACCGTTCACGTGGACCGACAGGCAGACGGCGCCGGTGTCGCCCACCGCGTCGACCGGGCGCCGAACGGCGGTGTCGAGAAGATTGGTTGTCGTCGGCTGGCGAAGCCATTCGGGGGTACGGCGCACGCTCAGCAGCGGGGTGCTGAGACTGGGCCCGGCGTCGGTGGTCGAGGGGTCGTCGGGATTGGCGGCATCGTTCGCATTGGCCGCGAGGACCGAGGCGATGATGGCCACCGAGAGCACGAGAGCGGGGAGGATGAACCGACGCATGTGGGTCGCAGGTTACGCGTCGGATGGGCCGCGGTCGCGCCGCGCGCCGCCGGTCACGTCTTCGTGGGTTCGAGCGCAGCCCGGAACAGCTCACGGACGTGGGCCAGTCGGGCGTCGAGCGAGGCCTGATCGAGGGGGTCCCGCAGGAGCAGGTCGCCGATGAACGTCACGTCGGAGAAGTACGACAGCAGCGCCCCGTATCCGGTGAGGAGCAGCTGTTCGGCATCGTGCCGTCGGAAGCGCCCGGCGTCCATCTCCCGCTCGAAGTACTCGACGGCACGGGCGAACAGGGGCTGCAGCGCGACCCCGAGCTCGATGTGGCCCGCCCCCTCCTCAGCCAGCGCCTCGCGGCGGACGATGCGCACGAAGTCGGGGTTGGCCTGAAAGAACTCGAACCCGGCGGTGAGGACGAACTCGACCTGGGCCCAGCCGCGCGGCGCCGATTGGGAGACCGCGGTCTCGACGCGTTCGTACCACTCGGCGAGCGCCCGCTCGAAGACCTCCCGGTACATGGCCTCCTTCGACGGGAAGTGGTGCAGCAGGCTCTGACGGCGGATGCCGACCACGCCGGCGATGTCGTTGAGCGACGTGCGGTCGAATCCACGCTCGGCGAACAGGCGCCGCGCCGCGACGACGATCGCCTCGCGCGTGGGAACGTCGGGTTCGGCGGTGTTGGTGACCGTCACGGCGCGCCAGCGTAGTGGGACGCGCGCCGGGGCCGCCGATAGCGTGCGCGCATGGTCAACGACGCCACCCCCGAGATGCAGATCGTTTCTGCGCTGTTCATCGACGAGATCGACCTCCGACCCGTCCCCGGTCCCTCGACCCGGATCGATCTCAAGGGCATCCAGTTCAGCGCTGCGGCCCCCACGCCCGTTCCGCTCACCTGGGCCCCCCACCTGTGCGTGATCGTGCGCTGTCCGGAAGCCGCCGCCGGTCAAGGTGTGCTCAAGGTGACGTTCCATCGGGGTGAAGAGCAGATCGCCCGCAATGTCCAGCCCTTCGACGTCGAGCCGGGCAAGTTCACCTATCGCCTGGTGCGGGCCGAGCTGGAGTTCGAGGACTACGGCACGATCGAGGCCCGCTGCCGAATCGGTCACGGTCCGCACACCGCCGTTCCCTACACGCTGCTCCCGCCGGCCGAGGCCTGACATGAGCGCGCCGGGCACGGCGACCTTCGGGGCCGCCGTGAGCGAGCATCCCGACGCGGCCCAGGCGGTGGCCGAGGCAGCCGGAGCCGTGCTCGACCGGGTCGGGCCCGGGGCAGATCTCGTCGTGCTGTTCGTGACCCGACCGCACGTCGGCGCCCTCGACGACATCGCCTCGGCCGTCCGGGCGATCCTCGAGCCCGTCACCCTGGTCGGGTCCACCACCGTCGGGGTCATCGGCGGGCCGACCGAGGTCGAGGACGTGCCGGCGATCTCGCTGTGGGCCGGGCGCGTCGGGCCGGCCGAGGCGGTGCGGTTGGAGGTCGTCCGGAGCCCCGAAGGGACCGCGGTGGTGGGCATGCCCGATGCCGCTGCGGTGGGTCGCCGCACACTGCTCCTGCTGACCGAACCGCACTCGTTCCCGACCGAGGCCTTCGTGCAGGCCACCAACGAGCAGTATCCCGACCTCTCCGTGGTCGGCGGAATGGCATCGGCCGGAGGCCCCGGTGTGAACCGGCTCGTCGTCCAGGCCGAGATCCACGACGGAGGGGCCGTGGGTATCCTCCTCCCCGAGGGGATGGACGACACCACGGTGGTCTCACAGGGATGTCGCCCAGTGGGCGAACCGTTGATCGTCACGGACTCGGATCGCAACCTCGTGCGCGAGCTCGCCTCCCGCCCCGCCCTCGAACGACTCCAGTCATTGATCGACGAGGCCGACGACGAGGAGCGGGCACTGTTGTCGCGTGGACTCCACGTGGGCCTGGTGATCGACGAACGCCCGGCCGAGTTCGATCGGGGCGACTTCCTGATCCGCGGGGTCCTGGGTGCGGATCACGGCCAGGGGGCGATCCGCATCGGCGACGTCGCGCCGGTCGGCACCACGCTGCAGTTCCACGTGCGCGATGCCGCGAGTGCGTCGACCGACCTGCAGGAGAAGCTGGCCCCCGTCGATGCCGACGCGGCGCTGGTCTTCACCTGCAACGGCCGGGGAACCGCGCTGTTCGAGTCGCCCGATCACGACGCCGAGATGGTCCACGCCGCAGTGCGCGGCGGCGCGGTCGCCGGCATGTTCTGCGCCGGTGAGGTCGGGCCGGTGCAGGGCCGCAATCACGTGCACGGGTTCACCGCGTCGGTGCTGCTCTTCTACGGCTGAGCATCGGGCCGAAGAACATCCGAACCGACCCTCGATCGCGCGGATAGGGTCCGACGAGTTCCGTGACTTGGGAGTACGAATGACCGATTTCGACGCGCGCGCCATCAGCACGATCCGTGGTCTCGCCATGGACGCGCCGCATGCCGCACGCTCGGGCCACCAGGGCACCGCGATGTCGCTCGCACCGCTGGCCCACGTGCTCTTCTCGCGCATCATGCGCTACGACTCGGGCCGTCCCGACTGGGCCGATCGCGACCGCTTCGTGCTGTCGGCCGGTCATGCGTCGATTCTCCAGTACTCCCTCCTGCATCTCGCGGGCTTCGGTCTCACGCTCGAGGATCTCGAGGCCTTCCGGCAGTGGGGGTCGGCCACTCCCGGACACCCCGAGGTGGGCCACACGGCAGGCGTCGAGGTCACCACCGGCCCGCTCGGACAGGGCGTGGCCAACATGGTCGGCATGGCGATCGCCGAGGCGCAGCTGCGCTCGCGCCACGGCGCCGAGCTGTTCGACCACCACGTGTTCGGCATCTGTGGTGACGGCGACCTCTCCGAGGGAATCAGCCACGAAGCAGCGTCGCTCGCGGGCCACCTCGGCCTCGGCAAGATCGTCCTCTGCTACGACGACAACCACATCACCATCGACGGGGAGACCGAACTCGCGCTCACCGACGATGCCGCCGCCCGGTTCCGGGCCTACGGCTGGGACGTGCACGAACTCGGGGCGGTCGGCGAAGACGTCGACGCGCTCGAAGCCGGCATCCGGTCGGCGATGGCCGTCACCGACAAGCCCTCTCTCGTGATCATCCGCACGATCATCGGCACGCCGGCGACGGCCTCGGCCAACACCCCCGATGCCCATGGCTACGCGATCCTCGACGACGAGATCGCTGCCACCAAGGCAGCGATGGGCATGCCCGTCGACGAGACCTTCCACGTGCCGGCCGACGTGCTCGAGGAGTACCGCGCCCGGGGCGTGCGTGGCGCCGCGGCCCGCGAGGCGTGGGAGGGCCGCGTGGCGGCCTTCGCCGGCGATCGCGCCACGCTCGAGGCGCAGCTGGGCGGCAACGGGTTGCCGGGCTGGGACGATGCCCTCCCGTCGTTCGAACCCGGCGAGTCGATCGCCACCCGCAAGGCGTCGAATGCGGCCCTCCAGGCACTGGTGCCGCTCGTGCCGGGGCTGACCGGCGGCGGCGCGGACCTCACCGGCAACACCGGCACGGTCATCAAGGACGAGGGCGTCTTCTCGGCCGCGAACCCGGGCGGCCGCCAGATCTACTTCGGTGTACGCGAGCACGCGATGGGGGCGATCGCCAACGGCATGGCGCTGCACGGCGGCGCGATCCCCGTCGTGGGGACCTTCCTGGTCTTCGCCGACTACATGCGGGCCGCGGTGCGGCTCGCGGCCCTGTCGGAAGCCCGCTCGATCTTCGTCTGGAGCCACGACTCCGTCGGCGTGGGCGAGGACGGGCCCACCCACCAACCGGTGGAGCAGATCGCGTCGTTGCGCGCCATCCCGGGTCTCCGGGTGATGCGTCCGGCGGATGCCAACGAGACCGCGGCCGCCTGGCGGGTTGCCGTGGCGTCGGGTGGCCCGACGGCGATGATCACCAGCCGACAGAACCTGCCGGTGCTCGAGGGCACCTCGGCCGAGGGCGTCGCCCAGGGTGCCTACGTGCTGCGCGACGCCGCCGATGCGGCCATCACGCTCGTCGGCACCGGGTCCGAGGTGGCCGTGTGCGTCGAGGCCGCCGATCGGCTGGCCGAGCTCGGTGTCGCCGCCCGCGTGGTTTCCATGCCCTGTTGGGAGCTGTTCGAGGCGGCCGACCCGGCCGTTCGGACGTCGGTGATCCCCCGCACCACCCCGTCGCTCGCCATCGAGGCCGGCGTCACCCAGGGCTGGCACCGATGGGTCGACGACGTGGTGGGCATCGATCGGTTCGGTGCGTCTGCCCCGGGCGGTACGGTGCTGAAGGAACTGGGCATCGATGCCGACAACCTCGTCGCTCGAGCCCAGTCCCTACTCGACGACTGACCCCCTCTCGGAGGACCCATGACCCGCTTGCACGATCTCTTCGCCGAGCAGGGCCAGAGTCCGTGGCTCGACAACATCCGCCGTGGGTGGATCACGAGCGGCGAACTCGAGAACTGGGTGGCCCGAGGGGTCCGTGGTCTCACGTCCAACCCGTCGATCTTCCAGAAGGCGATCCAGGGTTCCGAGGAGTACGACGACGAATTCGCCGACGCGATCGGCGGCGGCCTCGACGTCGAGGCGTCCTACTGGCAACTCGTCACCAGCGACATCCGGTCGGCGCTCGGCATCCTGCGCCCCGTCCACGACGAGTCCGACGGACTCGACGGCTACGTGTCGGTCGAGGTCGATCCCGGACTCGCCCGCGACAGCGCCGGCACCGAGGCGGCGGCGCGGGCCCTCGATGAGCAGCTCGACGCCCCCAACCTCTACGTGAAGATTCCGGCCACGGCCGAAGGGCTCGCGCCGATCCAGCAGATGATCGCCGAGAAGCGTTCGATCAACGTCACCCTGATCTTCTCGCTCGAACGCTACGCCGAGGTGATGGAGGCCTACATCACCGGTCTCGAGCGGGCCGAGGGCGACCTGTCCGACATCTCGAGCGTGGCGTCGTTCTTCATCAGCCGCCTCGACGTCGAGGTCGACCGTCGTCTCGACGCCATCGGCACCGACGAGGCGCTGACCCTGCGGGGCAAGGCCGCGGTGGCCAACGGCAAGCTGGCCTACGCCCTCTTCCTGGAGACGTTCGCCGGTCCGCGCTGGGACGCACTCGTCGCCCGCGGGGCCCGGGTCCAGCGGCCGCTCTGGGCGTCGACGTCCACCAAGAATCCCGACTATCCCGACACCCTCTACGTCGACGAGTTGATCGGTCCCGACACCGTCAACACCCTGCCCGACAACACGCTCGACGCGTTCGAGGACCACGGCACCGTCGCCCGCACGATCGACGCCGGTCTCGACGACGCCCGCGCGGTGATGGCCGGTCTCGCGGCGGTCGGTGTCGACCTCGCCGACGTCACTCGTCTGCTCGAGGACGAGGGCGTTGCGGCCTTCGAGAAGAGCTTCGACGAGTTGCTCACGGCTCTGGCGACCAAGGCGGAGGGACTCCGCTGATGGATCCGTCCTACAGCGCGGAGGCCGATGCGTTCCGCGAGAAGATCCAGGCATTCCTCGCCGAGAAGCTCCCCAGCAACTGGAAGGGCATCGGCGCCCTCGACCGAGACGACGCCGATGCGTTCACCGCCGAGTGGCGGCGCACGCTGGCCGACAATCGATACCTGGCCCCGGCTTGGCCGACCGAGTTCGGCGGAGGCGGACTCAGCGAGCTCGAGCAGGTCGTGCTGGCCGAGGAGTTCCAACGGGCCGGAGTGCCCACCGGTGGACTCAACGACTCCTTCAGTATCCAGATGGTCGGCAACACGATCCTGCAATGGGGGACGCCCGAGCAGAAGGCCCACTTCCTGCCCCGGGTGATCAGCGGCGACGACGTCTGGTGCCAGGGCTACTCCGAGCCCGACGCCGGTTCGGACCTGGGCGGGCTGGGCTGTCGGGCCCGGCTCGACGGCGACGAATGGGTGATCGACGGCCAGAAGATCTGGACCTCGGCCGGCATGACCGCCAACTGGATCTTCGTGCTCTGTCGGACCGACCCCGATGCCCCCAAGCATCGCGGCATCAGCTTCATCCTCTGCCCGATGGACCAGGACGGCGTCGAGGTGCGGCCCATCGAGATGCTGTCGGGCGATTCCGACTTCAACGAGACCTTCTTCACCGATGCACGCACCCACAAGGACAACGTCGTGGGAGAGGTCAACGGCGGGTGGGCGGTGGCGATGACGCTCCTCGGCTACGAGCGCGGCGAGGCCGCCGCGACCATGCCCATCATGTTCAAGGCCGAAGCCGAGAAGCTCCTCGCCTTCGCCAAGGAGACCGGCGCGTCCGACGACCCGGTCCTGCGCGATCGACTCGCCCGGATCCACACCGAGGTGGAGATCATGGGGTATCTCGGCAAGCGATCACTCACGAACTTCCTCGCCGGTGGTGTGCCCGGCCCCACCGAGTCGATGTTCAAGATCTACTGGAGCGAATACCACCAGCGGGTCACGGAGCTGGCCGTCGACGTGCTCGGGGCCGGCGCCATGGTCGCCGAGGGCAAGCCCGCGGGCAGTTCGTTCTGGGGGGATCTGGCCGGTTCGGGGAACCATTCCGCATCCTGGCTCGGCGCCTTCTACAACGCCCGCGCCGGCACGATCTACGCCGGAACCTCCCAGATCCAGCGCAACATCCTGGGCGAGATGGTGCTCGGTCTGCCGAAGGAGCCCCGTCCCGCCTAGGTGTGGGGTTCGCTCGCTTCCTCGTACACTCATCACGAGGCCGCTGGCGCCGAAGGGCACTCCAGCGCAAGTCCAGTGCGGTTCACGGAGCCGTCACCGGGTGGCCGTGTCAGGCGCCGTCCCCTGCGGGCGACGAAGGCGCGGTTCCGACCCGAAACGCTCCCCAACGCACCGAAGTCTCGCCTGCCGTAGGAGAACACCGTTACCACCACCGACGGGGCCGTCCTGACGTCGAGTCAGCTCGACCAACTGGTCCAAGCCCACCTCGACGGACGTGCGACCGCCGAGGAATCCGACTATCTGCAACAGCGCCGACCGGCGTGGATCGCCAGCCTCTGGCGCCTGCTCGACGAGGCCGAGGCCATGCTCGTCGCTGCCCGTCGCGATCTCCGCGGGGCCGAGCGGTCGGTCGTCGTGGCCGATCTCGATCGCGAGTGTTGGCGCATCGACGAGGTGCTCACCGAACTCGTGGGCGAACCCGACGAGGCCGATCTCCAGCCCAGGACGGAAGAGCGCGAACCCGCCGCACCGGCCCCTGCAGTGGTCGGCGAGGTCCAACTCCACCTCTCCCGTTCCGAAGGGCGCATCGTTGCCTGGGCGTCGGGTCCCGGACAGCGGCCGGACAGCGACGAGCAGGTCCTCCAGCGGATCCGCGACCTCGGTGGGGTCGTCGACGACTGGGACGAACGGGCGACCGTGAAGATCCCCGGCAACGGGCGCGTCTCCACGGTGTCGGCGCCGATCGAGAAGGTGCTCGGCTGGCTCGCGCCGCTCGGCGCCACGGGCGACGACGATCGTGTCGGCACGAGCGTCACCTGGATGGGCATCGCGACCGCGGCAGCCATCGAGATGGTGATGCAGGGCCGATACGTCCCCCAGCTCGTGCAACAGAAGCGGCGGCGCAAAGACCCCTCCACCCCCGACCAGGGCACCTTCCGCATGCGGTGGAGCCCTGCGCTGATCGACGACGACGTGCTCGCCGGGCTGACCGCGTCGGTCCCCGGCGCCGCGATGCTCGGGAGCCGCGAGCAGGAGAAGGACAAGTTCGCCCTGGCCGCGCTCACCGACCTCGTCGACGCCATCGTGTCGTTCGCGGCCGGTCAGCTCGAGACGCCGGCCATGCCGCCCGAGATCATGACCCGACAGGACGTTGCCGAGGCCACGCTGTGCCGCCTCGACGGCGAGGCGGTCATCGCTCCCCCCAAGGCCGGTGGCGAGCTCGTGCGCCGGATGACTCAATGGGGCCAGCCCGTACTGGGCGCGGTCGGCAAGCGCCTCGTGGTGCAGCTCGATCCGCCCGACGAGATGGGCGCGTGGCACGTGGCGGTGCTCGCACCATCCGAGGACGGCACGCTCGAACCCGTCGAGGTCGCCGTGACGACCGGGTCGAAGACGCGCGCCAAGCAGACGGCGGCCCAACTCGCCCGTCTCGAACGGCTGTTCCCCGAACTCCTGCGACTGGGCGGTCGTCGGCGGGGTGAGGTGATCCTCTCGCAGGACGAGGCGTGGAACCTGATGACCACGTCGGGCGACGTGTTGCGCTCTGCCGGCTTCGACGTGCGGGTCCCCGACCTCCGACGCCGCAAGGCGGTGGCATCGCTGCGCCTCACCTCGGAGGCCGATGAGAGCGTGGTCGGCGCCCAGCAACTCGCCGACGTGCGCTGGTCTGCGGTGTTCGACGAGGTCGAGTTGTCGGCTGCGGAGATCGCCAAGCTCGCCGCCGAAGCCCGTCCCCTCGTCAAGTCCCGGGGTCAGTGGGTCGAGCTCGACAAGTCCGATCTGGTCGAGGCCGCGGCGGCCCTGGCCGAACGGGCCGACACGACCCGCCTCACCGGGGCCGACATGCTGCGTCACGCCCTCGGGCTCGAGGGGTCGCCCCTCGCCGGCGGCATCAACATCGTGGGCGACGGCTGGGCCGCCGAGCTCCTCCGCAGCGTCGAGTCGCTGCCCGAGACGCCCGACACGACGCCCGAGGGCTTCCACGGCGAGTTGCGCAGCTATCAGGCCGATGCGCTGGCCTGGCTCAACTTCCTGAGCGATGCCGGCCTCGGTGGTTGTCTCGCCCTCGACATGGGCCTGGGCAAGACCCCGACCACCCTCGCCAACCTCTACGCGAGCCGGCACCTCGGCACCGGACTCGTGATCGCCCCGCCGGCCGTGGTCGGCAACTGGGCCGTCGAGGCCCGCACCTTCGTGCCCGACCTGAAGATCCTCGTACACCACGGCGGGTCCCGGGCCAAGGGACCGGCGCTCGCGGCGGCGATTCGCAAGGCCGACGTCGTCATCACCACCTACGGCACCGCCGTCCGCGACATGGACCAGCTCAGCGAGATCTCGTGGGGCAAGGTCGTGATCGACGAGGCCCAGGCGATCAAGAACCCCGCCGCCGAGACGAGCAAGGAACTGCGTCGACTCGACGCCCACACCCGGATCGCCCTCACCGGTACGCCGATCGAGAACGGACTCGGCGACCTCTGGTCGATCATGGACTGGGCCAATCCCGGATTGCTCGGACCACGGGCGGCATTCGTGAGTCAGCTCACGCCCGAGAAGCAGAACGGGCACGCACCCAACGACGGTGAGCAGGCCCTTCGTGCCCTCAACGGCATCCTCGTGTATCGCCGGACCAAGGCCGAACCGGCCATCGCCGCCGAACTGCCGGACCGGATCGACGAGCTCGAGCACTGCGCGATGACCGCCGAGCAGATCGGGCTCTACCAGGCGGTCATCGACACCCTGATCACCGACAGCGAGCAGAAGGAACCGGGCACGCCGGAGCGCAAGGGAGCGGTGCTCGCCGCGATCACCGCGCTCAAGCAGATCTGCAACCACCCGGTCAACTATCAGGCCGACGACAAGGGCATCGAGGGGCGCTCCGGCAAGCTGGTTCGGCTCAACGAGATCATCGAGAACGTGTTCGCGGCCGACGAGAAGGTCCTCGTGTTCACGCACTTCGCGACCTGGGGCGAGACCCTGGCCGGCTATCTGAGCGAACGGACCGGCAAGAAGATCCACTGC
>JBDQKM010000043.1:0-20230 GCA_040263275.1 Acidimicrobiales bacterium
CCCCTGAGGCACGCCGCCGGTCGACGCTCCCCCCGCCACCGCCGCGCGCGGGTGCCGCCCGGCGCCCGTTGCGTTGGCGGCTGGTGCGGTGGGTGCACATCATCGCCCTCCTCGTCGCCATCGGGGCCGGGATCTACTTCGGGCTCGAGGGCGCCGGCGCGATCGTGGCGCTGTTCGTCATCATCGTGCCGCTCGAGAAGCTGTTCCGACGTCACGACCAGAAGATCCGCCGACCCGGCCTGCGAACCGACCTCACCTACGCGCTGGTGTCGCCCGTCCTCAACGTCGCGCAGGTCGTCGTCGGCGTCGGGATCGCGCTGGCGATGTTCCCACTGTGGGTGCCGATGCTCCTGCTGCGCCCGCTCGTGATGGGCCAGCCCGGCTGGGTGATGGCGGTCGAGAGCATCATCCTGCTCGACATCCTCATCTACTGGACGCACAAGCTCAGCCACGAGATCGGCTTCTTCTGGCGCTTCCACTCGATCCACCATTCGAGCGAACGCATGGACTGGATCTCCGGTATCCGGGTCCACCCCTTCGACGGCATCATCATCGCGGTGCCGGCGGTGATGCTCGTCGCGGCCGGGTTCCAGCTCGAGGTCGTCGGGGCAGCGGCGATCATCCAGACGATCCTCGGCCTGTTCGCCCACGCCAACATCCGCTGACGTCTGCGCCCGCTGCACCGGATCGTGATGACGCCCGAGTTCCACCACTGGCACCACTCCAATACCCCGGAGTCGATCCACTCGAACTACTCGGTGTTCCTCCCGCTGTGGGACATGGTCTGGGGCACGTACTACATGCCGGCCGACAAACGCCCGGAGGTGTACGGCAACGGTGAGCAGACCCCGCCGAGTGTCCCCGGACAGTTGCTGGCCCCGTTCCGCCGCCCGCTGCGCGACCGCTACCCGTTCCCGCCCGCATGGAGAGCCCGCATCGTCCGGTTCATCCCCTTTCACGGTCGCCGAACGCTCGCTTCCTAGCATGACCGCAGTGGCAACCGACCCCGCGGGCCGCGCTGGCCGAACTCTACGAACGGCACGCCGGCTGGCTCACCGTGCGCCTGCACCGGCGCTGCGGCAACCCCGAACTGGTCGACACCGCGATCCAGGACACCTTTCTCGCGGTATGGAAACAGGCCGACCGCTACCAGCCCACCGGCGAGGTCGGAGCGTGGCTGTGGACCATCGCCATCCGACGACTCATCGACCAGCTCCGCAAGCGACCGCCGCCGGCGCCGCTCGCCGGGGTCGCCCTGGCCTTCGGCCCGAAGGTCGACCCCACCCATGAGGTCGCGCTCGCCGCACCGATCGACGGCTTCCGTCTGTTCCTCGTCAGAGCGCTCACGGTGGTGGGCGCGAGCACGCTCGTCCTGCTCCTCGCCTCGTTGCTGGTCCCGACCGGGGGCGCGCACCGGGTGGCGTGGCTGCTGCCCTCCCTGGCCGCGACCTCCGTGACGATGGCGCTCGCCACCCGGTTCGATCCCCGTCTCGCGGCCGGGGGCGTGGCGGTCGCCTGGATCGCCGTGGTGACGATCTCGGTGGCGGCCGTCGACGCGGCGGCCACGTTCGGGCCGACCATGCAGGTCCTCAGTCTCTTCGCGACCGCAGCCGGGGCGGTCGGGTTCACCCGGCGGCGCCGCCGCCTCGACGCGATCTCCGACCGATGACAGCGCCGACGATCGCGCTCCACGACATCCGCCACCGCTACGGCACGGCGGATGCCCTCGCCGTCGACCGCCTCGTCCTGGAGACCGGTTCGACCGCCGTGCTCGGCCCCAACGGGTCGGGCAAGAGCACCCTGCTGCGTCTGCTGGCCACCGTGGCCGAAGGCCAGAGCGGGACCATCCGCATCGCCGGCCTCGATCCCGCCGAGCCGCTCGACCGCACCGCCATCCGCCGCCGTCTGGGGTATGTCGCCCAACGCGACGGTCTGCCACCCCGAATGCGGGTCGAGGCCTTCTGCGACTATGTCGGCGCTCTCAAGGAGATCGACTCGGCGCGGCTCCGGCGCCGGTGGACCCGATGGGCGCTGCAACAGGTCGGCCTGCTCGACGTCGCCGAGGCCCGCATCGGTTCGCTGAGCGGCGGCATGCAACGACGGCTGTCGATCGCCCAGGCGCTCCTGGGGGGACCCGACCTCCTGGTGCTCGACGAACCGCTCGCCGGCCTCGACGCCGAGCAGCGAGCCGAGATCGGCAACCTCTTCGTCTCGCTGTCGGAGACGGCCACCGTGATCTGCGCGACCCACCACGCCGAGGAACTCGCCGGGCTCTGCCACCGCGTGGTGGTGGTCGACGGAGGCCAGCCCCTCTTCGTCGGCACCCCGACCACGCTCGCCGGAAGGGCCACGGGACGGGTCTGGGAGGCCGACACACAGGTGCCGGGAGCCGTCTGTCGAGCCGTGGGACCGGGCCGTTTCCGCTGTGTGGGCGACACCATGCCGGCCGGCGCTGTTCCGGTCGCGCCGACGGTGGCCGACGGCTATCTCGCCACCGTGCGGCCCGCCACAGTGAGCTGACGGCTGCCGTCAGGCCTCCGGTGCGAGGCGGGCCCTTCTCGGCCGGGCCGTCTCGCCGATCACGAAGGTCAGCCATGCCACCCCTGCCATCAGCGTGACGGCGAGCACCATCGCCGCCGTGCCGAGTCCGTGCACCTCGGCGACCCATCCGACGGCCAGCGGACCGATGAAGGTGCCGGCCCCCGAGAGGGTGTGGAATCCGGCGATGAACGGTCCCGGCTCGTCGACGGGCGCGAGGTCGGTGCTCAACGTGAGCATGCTGCCGGCGCTGAGTCCGTTGCCGAGCCCCATGATCACCCCCGCGACCACCGCCTGGGTCACCGTGTCGGCGACGGCCAGGAGCCCGAGTCCCACTGCCATCAGCGAGAAGGCCGGGATCATCGACGACAACCGACCGAACCGATCGGAAGCCCACCCGGCCACCGGAAACAACAGGAAGTCGGCCGCCGTCCCGACGGCCACCAGCAACCCGATCGCCGCGGCGTCGAGTTCGAGCTCGTCGCCGATCAGCGGCACGACCACATGTCGTCCCTGACGGGCCGACGCCACGAGGAGCGGACCGAGCGACGCGACCACCAGGGCGCGGCGGTGTCGCCACAGCGACGCCCCGATCCTGACCCGCTCGGCCGGCGCCGCGATCTCGTGTTCGTCACGGCCCCCTGGGAGCACGAGCGTCGCCATCCCGCCTGCGGTGAGCACCCCGGCGAGCAGGAACGTCGCCTCCGCACCCCACGTCTCGTAGACCGCCCCGCCCAGCACCGGGCCGACCACGAAGGTGAGCCGATGCATGCCGCCCACAAACGAGTTGATCCGGCCGCGAAGACCCACCTCGACGCCGCGCGCCACCACCAGCTGGCGCGACTGGGTCAGGCCGGCGAAGGCGAACCCGTAGCCGATCCGCATTGCCACCAGGGCCACGACCGCGGTCGTGAAGCCCAGCACGAGGGTCGTCCCGGCGAGCAGCAGAAGCGACACCGCGAGGAGCCGATCCGTGCCCCGGCGTTCGGCGATCGAGCTCGCGGGCACGCCGCCGAGGGCGGATCCGATGCCCGATGCGGCGAGCACCGTGCCGACCGAACCCAGGCCCAGGCCCGACTCCTCGAGATAGAGGGGCAGCACCGGCAGGATGACTCCGGCGCCCAGGGTCGCCATCCCCCACGGGAGATAGACCGGCACGAACAGCCGCCGCAGCGCCGGCCGCAACGGGGGCGTCGGGCTCATTCGGTGACGTGGGTGTCGGTCCCGATGACCATCGGGACGAACGCCCCCGACCACACCGCCGCGTCGCCGACTCCCGCGGGGGCGTCACCGAACTGCAGCAGGATCCGACGCACGCCCGGCTCGACTCCGGCGTCCCAGTCGGCGGGCATCACCCGCGAGCGGGCCCGCAGCGTCAACGCCGGTCCGGCAACGCGCGGCGCCTCGCCGTCGTACATCGACACGTGCAGCCCCGGGTAGCGATGATCCAGGGCCAGGGCCAGGGGGACGTTGTCGGTGCCTCTCGCGGCCGACTCGACGTCGTGGCTCCACGTGTGCAGGTGCTCGCGCTCTGCGAAGAGACGGTCGTCGTCGGCCGCGAGCGCCAGCTGTTCGGTCGCGAAGGCGATGCGGGCCTCGTCGTGGCCGGGGAGCACGAAGTAGAGGGCGAGGTGCCAGCCGCTGTCGGGATGGATGAACCGACCGGCCGAGAACACACCCGGCGCGGCGAGACCTGCGGTGTAGAAGTGGTCGCGCTCGTACCAGTGGTTGAACGCCCGCTCGTGACCCGCCGTCGGGCGCATCAGCGCGAAGACGACCGACCCGATGCGCACGACACCGTCGTCGTCGACCATCCGCTCGGCTGCCCCCATGACCGCAGCATGCCAAATGGGGAGCCCGCACGCGGCAGCGAATACTGTCCGACCATGACAGCGACCGGACCCCGCTTTCCCGAACTCGGCTTCTACACCCTCGCCGGACAGGCAGAGACCTCCCGCGATCTCGTCGACGAGGTCAGAGCGGCCGAAGCCCTCGATCTGGGCTGGGCGTTCATCTCCGAGCGCTACGACAAGAAGGAGGCGGCCACGCTCAGCGGGGCGGCCGGCGCCGTCTCCGAGCGGATCGGGATCGCCACCGCGTCCACCAACCACAACACCCGCCACCTGATGGTGACCGCCGGCTACGCCCGCACGATGCAGTCGCTGACCGGCGGACGATTCGTCCTCGGCCTCGGCCGCGGCATCGCCCGAATGCAGGACGCGTACGGGATCGACCGCATCACCACCGCCCAGATGGAGGACGTGGCCGGTCTCCTTCGTCGCCTCTTCCGCGGCGAAGCCGTGTTCGGTCACGACGGCCCGGCCGGAACGTACCCCGTGCTCCACCTCTCATCGGATCTCGACGAATACCTCCCGCTCGGGCTCACCGCGTTCGGGCCGAACTCGCTGCGGCTGGGGGGCCGCTGCTTCGACCAGATCGTGCTCCACACCTTCTTCACCGACGAGACCACCAAACGAGCGGTCGAGACCGTCAAGAACGCCGCCGCCGATGCCGGACGCGACCCAGACGACGTGAAGGTCTGGTCGTGCTTCGCCACCGTCAGCGACCTCATCCCCGAAGAACGACGACTGATGAAGACCGTCGGTCGGCTCGCCACCTACCTCCAGGGCTACGGCGACCTCCTCGTGAAGACCAACAACTGGGACCCCGCCGTGCTCGAACGGTTCCGCGCCGACGAGACGGTCGCCGCGTTCCAGGGAGGTCTCGACGTGGCCGGGACGCCGGAGATCCTGGCCCATGTCGCGACGCTCCTCCCCGACGAGTGGCTGGCGCCGATGGCGAGTGGTTCACCCGAAGACTGTGCAGCCGCGGTGAAGGGGCAGCTGGCCCTGGGCTGCGACGGCGTGATCATGCACGGAGCCACGCCGGCCGAACTCGAACCGATCGTGGCCGCCTACGCCGGCTGAACGCCGTCAGCCGTCGAGGCGCCGGACCATGAACACCATGTCGAGCCACCGGTCGTGCTTCCAACCGATCTCGCGGAGCCGGCCCTGCTCGGTGAAGCCGAGCCGCTCATGGAACCGGATCGACCCCTCGTTGGTCGAGTCGACCGCACCGAGCATCACATGGACACCACCCGCCGCCGCCCGGACGATCAGTTCGTCCATCAGCCGGCGGCCGACGCCGGACCCCCAGGCCGCTTCGCCCACGTGGACCGTGTGCTCGACCGTGAAGCGGAACCCGGGAAGCCGCTCGTTGTCGCGGAAGGGCCCGTAGCTGGCGAAGCCGACCACCACGCCGTCGTCGACCGCCACCAGCACCGGACGACCGGCGGCCCGTTGCGTCTCGAACCACTCCTGCCGATCAGCGAGCGGGAAGGGCTCGTTCCGGTAGATCGTGGTCGTGGTGTCGATCAGGGCGTTGAGGATGGCGGTGATGGCCGGCACGTCGGCCCCCTCCGCTTCACGGATGTGGATCACGAGCGCATCAATCGAGATCGGGCTTCCAGCTCGAGCCGTTGATGTGACCGCCGCCGTCGACGAAGAGGGTGTTGCCGGTCATGTAGCGGCTGCCCTCGCTCGCGAGGAACAGGGCGACCGGGGCGATGTCGGTCTCCGGGTCGCCCATCCGCCCCATCGGGTTGTTGGCACCGGCCGAGGCGACGAGCTCGGGATTGCGTTCCATCACCGCCCGGAACGAGGCGGAGACGGCGGCCGGACAGATCACGTTGGCGGTAATGCCCGTCGGGGCCCATTCGCGTGCTGCGGTTCGCGTCGCCGCGCGCAGCGCTTCCTTCGCGGTGTTGTACTCGACGGTGCCCATGTGGGCGTTGACGCCGTTGAGGGAACACATGTTGATGATGCGGCCGTAGCCGGCCGGGGCCATGTGGGAATGCGCGGCGACCATCGTCCAGAACGGACCGAGGAAGCCGACGTCGAGCCCGCCCTGCATCAGGTCGTCGGTCTTCTGTTCGACCCGCGAGACGCGCCCCCCTCCCCACGCGTTGTTGACGAGGATATCGACGCCACCGAACGTCGCCACGGCGTGTTCGATCATCGCTTCGCACTCCGCCCGCTTGCCCACGTCGGTGGGGATGAAGCTCGCCCCGTCGCCGAGCTCCGCAGCCATCGCCGCGCCGGTGTCGCGGTTGATCTCGCCGATCACGACCCGGGCTCCCTCGCGGGCGAACACGCGGGCGATGCCCGCGCCGATGCCATCACCGGCACCGGTGATGACCGCGACCCGTCCGTCCAGTTGCCCCATGTCAGTGTCCCCTTCGTCCTTTTCGTCGCCGTGTCGCGGATCGTACCCCTGGGAGGCGGGCGCATCCGTAGTCATGGCCGGGGCCGTAGAGCACTCGACATGCCGATCACGCCTCCCCCCGACTCCCGAGAGCAACGCCTGCGGGTGATCAACCTGATCCTCGGTGTCCTCCACGGGGCCTCGGCCGCCGCCATGCTGGCCCTCTCCAACGACTTCTCGCTGCCCGTCACCGGGTCGTTCCTCGACGGCCCTCCCGGCGACGGTCCCGGGGTCAACGACACGCTCTTCGACCTTCCGCTCGGACCTTCGGTCGCAGCGTTCATGATCCTCTCGTCGGTCTTCCACCTGCTGGTGGCCTCGCCATGGGGCTACCCCCGCTATCTCGGTGAACTCCGCGCCGGTCGCAACCGGTTCCGATGGGTCGAGTACTCCCTCTCGGCGTCACTCATGGTCGTGCTCATCGCGATGCTCACGGGCGTGAGCGACGTGGTCGCACTCGTCGCCCTCTTCGGAGTGAACGCGTCGATGATCCTCTTCGGTTGGCTCATGGAGACGGTCAACCCGCCGGATCGCGACCCCGACTGGACACCCTTCTGGTTCGGCTGCGTCGCCGGCGTGGTGCCCTGGCTCGCCATCGCGATCTACCTGTGGAGCCCGGGCTCGAGCGACGAACCACCGGCGTTCGTCTACGGCATCTTCGTGTCGCTGTTCGTCTTCTTCAACAGCTTCGCGATCAACCAGTGGCTGCAGTACCGCAAGGTCGGCCGCTGGTCCGACTACTACGTCGGCGAACGGACCTACATGGGGCTCAGCCTGGTGGCCAAGAGCCTTCTCGGGTGGCAGGTCTACGCCAACACGCTCATCGGCTGAGCCCTCGCACCACGCGGGTGGCAGCAGAGCCTCCGAGCCGACGGGACGGGTTACCGACCGTTAACCTCAGAGGCCATGGTCACCATCGGTTCCCTCGAGATCGCTCCGGTGCTCCACGACTTCGTGGAGACCGAGCTCACCTCTGGAAGCGGCGTCAGCGCCGCCGAGTTCTGGGCCGCGCTCGACGCGATCGTGGCCGAACTCGGCCCACGCAACGCCGCGCTGCTGGCGCGCCGCGACGAGATCCAGTCCGCCATCGACGAATGGCACACGACGCATCGAGCCGCCCACGACCACGCCGACTATGTCGAGTTCCTGCGCAGCATCGGCTATCTCGACGACGCCCCCGACAACGTGTCGATCCGCACCGCCGACGTCGACACGGAGATCACTTCCGTGGCCGGCCCCCAGCTCGTCGTGCCGCTCGACAACGCCCGCTACGCGCTCAATGCGGCCAACGCCCGTTGGGGGAGCTTCTACGACGCTCTCTACGGCACCGACGTGATCAGCGACGACGACGACGGGGCCGAGGCCGGGAAGGGCTACAACCCCGTCCGCGGGGCCAAGGTGATCGCCCACGCCCGCTCGTTCCTCGACACCCACTTCCCGCTGGCGACGGGGAGCCACGCCGACGCCACCGGCTACTCGGTCGCCGGGGGTTCCTTGGTGGTGGCACTCGGCGCCGACTCGACGGGGCTCGCCGATCCGACCCAGTTCGTCGGCCACTCCGGCGACGCGGCCGACCCCACCTCGGTGCTGGTCCGCAAACACGGTCTGCACGCCGACATCCGCATCGACCGCACCGACGACATCGGCAAGGACGACGCCGCCGGTGTCGCCGACATCGACCTCGAGTCGGCCGTGTCGACGATCATGGACTGCGAAGACTCGGTCAGCGCCGTCGATGCCGACGACAAGGTCGTCGTCTACACCCACTGGCTCGGCCTGATGAAGGGCGACCTCGTGGCGTCCTTCCCGAAGGGCGGGCAGATCCTCGAGCGCCGCCTCAATCCCGACCGCCACTACACGGCGGCCGACGGTTCCGACCTCACACTCCAGGGCCGGTCGCTGATGCTGGTGCGCAACGTCGGACATCACCTGACCACCGACGCCGTCACCCGCAACGGTGAACCGATCGCCGAGACGATCCTCGACGCGATGGTCACCGCCCTCGCCGCCAAACACGACCTGCTCGGCCACGGTGCCTTCCGCAACAGCCGGACCGGCTCGATCTACATCGTGAAGCCGAAGATGCACGGCCCCGACGAGGTCGCGTGGGCGTGCGAGCTGTTCGGCCGAGTCGAGGATGCCCTCGGACTCGAGCGCCACACGATGAAGATGGGGATCATGGACGAGGAGCGACGCACGTCGCTCAACCTCGCCGCAGCCATCGAGCAGGCCGCCGACCGGGTGGTGTTCATCAACACCGGCTTCCTCGACCGCACCGGCGACGAGATCCACACCGACATGGAAGCCGGACCCGTCCTGCCGAAGGGCGAGATGAAGGGCGCGACCTGGCTCCTCGCCTACGAGGACGCCAACGTCGACACCGGCCTCGCCTGTGGCCTCCAGAACCGGGCCCAGATCGGCAAGGGCATGTGGGCCAAGCCCTCGGAGATGGCCGAGATGGTCGAGACAAAGGTCGGCCACCCGTCGGCGGGTGCCACCTGCGCCTGGGTGCCGTCGCCCACCGCGGCCACGCTCCACGCCACGCACTACTTCGATGTCAACGTGGCAGCCCGCCAGGAGGAGCTGCTCAGCCGCACTCCGAGGCCGATCGACGAGCTGACCGAGATCCCGCTGCTCGACCGCGAACTCACCACCGAGCAGATCCAGACCGAACTCGACAACAACAGCCAGTCGATCCTGGGCTACATCGTGCGCTGGGTCGGCATCGGCGTGGGCTGCTCGACCGTGCCCGACATCGAGGACGTCGGCCTCATGGAGGATCTCGCCACCCTGCGGATCTCCAGCCAACACGTCGCCAACTGGCTGCACCACGGCGTGCTCACCGAAAACCAGGTGCGCGAGACGATGGGGCGGATGGCCACAGTCGTCGACGAGCAGAACGCCGACGACGAGGGCTACCAGCCGATGGCCGCCGACCTCGACCACAGCATCCCGTTCCAGGCCGCGCTGGAGCTCGTGCTCGGCGGCCGCGACGAGCACAACGGCTACACCGAACGGATCCTGCGCAAGAACCGTCGGGCCATGAAAGCGAGCGTGCAGAGCTGAACAGCCGGGGGTCGCAGGGTCGCGGCCATGCCGCAGCTCGACGCAATCGGGATCATCGCCGCCGACCTCTACGCACCGGTCGGCTGATCAGCCCGGCGGCACGACCTCGTCGACCCACTGGCGGACCGTCGCCCAGGCCGCGGCGACCTCGGGGATGTGCGTGCCCATGCCCTGGAAGCCCTGGGCGACCGCCGGCACCACGTCGACCGTGGCCACCGCGTCGGTGCGCTCGGCCAGCACCCGCGAGCCCGGGAGGCACGGATCGACCTCCCCCGTCTGCAGAAGCATCGGCGGGAGACCCGACAGGTCGGCGTTGACGACGGAGGCGTGGGGGTGGGCGGGGTCGACCTCACCCAGATAGTCGCCGGCGCGGAGTCGCATCCAGTCGGGGTTCACGAACGGGTCTTCGTTGTCGACCGCGTCGACGCCGTCGGCGACGAGGTCGTACCAGCCACCGAACCCGACGAAGGCGGCCGGAAGCGGTCGGCCGCCGTCGCGTTGTCGCACCATCGCGGCGATCGCCATGCCGCCGCCACAGCTGTCGCCCATGAAGATCATGCGCGCCGGCGCATGGCCGCGTTCGAGCGGCATCTCGTGGGCCGCGACGAGCTCGTCGAGTTGGACGGGGAAGCGGGCCTCGGGCGCGAGCGAGTAGTCGACCACGAAGACCGGGAGTCCGCACTCGCGGGCGACGATCGCGGCCCAGAACGCACACATCGCCGCGGTCGAGGTCACGAACCCACCGCTGTGGGCGAACAGCACCACCCGGTCGTCGTGGTCGGCCACCGGGCGGACCCACAGACCCAGCTCGTGCTCTTCGAG
This sequence comes from Acidimicrobiales bacterium, assembly GCA_040263275.1. Lineage (GTDB taxonomy): Bacteria > Actinomycetota > Acidimicrobiia > Acidimicrobiales > Aldehydirespiratoraceae > JAJRXC01. The sequence goes on from JBDQKM010000043.1 coordinate 10,690, forward strand.
CGTGACCCCGTCGCCGACCGGCTGCCCGTGGACGAAGTCGAACTTGGCCCTGATCTCCTCGAGCGAATCGTCCGGATTCTAGAAGTCGCGGGCAATCAGCTCGACGATCGATTCGTACGCGTCGCTTCCTCGTGCCCGCATCGTTCAGAGCACCGCCGACGGGTCGGGCACGAGGTCGCGGGCCAGCCACTGGAACTGTCGCCATCCGACATGCCACGGCGCCAGGGTGGCCGCGACCTCCTTGGCCGCCTCGTCGCTGATCGGCTTCGGGTTCGCGGCCTTCACGTGGACCTCGGCCACCCGCTCTGCCATCACGAACCATCCCACCGCCTCGGCCGGGGAGTGGCCACCCGTGAGGAGCCCGTGGTTTCGAAGAATGCACAACTTGTTGGCGCCGAGTGCCGCAGCGATCCGTTCCCCACCCTCGACGGTCAACACCTCGAGGTCCTCCCCCTCGTAGAGGGCCTGATCGAAGACGAAGGCACACGATTCCTGACTGATCGCGGAGAAGGGCTCGACGTTGGCCGACCAGGGCGTGCCGAATCCCGTGTGGGTGTGGGCGGCGGACACCAGCGTGGGCTGGGCCGCGAGGATCGGGCTGTGGATGCACCAGCCGGCGTGGTTGACGCCATTCTCGGTGGGGCCCATCACCGCCTCGCCTTCGGGCGAGAGCAGGGTCAGATCGTGGACGGTGGCCGCGCCGAACGGGATGCCGTAGCCGAGGACCCAGAAGTGGTCGGTGAGAATCGGGTCACGAGCGGTGATGTGACCGTCGCCCATCTGACCCCAGCGCATCGCCGCGAAGATCCGGTAGCCGATGGCGACCTCCCACCGACGCAGCAAACGCAGTTCCTCGAGGTCGTCGACCTCGGGCGGAGCCATGTCGTAGGTGATCCCCGGATAGCGGTCGAGCGTCAGCGCCATTCCGCGAGCGTAGAGCCCCGGTTCAGACGCCGGGTAGCCCCTGTTGCGCCTGCTCCAGGTCGAGGAGCCGCCGCTTGGTCCCGATGCCGCCGGCGAAGCCGGTCAGTGAGCCGTCGGCGCCGACGATGCGGTGGCAGGGCAGGACGATCGGCAGGGGGTTGCGACCGTTGGCCGCACCCACCGCCCGGAAGGCCCCGGGCCGCCCGATGGCTTCGGCCTGTTCGCCGTAAGACCGGGTCTCGCCGTAGGGCTCGGTGGCCAACGCGTGCCATGCGTCCTTCTGGAAGTCGGTGCCGTGCAGGTCGAGCGGGACGTCGAATTCGCGACGATCACCGGCGAAGTACTCGCGGAGTTGATCGGCGGCCGCCTCCAGGGTCGGATTGCCGTCGGCCTCGGGGAGATCGTCGGGGAGCCCGACATCGGCCGGTCGCTGATCCTCGAACAGCACATGGGCGAGACCGGCGTCGGACGCGACCAGCGTCAGCACGCCGATCGGGCTCTCGAGGTGGCGAATCTGCATCACGACTTCTCCTTTGCGTCGACACGGCGCAGGCTGGCCCAGAGGTGCTGGGCGGCGAGTGATCGATGGGGGCTCCACGCCGACGCGAGCGACGCGACCTCGTCGGCGGAGGGTGGCTCGGCCCGGTTGAGGAGGCGGCCGACCGCCTGACGGATCCCGAGATCGTCGGCCGGGAGCACGTCGGGGTCGCGGGTGGCCCGCATGGCGATCAGGTCGGCGGTCCATGGTCCGACGCCGCGCACCTCGAGCAGTTGTGCCCGGGCGACCTCGGACGGAGCCGAGAGGTCGACCACACCCTCGACGACGGCGGCGGCAAGTGACCGGATGGTGTCGACGCGACTCCTCGGCATGCCCAACCCGTCGGGCTCGAGGTCGAGCAGCGACGCCGGTGTCGGGAACAGTGCGGCGAGGCCGAGGACGTCACCGGGCAGCCGGCGACCGTGTCGCTCGACGATGCGACCGGTGATCGTGGTGGCTCCGGCGACGGAGACCTGCTGCCCCACGATCACCCGCACCGCGGTTTCGAACCGGTCCCAGCCGCCGATCACCCGGAGTCCGACCTGGGCGTCGACGATCGGGGCCAGCACCGGGTCGGCCGAGAGAACAGCCTCCGCGGCGATCACGTCGTCGTCGAGTCCGAACATCGCCCGGACCCGGGCGACGTCGTCGATGATCGAGTCGAACGTCGGCAGGTGGGCCACCAGCTCGAGGTGCGACCCTTCGCCACCGAGATCGACCTCGACCACGCCGGGGTTGCCGCAGACCTCGAGCGTGCGTCGGTAGCGCGACCCCTCGATCGTCTCGACCCCCGGTGTCACCCGCGGGGCGAGGTGGTCGAGTGCAGCCCGGCGATCGAAGGGCGTGACGAACGGCAGCCGGAGTCGGAGTCCGCCGTCGGCCACGAGCACGTCACCACCTCGTCGCTTTCGACGCAGCGCACCCGGGGTGAACCGGAAGATGCTCTCGACGACACGATTCATCTGCCGAACCGACCCGAACCCGGCGGCGCCGGCCACTGCCGGCATCGGCAGGTCGGTCTCGTCGAGGAGGCGGCGGGCGAAGTGGGCCCGACGCGACCGGCCGACGAACGCCGGGGTCGCCCCGACGTGTTCGTCGAACAGCCGGCGGAGCTGCCGGGTCGAGTAGCCGACCCGGTCGGCGAGGGCGGACTCGTCGAAGCGGTCGAGGAAGCCGTCGCTGATCAACGCCAGCGCGGTCGCGACCGCGGCCGGCACCCCGGCCGGCGGTGACACCGGCAGGTGACGATCGGGCCGACACCGCAGGCACGAGCGATAGCCGGCGGCTTCGGCCGCGACGGGCGACGCGAACGCGGCCACGTTCTTGGGGTCCGGCCGGGCGCTGCACTGGGGCCGGCAGTAGATGCCGGTCGTCGCCACTGCGCTGACCTGTGCGGCCGTCGTTCCCATGAGTCGCAGTATGCCCGGTCGTGACGGACACATTCGGACACGTCAGGATCCGGCCGATTCCGCCTGAAAATCGAGGATCGCACGGACTTCGGCGACCAATTGGGGCGAATGTCCCGAGACCGAGACCATCCACTCGTCGGCCTCGGCATCGGTGAGCGTGCTGGTCGTCGTGCCGTCGGCGTCGATACGGGCGAGCGTGCGCCCGTTCAACATCCACACGCCAGTGGCGTCGTTGATGCCGACCGAGATGGCGTCGTTGAACGGACTCCACCCACGGGTCTTCTCGTTTGCCTCGATCGTGAACGCGTGGTCGATCTCGTGATGCAGACGACACGGGATGAGAAAGCCCGGGTCGGGCGTCGGGTGGTCGACCACCCACGTGTCGCCGTCGGGTCTGACCGTGGTCACGAAACCCGCGTGTTCGACCGCACGCTCCGCCGGGCCGAGGGGGGCGGGCACGTCACCGTGCAGGGCGGTGTCGACCATCCATCGGTCCTCACCCAGCCGCACGATGGTGGTCCCGTGGTTGATCTCGCCGTCGAACATCGACGCGGCGTGGAGCCGGGCGTCGAAGCCCAGACCCACGAGCAGGGCGTGGAGTGCGTTGTTGCTTCCCCAACACGTGCCCCCGGCGCCCGTGAGCAGCCAGGCGGCGAAGAAGTCGTCGGGTTGGATACCCGGCAGCTCCGGCAGTTCGAAGTGCAGGGCGACGAGCTTGCGCAGGTTGTCGAACGGCACCCGCCGGCACCAGGCCGAGTAGATCGCGGTCAACCCCTCGAGGTCGGCGCCCGGACGTTCCCCGAACCCCAGTGCTTCGATGACCTCGTCGAGTCCTCGGTCGGTCAGCGGCTTGATGGGCATCGTGCCAATCTGCCACGCCGCGTCGTGGCACCGCACCCCAGCTGCTACGAATGGCGGGTGCACGACGAAGAGACGCTTGCCGACGCACTGATCGCGGCCGAGTACGAGACCGGTCGCCGTGAGAAGACCGAGGCCGGCGCCAAGGCCCATGTCGCGATCCGGATCGCCCGGATGACATCCGGCGCCGTCATCACCCTCGCGGGACTGGCCATGATGCCGCTGCCCGGGCCCGGGCTGCCGATCGTCGCCGTCGGCCTCGCGATCCTCGCCCGCGACGTCGCCTGGGCCGACCGGCTCCTGACCCACGTGACCGACCGGATTCCGACCGACGACGACGGGGGCATCAGCCGGAGTGCCCTCATCACGATGGGCCTGACGGGCACGGCGGGAATTCTCGGCTCCGTCTGGTGGTTCTTCCTCCGCTGATGCGCCTCTCCGTCCTCGACCAGTCACCGATCCCCTCCGGCAGCAGCGGCGGCGACGCGCTGCGCAACTCCATCGACCTCGCCCGCCGCTGCGAGGAGTTCGGGTGCCACCGCTACTGGGTGGCCGAGCACCACAACACGGGTGGGTTGGCCGGTTCGGCGCCCGAGATCCTGATCGCCCACATCGCCGAAGCGACCAGCCGGATCCGCGTCGGGTCCGGCGGCGTGATGATGCCCCACTACGCGCCCTACAAGGTGGCCGAGTCGTTCCGGGTGCTGGCCAGCCTGCACCCCGGCCGGATCGATCTCGGCGTGGGTCGGGCACCGGGTTCTGATCAGGTCGCGATGGTCGCGCTGGCAGCAGACCATCAGCCGATCTCGATCGAGAAGTACCCGGCGATGATCGCCGAACTCGACGGCTTCCTCCATGACGATCTCGGCTCCGAGAGCCCGTTCCGAGGAAGGGTGCAGGCGACGCCCGTACCGGCCGAGCCGCCGCAACTCTGGCTCCTGGCCTCCAGCCCCGACAGCGCTGCCTACGCCGCCCACTTCGGCCTCCCGCTCGCCTTCGCCGACTTCATCTCGCAGTCCGACGGCGCCGCGATCGCCGAGCAGTACCGGACGCACTACCAGCCGAGCGAGCGTCACCCCGAGCCCGAGATCCTCGTCGCCGCCAGCGTGATCTGCGCCGACACCCACGAGGAGGCCGACGAACTCGCGGCCGGGGTCACCCTCTGGCGCCAACGGGGACTGCAGGGCCCGATCCCGTCACCGCAGGAGGTGCGCGATGCCGTCCCCGGACCGTTGGCCGTGCAGCCAAGCCGCAAACCGATGATCAAGGGGAACCCGGCGACCGTGGCGACCAACGTGCGGGCGATGGCCGACCGCTACGGCGCCGACGAGTTCATGGCCGTCACGATCACGTGGGACCACGACGCGCGGGCGCGAAGCTACGAGTTGTTGGCCGACCAGTTGCTCGGCTGACGCTCAGTTCTCGGGGAACCAGTTGGCGTGGAAGCCGAACGGCATGCGCTGCGGAATCTGGACACGAGCGATCGGCCCGTCCTCGATGTTCTGCGCGTCGAGCACGATCACCTCGCTCTGACCCGTGTCGGAGTTGTGCATCGAGTTGACGATCCACCCGTCGTCCTCGGCGGTGCCGTCGGGGTTCGGCGCGAAGACGCCCTCGCCGATGTGACCGTGATCGCCGGAGTACCACAGCGATCGGGTGTCGCTCGTCATGTCGTACTTCACCACGGTGTCGAAGTCGCCGGGATCGGCGTCGGGCCGGGTGAAGCCCGACATGTAGAGGGCGTTGGTCTCGCGACCGGTCAGGTCGTCGTTGAAACGGCAGAACTCGCCGTTGAAGTCGTCGAAGTACTCGCTCCCGGCCGCGCCGGTCTCGAGGTCGACCCAGTACTTTGCCGGGCAGCCGGCGTTGGTCTCGACGCCGCTCTCCTTGTCGGACGCCTCGGACTCGATGCCGAAGTCGACCTCCTCGAAGCGGACGCCGCTGATCTCGATGCGGCTGCCGTTCTCCCACGCGTTCCAGAAGTGCTGCACGTGTGAGGTCGGCACTTCGAACCAGCGCACGTCCTCGGCGTCGCCCAGGCGGGGGATGATCCCGATCCGCGTGCCGTTCTCGCGCTTCCACTGCACCATCGAGTCGCCGCTGGCCAGCGCGTCCATGTCGAACACGAGCGGACTGTCCATGAACACGGAGTAGTTCTCGGTGATCAGCATGTCGTGCATCATCACCGGGGCCGGCATGTCGATGCCGACCTGCTTCACGATGGCGCCGCTCGCGTCGACCACGTAGTAGCTCAGGAACGGCGGGAAGAAGTTGTAGGCGAAGAAGAACATCTCGCCGGTGAACGGGTCGATGCGGGGATGCGCGGTCATCGCGCCCTGCAGGGCACCGTTGAAGTTCCACTCGCCGATGGTCTCGAGGTCGGGCCCGACCTCGGTCGGGAGGCCCTGCTCCCAGAGCGCCAGCAGCTTGCCGGCGTGGCGCACGATGTGGGTGTTGGCCGGGTTCTTGACCGGGCCGGCGTCGCCGGTGAGCGACTCGTCGGGGAAGTTCATGACGTCGCTCAGGCCCGGATAGATGGCCTTGCCGAGACGAATCTCGGCGCCCAGACCGCGACTGCGGATCCACCGATTGCGGTATGAGGCGGTTCCGTCCTCGAAGTCGACGCCGTGGAGCATGCCGTCGCCGTCGAACATGTGGTACTTGCCGATGGGTTCGAACATCGGGTTCGGCCCGTTGCGCACGAAGGAGCCGCGGAGCCCGGCCGGGATCTCGCCGATGACCTCGCACCGGGCGACGTCGACCTCGTGATCGACGGGGAACATGTTGCCACCGAGGTCACCCTGACCTGCGGCGTTGGTTACGTGACCGGTGAGTGTCATCGGAAGCCTTTCGAGCGGTGTTGGTTAACAGTGTTAACCAACACCGCTCTCAGCGCAATTCGTCGGGCCAGACCACCATGGAGCCGGTCACGAGCCGCACCCCGTGCTCGACCAGTTCATCGGCCGTCATCAGGTCGAGACGGGCCAGGAGCTGAAGGGCGCCGGTCATGCTGTTGAGCACCACCGCGGGATCCAGATGGTCGACGATCTCGCCGCGACGCCGCGCCGCGTCGAGCACGCGGGCGAACGCGTCGACCGGTGGCCGAACGTGCCGCTCCATCGTCGTGTCCCACAGCGCACGATCGACCCGGAAGGCCTCCTGCAATGCCGGCAGGCCGCGGAGGAACTCGGGGCGCAGGATCAGCTCGACATGCTGGCGCACCGTGCCCCGCAGGTCGTCGCTGAGGTTGCCCTCGTCGGGGATGTCGAAGGCCACCACGTCCTCGAACAACGCATCGCGGACGAGTTCGGCCTTCGATCCCCACGTGCGCGACAGGTATCGCCGGTAGAGGCCGGCGCGGGCCGCGACCGCCTCCAGGGTCATCTGCTCGTAGCCGAGTTCGGCCAGCAGCGCTCGAGTGGCCTCGAGCACGGCCACCCGGTGCTCACCGATCGGCGGACGCCCGCGGCGGGCCGATCCACCCTCAGGAGACCCGATTGCTGGTTGCGCGCGACCCATCGGCGCTACGATACCCAAATTAATGTCCCACCTCGGGACAAATCCGAACCACTTCACCCTGGAGCAACATCAAATGAGTTCTCGACGACGCAATCTGCTGCGTCTCCTCGCCGTGCTGTTGAGCTTCGTGCTCATCGCCTCGGCCTGTGGAGACGACGGCGACGACGACACCAACGCCGGCGGCGACACCGACACGGGTGACACCGACGGTGGCGACACCGACGAGACCGACGGTGGAGAGACCGACGGCGGCGACACCGACGAAACCGACGAGACCGACGGCGGCGACGTCGAACTGACCGCCTCCTACACCGGCGTGACCGAGACCAGCATCAGCGTCGGCGTGTCGCTGCTCGACTTCCAGCAGCTCGTCGACCTCAACCTCAGCCCGGCCGGCTGGGGCGACCAGATCGCCTACTGGGACGCCATGTTCGACCACATCAACGCCAACGGTGGCGTGCTCGGTCGCACCATCGAGCCGACCTACGAGTTCTACTCACCGATCGATCCCGCCGACGCCGACCGCGTCTGCACCGCCCTCACCCAGGACACCGAGACCTTCGCCGTGCTCGGCGGCTTCGTCGGTCCGGCCGCCGGCACGGTCGACCCGTGCTTCACCGGCCTGAACGAGACGGTCCTCATCGGTGGCGACCAGACCGACGACGAGCTCGCCGCGTCTGTCGCTCCCTGGTACCAGCCCGGACAGGCGGCCAACGCCTCCAACGTCATCCTCCTCAACCTGCTCGAGGAGCGGGGCGATCTCGCCGATCAGAAGGTCTTCGTGATGGCCGGACTCGCCGACGAGCCCAGCCACGAGACCGTGATCCAGTTGATCCAGGACAAGGGCATCGAGGTCGTCGGTGACGGCATCATCATCGCCAACGACGGTGACACCGCCGCCCAGGACGACGAGCTCGGCATCATGACCGAGCGCATCAAGGACGTGGGCGCCACCGCCGTCTACATCCACGGCAACCCGGCCGCGAGCATCCGCGGCCTCGCCGCCGCCGGCCTCAACACCGAGCTCGCCATCTGGACCAACAACCCCTCGGGGCTCAACAACCTCGGTGAGACGATCACCGACCGGTCGGTCGCCAACGGCGTGCTGACCGTCTCGGGTCCCGACGACGACTTCATCTGGAGCGACCCCGCGTACCAGACCGAGTGCAGCGACGTCGTTGCCGCCGCGATGCCCGACGAGGACATCCGTCCCCCGCTCGACTACGCCGAGGACGAGGAGAACATCTTCAACGGCATCCGCTACGGCTGCCGCCTCATCGCCCTCTTCGTCGACATCGCCGAAGCCGCCGGTGCCGAGCTGAACCACGACACGTTCCGGGCCGGCGCGGAGTCGCTCACCGACTTCTCGTTCCCGGGCTCGCCGTCGGCGTCGCTGTCGGCAGAGAAGTTCTTCGCCGACGACCTGTTCGCCCTCGCGGAGTACGACTCCGAAGCGGGTGACGGCCAGGCCGTCCCAGTCGGCGACCTCGTCGACATCTTCTCGTAATTCCCTGTGAACCGGTACCGAGGCGGGGGATGCCCACATCGCTCCCCCGTCTCGGCCCGGGTCCGCACCGTCGTCAGGGATAGACCTCGGGCTGGTCGAGGGGCACGTTGAGCCACTCCACGATCTGGCGCACGGTCTCGTAGGCCTCGAGCCGAGCCTCGTCGGAGTCCGCGGCTTCGGCCGCGACGAACGGTTCCCTCATGCGCCGGGCCATGCGAGGGCCGAGTTCGAGCAGCCCGTTGCTGCCCTCCGTCGCCCACTTGGCGAGGACGTAGTGGACGATCGCGCCCACGGGCACGTCGATCGCCTCGGCCAGGTTGCCCAGCGTGGACAGCGGGTCGAGGTGGGCGTAGGCGGCGATGTCGGTCTTGAAGTTGGCGTCGGGATCGTCGTCGGCCCACGGGCCGACCCACCCCTCGACCCGGATCAGAGAGTCGTCAGTCACAGTCGCGCCAGCATGCCCCGTCAGGCAGGAGCCGATCGGCTTCGAGGGGGCCCCACGAACCCCGCTCGTAGAGGGCGACCGGCGGTGCGTCGTCGAGGACACCCTCGACGATCCGCCACGACTCCTCGACGGAGTCCTGGCGGGCGAAGAGGCGGGCATCACCGGCCAGCGCGTCGCCGAGCAACCGTTCGTAGGCCTCCGCCGATCCGCCCCCGAGGGCCTCGTCGTAGTCGACCTCGAGGTCGACGGGCCGGGCCATCATCCCGAGCCCGGGGACCTTCGCCTGCATGGTGAGCGTGATCACGTCGTCGGGCTTCATCCGGAAACGGAGCACGTTGGCC
>JBDQKM010000044.1:0-20179 GCA_040263275.1 Acidimicrobiales bacterium
CGAGGCGCCGAGCGCCTCGGGAATACCCACCGCCTCGGCGGCGTTCCCTCTTTCAGGTCATCAGAAAGGACCACATCATGGCTGGAGCTATCAGCACGCTTTCAGACAGCACATTCGACGAGGAGATCGGGAGTTCTTCCGCTCCGGTGTTGGTCGACTTCTGGGCGGAGTGGTGTGGACCCTGCAAGATGATCGCTCCCATTCTCGAGGAGATCGCCGAAGAGCAGGGTGAGGCACTCAAGATCGCCAAGCTCAACGTCGACGAGGCGCAGGACATCGCCCGTCGTTTCGAGGTGATGAGCATTCCCACGATGATCCTGTTCAAGGACGGCGAGGAAGCCAAGCGCATCATCGGGGCCAAGCCCAAGCAGGCGTTGCTCGACGATCTCGCCGACTACCTGTAGTTCTGGCGGGCCGACGGGGCAGTAACCTCGTCGGCGATGACCTCCGCACCCACGGGCCTCCCTCTTCATCGCGGCGACCACGGCCTCGCGGTCCGGGATCTCCACCGCCGTCTCGGCGCGGCGGGATACAGCGATCTGGGTGACCTCGACCGGTTCGACGATCACACCGAGAAGGCCCTGCGCGCGTTCCAGGCGTCGAGACGTCTCGTCGAGGACGGCGTCTGTGCCGGTCAGACCTGGTCTGCGCTCGTCGACGCCGACTATCGGCTCGGCGATCGCATGATCTACCTACGCTCCCCCATGACCCGAGGGGACGACGTCACCGACCTCCAACAGCGCCTCGGCAGCCTCGGCTTCGATGCCGGTTGGCTCGACGGCATCTTCGGTCCCGACACCGAACGCGCGGTCCGCGACTTCCAACACAACCAAGGCCTGACACCCGATGGCGTGGTGGGTCGGGAGACGGTCGCCGCCTTCGATCGGCTGTCGGGTCGCCGCTCGGGCGACAAGACGGTTGCCGAGGTCCGCGACCTCGAGCGTCTCCGCGACCACGCCGGAGTCACCGGGCAACGCCTGGTGATCGGTGAATCAGGGGGTCTCCCCGCCATCGTCGACGGTCTGGCCCGACGTCTGCGGCTCGCCGGCGCCGACGTCGTCACCCTGCACCAACCCGATCTCTCCGATCAGGCCCGGGCCGCCAACGCGTGGAACGGACACGCCTATCTCGGCCTCACCCTGGCCGACGACGGTCATCAGGTGTCCTACTTCGAGATCGAGGGATTCACGTCACATGGCGGCCGGGCGCTTGCCCAACGCTGTGCGACCGAGCTCACCGCCCTGTTGGGCACCGATGTGCCGGCCCGCGGCATGCGGCTGCCCATCCTGCGCGAGACCCGCATGCCGGCGGTGTGGTGCCGGCTCGGCCCCGCACCCGCCGTCGTCGAGCATGCCGCCGCGGTCACCGACGCACTCCAGCAGGCCATGACGATGTGGTGTGACGACACCACCGAGGGTTTGTCCATAGACTGATCCACAGGGATCCACGGAACCGTCATATATTGTCAGTCAGACTGCCAATAGTCTGTGGATGTCTTGTACGGGCGAGATTCCCTCACACCACCGTGCCTGGCGGCGTGATCACCCGATAGATCCGCTCGAGATCGTCGAGATCGGCAAAGTCGACGACGAGTTTCCCGGGACCTTTCCCCAGCTTGACCGCCACCCTTGTGGACAACCGGGCTGCAAGCAGCTCTTCGAGCTCCAGGACCGCTGGTTCGGGCATGGTGATCGTCGAAGTCGCGCCAGCATCGTCATCGACGGACGCCGGCGAGCTGTCGGTGGCCGCCGACTCCTCATCCGTGCTCGACTCGTCGTCCTCACCCTTGAGGAGATCCTCGACCTGACGGACGGTCAGTCCCTCAGCCACGATCTGCTTGGCCACACGCTCCTGCTCGCTGCGGTCCGGTGTTGCCAAAAGCGCACGCGCATGGCCGGCGCTGATCTGGTCTTCGATCACAAGTCGCTGCACGGTGGGCGGAAGCTGCAGCAGCCGGATCGTGTTGGCCACCGCAGACCGACTCCGACCCACTCGGGTTGCGACCTCGTCCTGCGTCAGTGAGAAGTCTTCGATCAACTGCTGGTAGGCCGCGGCTTCCTCGAGTGCATTGAGATCCTGACGGTGCAAGTTCTCGACGACCGCGGTCTCGAGACTCGACAGGTCATCGACCGTGCGCACGAGGGCCGGTATCGACGGCAGGTTGGCACGCTTCGCGGCGCGCCAACGCCGCTCCCCCGCGATCAGTTCGTAGCCGCCCTCGTCGTTCTCACGAACGACGATCGGCTGGATGACCCCGACCTCGGCGATCGATGCCGTCAAGGCGGTGAGCGTCTCCTCATCGAAGTGCTCACGCGGCTGATACCGATTCGGGATCACCTCGTTGACGTCGAGCTCGCGATAGACCGCACCCTCGGTGCTCACATCAGCCGGGATCAGCGAACTGAGCCCCTTCCCCAATCCACTACGCTTGTTCACCGAGGATCTCCTTTGCGAGTTCGCGATACGCGATCGCACCGCGCGACATCGGATCGAACGCGGTGATCGGCTGACCGAACGAGGGTGCCTCACTCAGACGGACGGTCCGAGGGATGACCTGACGGCAGACCTTCTCACCGAAGTGGGCGCGAACCTCGTCGGACACCTGACCCGACAACTTGGTCCGCGCGTCGAACATCACCAGGACGATGGTGCTCAGTTCGAGCGTGGGGTTGAGGTTCCTGGTGACCAGATCGACATTCCGGATCAGTTGACCGAGACCTTCGAGCGCGTAGTACTCGGTCTGGATCGGGACGAGGACCTCGTTGGCGGCAGTCAATCCATTGATCGTGAGGAGTCCGAGAGATGGGGGACAGTCGATCAACACGATGTCGTAGTCGTCGGCGACCGACTCGATCGCCTCCTTGAGCTTGCGTTCTCGATTGAGTGCGGGGACCAACTCGATCTCCGCACCGGCCAGATCGAGGCTCGCGGGCGCGACGTAGAGTCCCTTCACCGAGACCGGCTCGATGACATCCTCCATGGGCACATCCTGAAGGAGGACGTCGTAGAGCGAGTAGTCGAGTTGGCGCGGGTTGAGCCCCAGTCCGGTGCTCGCGTTGGCCTGGGGATCGAGATCCACGATCAACACCCGTTGACCCAACTCGGCGAAACAGGCACCGAGGTTCACCGTGGTGGTGGTCTTCCCGACGCCACCCTTCTGATTCGCCACGGCAAAGATCCGCGGACCGGACGCGACACTCGCATCCTCTTGCAGGAATGCCACGAGGCACTCTCCCTTCGTTGGAGCACGTTCGGTTCCGAAATCTCCCGGACGCTCCGAGCCTCGTCATCCTCGCCGCTCCACGACCAAGGGTCAAGCACCCTTGTGGAAAACCTCACCACCGTTTCACGTGAAACACCGGAGACGGCGCAGCGACACCGTCCGATCACCAGCGGCTGTTTCACGTGAAACAGTCATCGTCAGCCCGTCGGTGGACGAGACGGACACCGTGTTTCACGTGAAACAGGCAACGACGCCGAGAAGATCCGAAGCTCAGAAAAGGGGCGCACGCCGCCGAGCCGCCGGCCGGCGTGGCCACGCAGACGGGACCGGCGAATCAGACTGCACCGTAGCGAATCGTGCCCCGTCGTCGCCTTCCCGGGCGGCAACCGACACGCGCAACGTGGATGCCGCCGACGTCCACAGGCCCAGTGTCTCCTCGGTCACCGACACCACCAATCGGCCGCCGATGGCCCGCAGCGGCAACCCGCACTCGGCGACCTCGGCCGGCGGACCGAAGGACCGTGCGACCACCAGATCGTAGGCGCCACGGTGCGCCGCTTCCTTCGCCAGGTCATCGACCCGTGCGTGCAGCACTTCGACGCGGTGCTCGAGCCCGAGCGCGTGCACGGCTGCGGAAGCGAAATGACATCGACGCTCGCTCGCATCGACCAACACCCATCTCGACAACGGGCGAAGTGCCGCCAGCACCACACCGGGCACGCCGGCGCCGGTGCCGAGATCGATGCCCGAGAACTCGTCGTCAACGCGACACGCGGCCGGGAGGTACCCGGCCGCGTGCGCAATCAATGCTTCAGTTGTCGCGCCACCGAGCACCCCCGCCTGTCGGGCCGGGAGCCAGGCAGCGTCGAGGGCTGCCCAGTCGGGCTCAGTCACCGGCTCCGGCCGGGACGATCACGACACGTCGCTGCGAGTCCTCGCCCTCGGATCGGGTCTCCACCCCATCCTCATCGGTGAGCGCGTCGTGGACGATCTTGCGATCGGCGGCCGACATCGGTTCGAGCGAGCGAGCCGTACCCGACGAACGAACTTCTTCGGCCTGCGCCCGGGAGAAGTTCGCCAGGGCTTCGGCCCGACGAGCGCGCACACCGCCGACGTCGACACGGATCCGGCCGTTGCGGCTGCTACCCGCCTGACGCTGTAGGACCGTGCGGACCAGCTCGTCGATCGCCCCAGCCGTGGTGCCACGACGACCGATCATGCGACCGAGATCGTCACCCGACACCGTGATTCGGATCTCTTCCTCGTCGATGTCCTCACGGGTGAAATCGACGGCGGTGCCGAATCGCTCTGCCAGTCCGCGCACGAAGTCTTCGGCGAGATCAGCCTGTTGGGGGAGCGGCATGGTTGCCTCGTCGCTCATGGTGGTCTTCCTCTCGCCCTGACGGGCCTTGTTGTTGTCCTCTCGCGAGGAGTTGTTGCCCTTGGGGGCTGGCTTGTCGCTGCGTGGCTTCTGCGAGCCGCGTCCGTCATTCTTGCGGTTGTCGCCGCTGGATGCACGGGACTTGTCGCCACCGCGATTGCGCTGGTTTCCGCGACCGCCGCCCCCCTTCTGGGAGTTGCGACCACCACGGCCACGACCGCGACGGTTCTCTTCCTTGGCCCGTGGCGTCGAGGGAGCGACCCGAGCGCGAACCCGAGCCTCTTCCTTCACCCGCCCGAACAGGCCGGTCTTCACATCCGAGACCACCTCGAACTCCGCGTCGTCTCCATGGACGCCGAGTCGGTCGAGGGCTCGTTCCTTGGCTTCATCGATCGATGAACCGGTGCTTTCCACCCATTCCATCGTTGTCTCCTCTCATGCAGGCGCAGGCAACCCGATCCACCATCCAGGGGCCACGGCGTCGCCGTTCGGAAGGTCCGAATCGGCGCGGTGGCGCGGTGGATCGGCGTTACTTCTTGCGCTTTTTGTGTTGCGGTGACCCAGGGGCGGTGGTACGTCCACTCCCACGGGCCTGACGGCTCGGGGCCTTGCCGGTACGGCCGGCCCCCGATGCCTTCGCGCTCTTCTTGCTCTTCGACTTGTCTTTCGTGGCGGTACGAACCTCTCCCCGTTTCGGTGTGGGCTCACCCTTCTTGGGCGTCACCCGTCCACCGCCACGTTCTGCGCCACTCTTGCCCGAGGCCTTGTCTTGCGCTCGCTGCTTGGCCAGTTGGGCCCCCGGGCTGTCGTCGCCTTTGTAGAGCGACTGGGTGATGTAGGCCTGTTGCCCGATCCGGTAGAGGTTGGAGATCACGAAGTAGATGACCAGGGCGGCCGGCATCGTGAACGAGAACACCGGCAACATGAACGGCAGGATCTTCATGATCATCTGCTGCTGCGGGTTGATCTGCGCACCGGTGTTGCGGCCCTGGATCTGTCGCTGTTGATAGAGGCTGCTGATCAGCACGATCACGATCAAGAGCAGATAGGGGAGTGCCGTGACGATGTTGTCGCCGAGCACTTCCTGTGCCGATCGCGACAGATCGATGGTCAGCGACTCCATCTGCGTCTCTTTGAGCAGATCCTGGTACATGGCACTGCCATGGTCGAGGTTCTCGGGATCGAACGTTCGTTCGATGCGCTCGATACTGTGGTTGTCGAGTTCACCACCACCGCTGAGCCGGCCGGCCGTCCACCCGAGCTGACTGCCGATGTCGGTCGCACGCCGGGTGATGCCCTGCACGACCCGGAACAGCACGAGGAAGATCGGCAACTGGATCAGCATCGGCAGACAGCCGCCCAAGGGGTTGATGCCGTTCTCCTGATAGAAGGCCATCAACTCTTCGTTCATCTTCTGCCGGTCGTCCTTGTACCGGTTCTGGATGGCCTTGAGTTCGGGCTGCAGTCGCTGCATCTGCAGCATCGACTTGGTGCTCTTCAACGTGAGCGGCGTCGCAACGATCATCACCGCCAGCGTCAGCAGGACGATGGCGAGCCCGTAGCTCGGGTAGAGATCGTAGAAGAACGCGAGGACGTCGGCGATGAAGTTGAACATCTAGAGCTCCTGGGAGGCGGGCACGGGGTCGTAGCCGTGGGTTCCCCACGGGTGGCACCGGCACAGTCGTTTCGTGGCGAGCCATCCGCCACGCACTGCGCCGTGGCCGTCGATGGCCTCGATCGCGTAGTTGGAACAGGACGGCACGTGACGACACGGAGAGGGCCGCCCGGCGAACAGTCGTTGATACCCGCGCACGAAGGCCCGCAGCATGCGCGCGAACGGACTCATCGTCGACGCTCGCCGTCGACGGCTCCCGCATTGGGTGAGGCCGCATTGGGTGAGGGCGCAACGGGTGCGGGCGCAGGGCGCAGGAGTTCGCTCATGGTGAGGCGAAGTGTCGCATGTGACCAGTCGTCGATCGGTGCAGTCACCCGGATGAGGTGATCACCGCGGGCGGGAAACGAGGGGTCCTCCTGGTGGAGTTCCTGCAGCACCGCCCGGATCCGGCGCCGTGACCGGTTCCGCATCACCGCGTTTCCCACCTTGCGTGGTATTGCGAACGCGATGCGTGTGGAGTCGGTCTCGGAGTACCGGGAGACCAGTCGAATCGGCCCTCGACCGTGACGAACCCCTTCCGCACGCAATCGTGCGAAGTCCGCTCGGCCGGCGAGCCGATCGATCATGCCGACAAACGGGCGCGGCCCCTCTGGCGACGGGAGCGGAGAACAGCGCGTCCCCCACGAGTGCTCATACGAGAACGGAAACCGTGCTTCTTCGCCCGCTTGCGCACGTTGGGCTGATAGGGCCGCTTCATGGTGATCCTCCGAATACCGCGGGCAGGAGTCGGCACCGCGGGAATGACGGCTCCAATTGATGGGAACCGATGACGTCAACCCGTCACGGTATGGCCCGCGGACAACGGCAACAACCAGGCGGGGAAAGGTCGTCGACGGGCCCGCGAGTGGGGACGAGCAGCTCCTCGTGAATGCCATTGATGTCATTTGATGTTCCACCTGTGTAATTCGTTCACCCAAAACGCACCCTGAGCTGGCGATACACAGGAACCTGAATCTTCGGCTTGCAGCTATCCACAGCGTTGCTATGTTGCCCGCCCACGCCGGACGGAGTGCGGATGTGGTCCTTGGGATTTCTCCCGCGGGCCCTCGTCTCTTTCCGGTGGGAGTACGGAGGGTCGTCCACACCTGTGGACGCGGCTGTGGAGACACAATTGCACGTGGAAGAGATGGGCGACGCCGATGGTCTTTGGACCACCTGCGCAGAGAGCATTCGCGCACAGGTGAGTGATGCCGTTTGGCGTACCACCTTCAGCGGCGCGAAGGCCGTGGCATTCGACGAGGGGGAGCTCGTCATCGTGGTGCCCAACGGGCTCCAAAAGGAACGGATCGAGGGCCGCTACCTCGGCCTCGTCCAGGATGCGATCGAAGAGACCAGCACCGATGTGACGGTCAGGGTCGAGATCGACACCGACTGGGACGAGGTCGCGTTCGACGTACCGGCCGCCGACCTTCGATCCCCCGATGACCCGCCGCCGGTTCCGGCGGTGGTCGCCGGGCTCGAGGGCAATCGCGACAAGAAGTTCACGTTCGAACACTTCGTCATCGGCCCGTCGAACCGTTTCGCCCATGCCGCCGCCCTGTCAGTGGCCGAAACACCCGCCGCCAGCTACAACCCGTTGTTCATCCACGGCGACTCGGGCCTGGGCAAGACCCACCTCCTGCGCGGTATCGCCCACTATGTCGCCGATCACTACCCGACCTATCGGGTGCGTTACGTGTCGACCGAGACCTTCCTCAACGAGTTCGTCGAGGCCATCCGCACGAACACCCAACCCGAATTCAAGCGACGTTATAGAGACAATGACGTCTTGCTGATCGACGACATCCAGTTCATCGAGGGCAAGGAAGGCCTCCAGGAGGAGTTCTTCCACACCTTCAACGAGCTCCACCAGAACAACAAGCAGATCGTGCTGTCATCGGACCGCACGCCGGACGCTATCCCGACCCTCGAGGACCGTCTGCGCAGCCGGTTCAAGTGGGGTCTCATCACCGACATCCAACGACCCGACCTCGAGACCCGCCTCGCGATCCTGCGTCGCAAGGCGGAATCGAAGACCATCGACATCTCCGACGAGGTCTTCGCGTTCATCGCCGAGAACATCACCGACTCGATCCGCGAGCTCGAGGGCGCCCTCATCAAGGTCACCGCCTACGCCAACCTCACCCAACAGCCTCTCGATCGTGAGCTGGCCGCCCTGGTGTTGAGCGATCTCATCACGAACTCGGAGAAGCCCCCGGTCACCGCCGAGCGCATCATCGACCTCACCGCCGAGATGTTCAGCTTCGAGGTCGAACAGATCACCGGTGGCTCGCGCCGACGCCCCCTCGTCGACGCCCGTCAAGTGGCCATGTACGTCACCCGCAACATGACCGACCTCTCCTTCCCCGACATCGGCAAGGCCTTCGGCAACCGCGATCACACGACCGTGATGCACGCCGTCCGCAAGATCGAGGCCCGCATGGGCGAGCGTCAACAGATCTTCGACAAGGTCACCGAGCTCCAGCACCGGCTCAATCATCCCAAGTGATCCGTCCTCCTTCTCCACGCCATGGGGACATCACTGGGGATCACGTGGGCACCGCAGGTGGACACCGATGCACAAACTCCGAGAACATCCACCAAGCCGGCGCACACTCGTCACACACTGTGACCGCGCGGGGACACCGTGGGGACGCGACATCCGTGTCGTTTCACGGCAGACTCGACTCCGTCCACAATCCACAAGCCCTATGGACTGCTACTAACCAGAAGTCCATACGACAGGGAGAAGTAACCGCACCATGGGCCTGAAGTTCCGATGCGAACGAGATGTACTCGCGAAGGCACTCGCCGACGCGGGCCGAGCCGTCACCACGCGAGGCGGAGCCCTTCCCGTGCTCGCCGGCGTTCGTCTCGAGCTCACCGGTGACCAGCTCACCATCACCGGTAGCGATCTCGACCTCACCATCTCGGTCACCGTCGAGGTCGCCGGCGCCGAAGACGGCGTGGCCGTGCTCCCGTCGAAGCTCGCATCCGATGTCGTCCGCTCGGTGCGTGCCGGCGCGGTCGACATCACGGTCGAAGACGACGACGCCCGGATTGAGGCGTCGCCGTCGGAGTTCGCGATCCGCATCATCCCGGCTGACGAGTTTCCCCAGCTGTCGAGCCCTGAGGGAGATGCAGTCACCCTCGATGCCGCGGCGTTCAAGGCTGCGATCGAGCAGGTCGAGAAGGCGGCGTCGTCCGACGACGCCCGTCCGATCCTCACCGGTGTGTTGATGGCCGCTGAAGAGGGTGGCCTCCGTCTGGTGTCGACCGATTCGTATCGCCTGTCGGTGCGCGACCTGGCCGGCACCTCGGTGCTGAGCGAGGGACAGAAGGTGCTCGTGCCGAGCCGTGCCCTCAAGGAACTGGCCCGTGTCGTGGGCGACGAGGAGAGCATCACGTTGCGCCTCGGTGAGCGCGATGCCGGGTTCGACGTGGGCAGTGTCTCCGTGACCACCCGCCTGATCGAGGGGGAGTTCCCCAACTATCGGGGGCTCATCCCGACGAACCATCCCAACCAGCTGACCGTCGATCGCACCACCCTGCTCGATGCGGTGCGCCGAGTGCGCCTGCTGGCCCAGGAGTCCACACCGGTGCGTATGGCCATGTCGGCCGACGGGCTCGAGCTCGTGGCGGTCACCCAGGACGTCGGCCAGGCTCACGAGGCCGTCGAGGAAGCCGTCTACAAGGGCGACGATCTCACCGTGGCCTTCAACCCCGAGTACCTGATCGACGGCATCGAGGTCGCCCCGGGCGATGAAATCACCCTCGAAACGGTCGACGAACTGAAGCCGGCGCTGTTGAAGTCGGCCGAGGATCCGAACTTCCTCTACTTGCTGATGCCCGTCCGAGTCAGCTGACGGCCCCCGGGCCGGCGCTCAGTCGGTCCGAGCGGTGTCGGTGTGGTGTTCGAGTCGTCGAGCTTCCAAGATCAGAGCGGCCAGGATCACGAGATCGATCGCGCCGAGGAGCCAGAGTCCGTCGACCGAGCCACCGAAGAGGAGCAGCGCGGCGAGCACGGCCATGGCGACCGCCCGCTCGATCGGAACGACGTGGAAGGCACGCAGGGCGGAGAGCTCGATGCCGGCGAAGAACATGCCGAGGCCGATGAGGAGCATGATCCGGAACTCGAGGTGGAGGTCATCGAGTGGATGAAGGGTGATCTCCTCGAGCGCCGCGGCCGACACGATCACTCCGGAGACGATGATCTCGCCGAGGGCGATGATCAGGATCAGACCGTGGCGTTCGGCGAAATGACCAACGCGGACAACCCAGTCGCCCTCGGCCGCGAGCAGTGTGCCGAAGGCGATGATGCCGATGCCGGCGATCCAGAACCCGACCCGGACCGGCGTGTCGTCGAACGCGGCGCCGGCGAGGAACAGTATCATCGCCGCGGCGTTGGGGATCGCGTAGGTGATCGACGACTTCCACTCGGCTGATCCCGTCTCGTGGCCCATGATCAGCATGACCAGACCCATCGCGAGGATGATCGAGACCGATCCGGCGAAGAGGAAGCCGGCGCCGTCGAGTGCGGTGGAGACGGCGGCGGCCATCGGGACCGAGGTGACCGTCGCCACGAGGAAGATCGCCTGCACGTTGCGGGAGTGGGCCGACACGGCGTTGGCCGCCCAGGTGAGTTGGGTCCACGGCAGCCACAACATCCAGAAGAGCAAGGCGGCTTCCAGCATCCCCTCGGCATTGGGGTGATGGACGAGATGGGAGACTCGTGGGTCGATTGTTCATTGGCGGATACTACGAGGCCCGTCGTTACGACCAGTAGCTTGACGTCCTGTGCTGATCCGGACCCTCGAACTCCAGAACTTCCGGTCGTACGAAGCGGCGTCGCTCTCGCTGTCCGACGGACTCACGGCGATCGTGGGGGAGAACGGGCAGGGAAAGACCAATCTGCTCGAGGCCATCAGCTGGATCGCCGGGATGGGTTCGTTCCGCGGTGTGCCCGACGACGCCCTGATCCGTCTGGGGGCCGACGCCGCGATCCTCCGGGCGACCGTCGAGTCTCCCGACGGTCGCGAGCAGTTGATCGAGGCCGAACTGCCCCGCATCGGACGAAACCGCATCCAGGTCAACCGGCAGCGGTTGAGCCGGGCCCGCGACCTGGTCGGCGTCGTGCAGGTGACCGTGTTCTCGCCCGACGACCTCGAACTCGTGAAGGACGGTCCGGCCATGCGCCGTCGATGGATCGACGATGCGTTGGTCAGCCGCCATCCGCGACACGACGCACTGCGAAGCGATCTCGAACGGATCCTGAAGCAGCGAAACGCCCTGTTGCGCTCGGCCCACGGCCGACTCGACGGCGACGCGGCGTTCACGCTCGACGTCTGGGACGCGAAGCTTGCCGCGGCCGGGAATGCCATGCGAGCGGCGAGAGAGGACCTGCTGTCCGAGATGGCGCCCCGGTTGGCTGCGGCCTACGACGCCGTCGCGCGGCAGTCGGCCGAGGTCGAGACCATCTACGAAGCGAGTTGGGACGGTGATCTCGCCGAGGCACTCGCGGCGTCCCGCCAACTCGACGTGCGGCGGGGGGTTTCGACGGTGGGCCCGCACCGAGACGAGATCGTGCTGCGCATCGGTGGTGCGCCGGCGCGGACCCACGCGTCACAGGGGGAGCAACGGTCGTTGGCGCTCTCGCTGCGGCTGGCGGCCGATGCGGTCATCCGCGAGGCGGGTGTGGCCGAACCGGTGTTGTTGCTCGACGACGTGTTCTCCGAACTCGACCCCGGCCGGGCCGAGGCGCTGCTCGACGCCCTGCCGGGCGGGCAGCGGTTGTTGACGACCGCGGCCTGGCTGCCGCCGGCGGCGACCCCCGATCAGGTGCTGAAGGTCACGGCCGGCACGATCATCGAGGCGAGCGGATGAGGGCGGTGAACTCATGAACGCTCAGCGTGGGAATCCCGGGGGCCGTTCTGAGGGCCCGCAACGCCTTGGTCGGGCACTCGACCGACTCATGGGCACGCTGCGGGCGCCCTCGGTCGATGTGCTTGACAGTGTGTTCACCAAGTGGGCCGAGATCGTGGGCGAGGCGGTTGCCGAGCACAGTCGGCCGGTGTCGATCGACGGCGAAACGCTGGTCATCTCGGCCGAGGATTCCACATGGGCGAGTGAGTTGCGATGGCTCGAGAACGAGATCATCGCGAGGGTCGCCGAAGTGTCCGGATCCGACCGCATTTCCACGGTGAACGTGCGGGTCCAACGGCGCAAATGACACGCGTGTAACTGCTACACTCGTAGCACCGTGTACGGGCTGTTTCACCAGCGTCTTGAGGGCGCCAGCAACCCCTCGGAATCCCCGCAGATCACTCGTCTCGCCGGGGCTTTCGGAGTCCGTTCGTGAGCACGGCCGACGAGTCGTTCGAATCGTCCGACGAGGGTGTCACACCCCCGTCCGACACTGGCGATCTTCCCGACGACACCGGGCCCGAGGCAACAGGGAGTGACATGACCACCACGAGTGAGTCGTCCTACGGGGCACAAGACATCACGGTCCTCGAAGGACTCGAGGCCGTACGCAAGCGGCCGGGCATGTACATCGGCTCCACCGGACCGACCGGTCTGCACCATCTGGTGTGGGAGGTCGTCGACAACTCGGTTGACGAAGCCATGGCCGGCCACTGCACGCGCATCGACGTGTCGATCCTCGCCGATGGCGCGGTCGAGGTCTGCGATGACGGGCGTGGCATTCCGGTCGACAAGCATCCCAAATACGAAGATCTCACCGCGGCCGAGGTCGTGCTCACCGTGTTGCACGCCGGTGGCAAGTTCGGCGGCGAGGGCTACAAGGTCTCCGGTGGTCTCCACGGCGTGGGCATCTCGGTCGTCAACGCCCTCTCCCACCGGGTCGAGGTCGAGATCGACCGGGAGGGCACCCGTTACGCCATGTCGTTCGGTGACGGCGGCGAGCTGCGCGACCGGCTCGCGCCGATCGGCGACTCGCCGATCGTGGACGGCGAGCCCCGGACCGGCACCACGGTGCGGTTCTGGCCCGATCCGTTGATCTTCGACGAGGTCGATTTCCGGTTCCAGACCCTCCTCGAACGTTTCCAGATGATGGCGTTCCTCAATCGTGGTCTCGAGATCCGAGTTCGTGACCAGCGTTCGACGTCCACGGTGGAGACCGAAGACCCCGACGGGTGGGTCCACTTCAAGTACGACGGCGGGATCATCGATTTCGTCAGCCACGTCAATGCCTCCAAGGAGGCCCTGTTCGCCTCGGTGGGCTACTTCCACGGCGAGGAGACGATCGACGACAACGACCACGAGGTCGAGATCGCCTTCCAGTGGAACACCGGCTTCAACTCCGACGGGCTCCACAGCTTCGCCAACGGCATCTCGACCATGGAGGGCGGGATGCACGAGCAGGGATTCCGCACCGCCCTCACCCGCACGGTCAACGCCTACGCGCGGGAGAAGGGCTTTCTCAAGGAGAAGGACGACAACCTCCAGGGGGAGGACATCCGTGAGGGGCTCACCGCCATCATCTCGGTCCGCATCGGCGACCCCCAGTTCGAAGGCCAGACCAAGTCGAAGCTCGGCAACGTGTCGATGCGGTCGCTGGTCGAGCGGGTGACCAACGAACGTCTGGCGGAGTGGCTCGAGGAGCATCCCGGCGAGGCGAAGGTGGTCCTCACCAAGGCCACCAATGCGGCGCGGGCCCGAGTGGCGGCATCCGACGCCCGCAAGGCGATCCGTTCGAAGTCGCTGCTCGACGGGGCCGGGATGCCCGACAAGCTCAAGGACTGTTCGGCCAAGGAGCCCGAGCGCCGTGAACTCTTCATCGTCGAGGGTGATTCCGCCGGTGGTTCGGCGGTCCGGGCCCGCGACCCCGAGACCCAGGCGATCCTGCCCATCCGCGGCAAGATCCTCAATGTCGAACGGGCCCGCATCGACAAGATGCTGAAGAACAACGAAGTCCAGACCCTCATCACCGCGATCGGTGCCGGGTTCGCCGAAGACTTCGACATCGAAGCCGCCCGCTACCACAAGGTGATCCTGCTGGCCGACGCCGACGTCGACGGCAGCCACATCCGCACGCTGCTGCTCACGTTCTTCTTCCGCCAGATGCGCCCCCTCGTCGAGGCCGGCTACGTCTACATCGCACAGCCGCCGCTCTACTCGACCAAGGTCTCCAACAAGGAGACGGTCTATCTCAAGGACGACGCCGCGAAAGACGCCTTCCTGGCCGAACGGCCCAACTACTCGAAGGACTTCCAGCGTCTGAAGGGTCTGGGCGAGATGGACTGGGACGAGCTGCGCGACACCACCATGGATGTCGGGTCGCGTTCGCTGCTGCAGGTGTCGGTCGAGCAGGCCGCCATCGCCGACGAGGTGATGTCGATCCTCATGGGCGACGACGTCGAGCAACGAAAGAACTTCATCGTGACCAATGCCCGCGAGGTCAGGAACCTGGACTTCTGATGAGTGACACACCCCCGCCCCCGTCCGACACCGACGACCTCGACAACGATGGTGAGCCCGACGACGTCACCGTCATCGAGATCCAGGAGGAGATGGAGAGCTCCTTCCTCGACTACGCGATGTCGGTCATCATCAGCCGTGCGCTGCCCGACGCCCGCGACGGGCTGAAGCCCGTGCATCGTCGGATCCTGTGGTCGATGTTCGACCAGGGGTTCCGTCCCGATCGAGCCCATGTGAAGTGTGCTCGCGTCACCGGCGACTGCATGGCGCGCTTCCACCCCCACGGCGACAGCGCCATCTACGACGCGCTCGCCCGGATGGCCCAGCCGTTCTCGCTGCGCCACCCGCTCATCGACTTCCACGGCAACTACGGCTCGCCCGAGGATCCCCCGGCGGCCGCCCGCTACACCGAGTGCAAGCTCGACCCGTTGGCGATGGAGATGCTGGCCGACATCGACGAGAACACCGTCGACTTCATCGACAACTACTCCGGCGACTTCACCGAGCCGGCGGTGCTGCCGGCCCGATTCCCCAACCTGCTGGTCAACGGCAGCCAGGGAATCGCCGTGGGCATGGCGACCAACATCCCGCCCCACAACCTCAACGAGGTGTGCGACGCGGTGACCCACCTGCTCCAGAACCCCGAGGCGTCGGTCGATGACCTCATGGAGTTCGTGCGGGGCCCCGACTTCCCGACCGGTGGGCAGATCCTCGGTCGGGTCGGGATCGAGTCCGCCTATCGCACCGGGCGTGGTTCGGTGAAGATGCGCGCCGCGACCGAGCTGCAGGAGCGCGGTCAGCGTCAGGCGATCGTCGTCACCGCGTTCCCCTACCAGGTGTCGGCCGGCGCGGTGGCCCGCAAGATCTCCGAGCTGGTCAACGCCCGCGAACTCGAGGGCATCGCCGACGTCAACGACGAGTCCTCCGGCGACGACACCCGCTTCGTGATCACCCTGAAGCGTGATGCCAACCCCGAGGTCGTGCTCAACAACCTCTGGAAGTCGACGCCGCTGCAGACCAGCTTCGGCGTCAACATGGTGGCGTTGGTCGGAGGCGTGCCCCGGACTCTCAACCTGCGCGACGCGCTGGTGGCCTATGTCGATCATCAGATCGAGGTCATCACCCGGCGCTCGGAATACCGTCTCGACCAGGCCGAGAAGCGCCTCCACATCGTCGAGGGCCTGATCAAGGCGCTCGATCTGATCGACGAGATCATCGCCGCGATCCGGGCCAGCGAAGATCGCAGCGCGGCGCGTGAGGCCCTCATGGCCGGCCCGTTCGAGTTCAGCGAGGTACAGGCCAACCACATCCTCGACATGCAGCTGGGGCGTCTCACCCGTCTGGGTCGGGCCGATCTCGAGACCGAGGCCGGTGAGCTGCGGGAGACCATTGCGGAGCTGCAGTCGATCCTGGGCGACGACGCCAAGCTGCGTGCGGTCATCATCGAGGAGCTCGGTGAGGTCCGCGAGAAGTTCGGCGAAGAGCGACGCTCGATCCTCGAGATCGATCCGGGTGAGTTCGACATCGAAGACCTGATCGACGACGACCCGCTGGTCTTCACGATGTCGGCCTCGGGCTATGTCAAGACGGTCCCGGCCGAGGAGTTCAAGACCCAGGGTCGCGGTGGGCGTGGTATCGCCGGCACCAAGCTGAAGGACGAGGACACGCTCACGCACCTCATCCAGACCACCGCCCACTCGTATCTGATGTTCTTCTCGACGCGTGGCCGCGTGTACCGCCTCAAGGCCCACCAGATCCCGGTGGCGTCTCGGCAGGCCCGGGGCACGGCGATCGTCAACCTCCTGCCACTGCAGGAGGACGAACACATCCAGGCGATCATCGACACGCGCGACTACGAGACCAATCGGTACCTCTTCTTCGCCACGGCGAAAGGGCGGGTCAAGAAGACCCGGTTCAACGCCTACGACTCGTCGCTGCGGGCAGGGCTCATCGCGATCAAGCTCAACGACGACGACGAACTCGTCGAGGTCATCCCGACCAACGGCATGTACGACATCTTGTTGTCGTCGCGCTTCGGGCAGACGATCCGGTTCAAGGAAGACCAGGTCCGCGAAATGGGTCGCAACGCGGCCGGCGTGATCGGGCTGAAGTTCAAGAAGCCCGGCGACGCCGTGGTCGCGTGCGACATTGCGCGAGAAGACTCCACGCTGCTCCACATCACCACGAAGGGCTACGGCAAACGCACGCCCGTCGAGGGATACCCGACCAAGGGCCGCGGCGGCATGGGTGTCGTCGGTATCAAGATCACCGAGGAGAAGGGCGACGTCGTCGGCACGCTGATCGTCGATGACGACGACGAGATCCTCGCGATGACGGCGGCCGGGGTGCTCATCCGCACGCGGGTCGAAGACATCTCCCAGCAGAGTCGGTCGGCCAGCGGCGTCAAGGTGATGAGTCCCGACGCCGACGACATGGTCGCGTCGATCGCGCTCGTCCACATCGACGACGAGGTCGACGAGGACAACGACGACGGTGCCGTCGACGGAGATGTCGAGGCACCAGGCGCCGACGTCTCGGGAGACGACCCGACGACGGACTGATCTTCCGGCGACGCCGTTCACCACGCACTTCCCCCCGGACGAAGGAGGATGTGCGTTGTCAGAAGATGCTCGGGATCGTGGTCAGGCCTTGCCCCTGCTGATGATCGTGATGGCGGTCGCGCTCGTTGCGGTGATGGTCGTGGCCCGGTTGGCCACCGCGGCCGATGACGCGGCGCGAGCCCGCACGGCCGCCGATGCGGCGGCGCTGGCCGGCGCCGCCGAAGGGCGGGCGGTGGCCGGTTCGGTCGCAGTGGCCAACGGAGGGGTACTGCTCGACTACGACGTGGTGCGTGTTTCCACCGGGACCGCGATCGAAGTGGTCGTCGGGGTCGGGGTGGCGCGGGCTCGGGCCCGGGCCGAACAGTTGGTCGAATGGGTGCCACAGTGGACGGGTGCCGCTGTCGTATCGAGAGGTCGTCGTCCATCCGATCTTCTCGGATCCTCCCTTTCGTTGGCGGATGGGGGTGCGGTCCCTCGCGGCCCACGAATGGCTGCAACCCGACGATCGGCGGTCGGCCGACCTGGCCGAGAAGGAGCGCCTGACCCAACAGCGACCCGATGCCGTGTTCGCGGCCCGACCCCGCAGCGAGCCGGCGTCGGCCGAGATCCACGATCTCGTGGTCGATGCGCTCGCGGAGCACGGGTTGGCCCCGGTCGCGGCGCGACGCCATCCACTCGAGACCGCCGGGCTGAGTGTGCAGGAAGATCTCTGCCTGCTCGAACCGGTCGGATCGTCGTGGGTGTTGACGGCCGGGTCCGTGTGCTTCCCGACACGGTGGGATCTGCGTGCGGTTCTCGGGTCCTCGCTGGCGGCGATCCACTCACCGGTGCCGTCCTACGAACGGCACCTGGGTGGTCGCGTCGATCGCTTCTTCGATCGCATGGTCCCGGGCGCAGTGGCCCATCGACTCAATTGGTCGCTGGTCGGCGATCCGGCGCGGCGTCTCGAATCCGAGGCCCGGCAGGCGCCGACCGCGTTGCCGGCTGATCCCGCGACCGGGCTCCATCTCCGGGTCGAACGCCAGACGCTCCGGCGCCTCGTCGGGCATCGGGCGATCGTGTTCGGCATCCGGATCCATGTGTGGCCGCTGGGGGAGGTGGTCGACCACGTCGGTGCCGCCACGCTGGCACAACAGCTGGTCGCCCCCCCCGAGGCCGTTGCCCGCTACAAGGATCTCGACGGATTCCGCCATGAGCTCGCGGACTGGCTTCGCGGGATCTGAACCCTCGTGACGACGATGATCGCGGGGTGAGGGGGCCTGGCGGAGTTCGTCCCCTACACTTTCCCGGTGCTCCTGCCGCGGGCGGCGGAGCGCCCACCCCACCATGAGCGAGCTCCCTGACCCCGACGACGCAACCTTTCGTCTCGCCACCGGCGAGGAACTGGTGCTGCCCGGTGACGAACCGTCCGCCCCGGCCACGGCCGACAACGGCGCCGTTGCCACTGCGGCCGGCCCGGCCATCGCCGGTATGTCACGACGCACCACCGCACCACGACCGTCGCTGCGCGATCGGCGCACGGCCGGTCGGCTCCGCGCCCGCAAGGTGCGGCGTGTGGTGCGCCATGTCGAGCCCTGGTCGGTCCTCAAGGTCTCGCTGATCTTCTACTTCTGTCTGTGGGTGATCCTGCTGATCACCGGCGTGATCCTGTGGAGCTTCGCCGTCGGCTCGGGCACCGTCGACAACATCGAGAACTTCGTCCGCGAACTCTTCGCCCTCGAGAGCTTCGAGTTCAACGCCGACGAGATCTTCCGGGCCAGCGCGATCGGCGGTCTGGTACTCGTCGTGGCCGGATCCGGGTTCACCGTGCTCATGGCGGTGCTGTTCAACCTCATCAGCGACATCACCGGCGGCGTCCGGTTCACGGTGGTCGAGGAAGAGACGGCCCGACCCCGGCCCAAGCGCACCCGCCCACGTCATGGCGCGCGGGTCGTGGCCCAGCCGGGAGCCGCTCCCGCGCACGAGATGCCGGCGGCGGAGCCGTCGCTGCTCGACGATCCCGACCTCACCGCCCTGGGCGGTGGCGACGATGTGCCGGACAACCCCGACATCCCGATCCTGCCCACGGCCGAAGCCCTCGACGCCGAGGAAACCACCAGCTGACGCAGCGGTGATCGACATCTCGCATCACGTTGGCGGCCGCACACCCGCACCGGTAGCGTGATCGCCTCGCGGGGCTATAGCTCAGTTGGTTAGAGCGCACCCCTGATAAGGGTGAGGTCGCAGGTTCGACTCCTGCTAGCCCCACGGCAATGCTTCCGCGTTGCTCGGAGTCTCGCCATGGGGGCGGGACTCCCGGCACCCGCGAGGTGTGTGTCGCAGGTACGTACCGAGGAGGTTCCCGATGGGCGGTCGTGGTCTGTTGACACTCGTACGACGGGCGATGGTGGCCTTGTTTGCCGGCATCTCGGTCGCCGCCGCGATCAGGGTCCGCGGGAGCGGTGGTGTCCCACCCCAGAAGGGTGGTTGGCGCGAGCTCGAGGGTCCCGACCTGCAATGACGCGACGCCGATGAGAGTCGTCCTGTTCGGCGCCGGCGCCACCGGCGCGCGGATTGCCCGCCAGCTCCGCTCGAGCGGTCGGGTCGAGTGTGTGGAGATCCGCGACCAGCAGGAGCCGAAGGCCCGTCGTCTCGTCGAGACGCTGGGTGTCGGCACGGAATACGGCGAGGGTCGCCATGTCGCTGCCGACACGGCAGCGGTGGTACTGGCGACTCCGGCCGGTTCGCAGGCGGCCATCGCCCGCCGGGCCGTGCAACGGGGCGTCCCGGTGGTCGCCACCTCGAATCAGATGTCCGAAGTGCGGCGCCTGCTGACCCTCGACCAGGAGGCTCGTCATCACCACGTCCCCGTCGTGATCGGCGCGGGGTTCATGCCGGGATTCACCGGCCTGCTGGCCCGCCATGCCGCCGACCAACTCGAC
>JBDQKM010000045.1:0-20148 GCA_040263275.1 Acidimicrobiales bacterium
CCCGGGAACTCCTCGTTCGAGATGACTTGAATCTAGATCACGGTCGCCGAGTCGTCGGCGACTCGCACCGCCCAGCGGCCAATGGCCTCCGTATCGGCCGTCGTGGGCCCGACCTTCAGTCGGGACCGGATTGCCCGCCACCGTCGGGGTCTCCGAGCACGAGCTCGGCCCGACGGGATGCCACACGAACCCGGCGCGTGGGGCTCGTGTGCCAGACGTAGACGGCGAGGGCGACGGTCGTCAGACCCGCGATGATCAACAGGTCGCGTCGGATCCGGCGGACGTCGGCGCTGGTGTCGTCGTCACGCACAATCCCCGACTCTGGCTGTGCGGCCGCGTCGTCGTCGATCACGGTCACGCCGGTGGGTTCCGGGTCGGGTGGATCCTGGGCGAACGCGGGCGCCGTCGACAGCAGACACGTCGCCACGACGACTCCCGCCAACATCCTCCGGAACCAACCCACGGGCCAGGACCGTACCGGCTTCACGACTGATGTCGCGCGCACCAGTAGGTGGTGCGGCCGCCCACCTCGTCTCGCCGCAGTTCTTCGCCACACTTCGGGCACGCACCGCCTCTGACCCGCGCCGGCTGCATGTCGCCCGTGTGACTGCCACCGCGGCCGCCGAGCACCTCGAGCGTGCGCCGCATCGCCCGGTGCAGGCGTGCGACTTCGGCGTCACTCAGCGAGTTCGCAGGTCGGGTCGGATCGATGCCACCACGCCACAGCGCGTCGTCGGTGAGCAGGTTGCCCATGCCAGCCAGCCGGGCCTGATCCATGAGCCGGGCCTTCACCGGCGCGCCCGATCCGCGCAGGATCTCGCGAAACGGCTTCACCGTGACCGTGGTGGCGTCCGGTCCGAGCCGCGACTCGTCGGGCTCGAGCTCGATGCCTCCGAGACGCCGCGGGTCGCGCATCACCAGGTCTCCGACCCCGAAGGCGAGCCCGAAGCGGTCCCAGGCCGGATCGTTGCGGTCGCTCGAGTACTCGAGCTGATCGATCGACGCGCCGCCATCGACCAGCAGCCGGCCGGTCATCCCGAACCGGAGCCCGAGCGTCGGGCCGTCGGTGTCGAGCAGCAGCAGCTTGCCGATGCGCCGGGTGCCGGTGACCGTGTGGCCGGGCAGCACCGTCCGCAGTTCGTCGGTGGTCGTGTCGCCCTTCGCGTACCAGTCGTCGGGCGCGTGCACCGACGTGATCCGACGGCCGACGACCGGCTCGGCGGCGATGCGATACGTCTCGATCTCGAGGAGTTCGGGCACGGCAGCGAGAGGTCAGGTGATCGAGTCGAGCGCCTGGCGCAGATCGGCGGCGAGATCGTCGGCCCCCTCGAGGCCACACGACATCCGTACCGTCCCTTCACCGATCCCGGCCGCCTCGAGTTCCTTCGGCAACAAACCGACGTGGGTGGTCGATGCCGGGTGGGTCAAGAGGGTCTCGGGCCCACCGAGCGAGGTCGCCAGCTGTGCCAGTTCCACGCGGTTCACGAGCTGACGGCCGGCATCGCGACCCCCGGCGAGATCGAAGGTGATCAGACCACCCGGCTGATCGAGCTGACGCTGCGCGAGCGCGAACTGGGGATGCGACGGCAGCCCCGGGTAGAAGACCCGATCGATGGCGGGGTGAGCCTCGAGCATCTCGGCCAGCACACTCGCCGTCTCCGTCTGCTGCTTCAGGCGCACCGCGAGGGTTCGGATGCCCCGAAGCCCGTTGAGCGCGTCGAAGGGGGATGCCACCGCGCCGTGCAGGATCGCGAAACCGCGTATCCACGCCAGCAGCTCCTCGCTGCCCGACACCACGCCGAGGATCGCGTCGTTGTGTCCGGCGATCGACTTGGTGGCGGAGTGGACCACCAGGTCGACGCCGTACTCGAGCGGCCGCTGCACGACGGGGGGTGCGAACGTGCCGTCGACCACGGTCATCGGCCCCTTGATCGCGCCGAACCGTTCGAGGTCGACCATGGCGAGCTTGGGGTTGGCCGGCGTCTCGGCGAAGCAGAGTGCGGTCTTCCCCGGGATGACAGCTGACTCCCACGCGTCGGGGTCGGTCCCGTCGACGAAGGTGACATCGATGCCGAAGCGCGGACACACCGCCTGGAACAGCAGCTGGGTGTGGGAGTAGAGCTGCGACTGCGCCACGATGTGATCACCCGACGAGCAGAGCCCGAGGATGACGGCGCTGATCGCGCCCATCCCCGAGGCGAACGCCCGGGACGCCTCGGCTCCCTCGAGATCGGCCACCGCGTGCTGGAAGTCGGCCACCGTCGGATTGGAGTGGCGGCCGTAGAACTTCGGCATCGTGATGTCGGTGGCGAAGCGATGCGCTTCCTCGACCCCGTCGGCCACGAAGGTGCTGCTGGCCCACAACACCGGCGCCAGCGCGGTGTCGTTGTGCACGCGGCCGGCCCGGATGGCCCGCGTCGCCGAGCTGAGCCCGGAAGGGGTGGCGTCATCGGTCATCGGGACTCCTCGGCGGTGGCGACAGTTTGGGCGATCAGCGGACCCAGCGACGCCGACTCCAGCAGGAAGCCGTCGTGGCCCTGCGGGCTGTCGATCACGTGGTACTCGCAGACCCCACCGGCGGCTTCGACGCCGTCGTGGATGCGGGCCTGCTGGTAGGGCGGGTAGAGGATGTCGGACGTGATCGAGGCGGTCAGCACCGGCACCGACAGGCGACCGAGGGCGGCGTCGACCCCGCCGCGACCGCGGCCGAGATCGTGGAGGTCCATCGCCTTGCTCAACACGAGGAAGGAGTTGGCGTCGAAACGACGGACCAGCTTCTGGCCGTGGTGATCGAGATACGACTCGACCTCGTAACGCCCCCACTGTTCGAACTCGCGTCGACTGTCGTGATGGTCGCGGCCGAAACGCTGGTCGAAGACCTCGGTCGTGCGATAGGTGATCTGGGAGATCTCCCGGGCGAGCGCGAGCCCGGCCCACGGGCCCTTGCCGGGCGGCGCGTCGTAGTAGTCGCCGCCAGCCCAGTTGGGGTCGTTCACGATGGCCAACCGCTCGACGGCGCTGAAGGAGATCTGCTGTGGACTAGCCGACGCACAGGTGGCGATCGGGATGATCGCGTCGAGTCGATCAGGGAACATGGCGCCCCACTCGAGCACCTGCATGCCGCCCATCGAGCCGCCGACCACGGCGAGCCAGCGGTCGATGCCGAGCCGGTCGGCCAGGCGACGCTGTGCCCGGACGATGTCGCGGATCGTGACCTGCGGGAAGGTCGGGCCGTAGCGCCGGTCGGTGCCCGGGACGAGGCTCGCCGGGCCGGTACTGCCCTGGCAGCCGCCGAGCACGTTGGCGCACACGACGAACCAACGGTCGGTGTCGAGGGCCTTGCCGGGTCCGATCAGATCGTTCCACCACCCATCGGCGAGGTGGCCGGGGCCGATCGATCCCGCTGCATGCGAATCACCGGTCAGGGCATGACACACGAGCACCGCATTGGACGCCTGGGCGTCGAGTTCTCCCCAACTCTCGTAGGCCATGACGACCTCGTCGATCCGCCCCCCGCCCTCCAGGGCGAAGGGGCGACCATCCGTGACCGTGACGAACCGGCGGCGCCCGACCGGGTCACCTGGTTCCCAGGCGCCCGACGCGGGCAGGTCATCGGCGAAACGCTGATGGGGGTCGAAGCCCAATGGTCGAGGGTCGGTGTGGTCCACGAGGTGCTTTCGGGAGTTCTTCCTCGGGCCCAGTGGCGATGGTGGAACCATCAGACACTTTGTTGCGAACGCCGGAGCACTCGCCGCATTCCCGCCGGAGCGGGTGGGCACCTTGGGTGTCTCTCCCAGGTTGCCGGGTCCGGATTCACACCCGAACCGCTCTGAATGTTGTTGCGCACCCTATCGGCCGCGAAGTCTCGAATGCCACCAATCGAGGATGTCGTGGCGGTGGGCCAGTCCGTGGGCCGCCAACGCCAGGCGTCCGATCTCTCCCAACTCGTTCAGGGTCGGCGCGCCCTCGAGCGCGACGATCGCCGCCGCCGCGGCATCCCACGCCGGCCCCGGCTCGGGGAGCGGCAGGCGTCCGATCGCGGTCGCGCTGACCCGCATCGCATCGGAGGAAAGGGCCGAGCCGGCGGCATCGCGAAGCAACAACAGGGAGGAGGCCGGCGAGATCAGCGCCGCCGCCAGGTGACCCAACGTCGGACCGTGGTCGTGCGGTTCGACGGAGATCACCGGGGTGCACGGCACCATGTCGCCGTCGGCGTCGATTGCCGCTTCGAGCACTCGGGTCTGGCTGGCCACGACGAGCTTCGGCACGAGCCGATCGGTGAGCCACCCGCGTATGCCGGGCTCGACCGCCTCGGGATCCACCGTCGGGGCCGTCCAGCGTTGCTTGTCGAACCGACACGGGGCCTCACCCCATCGACACGTCAGCGGATCGATCAGCCCCGACGTGATCAGACGGGGCTCACCGGCGCGGGCCTCGCCCACCGCGCCACGCAGGCCGTAGAACTGGTCGCGGAAACCCGCGGTCACGTTGGCGACGTCGGCCACGACCCGCGAGCCGGTCACCTCCCCGCGGTCGAGCGTGGGGGTGTCGATCAGGAGGAGCGAGCCCCAGGACCTGTCGTCGGGCAGCGGGTGCGCGGGAAGCCGCGTCGCCGGTACGCCCCTGGCCCGGTCGACCGGCTCGACCGGTGCCCCCTTGCGGACCACGAGCGCGACGGTGTCGACCGCCGCGGTGAACTGCCGCCCGTCGTCGATCCACAACCCCACCGGGGCCGCCTGCGCCCGCAGGCGTCTGCGCACCGGCTCGGCGTCGCGGGCAGACAAGAAGGACGCAGGTTGGAGGAGGGCCACCACTCCCCCGTCGACCACATGGTCGAGGCCGGCCAGGAGGAACGCAGCCGCGTCGTCGACATAGCCCGCGAGTTCGGGCCATCGGGTCGCAAGGGCCCGCCGCCGGGTCTCGTCGCGGGCCGTCCCCGATCGCAACTGCGACAGGAACGGCGGGTTGCCGAACACGCACGCCGCCGAGTCGAACGGCCACGCCCCGTCGAGGGCATCGCCGACACGGAGTGCCCCCGGGGGCACGTCGGCTCCACCGGCCCACAGACGAAGGGCGGCGGTGGTCACCGCCACGGCGAGTGGATCGACATCGAATCCCCGGACCCGGGCGATGGCCGAGGCCCGATCACCCTCCATCGCCTCGACGGCGGCCAGGAG
The DNA here is from genome assembly GCA_040263275.1 of Acidimicrobiales bacterium. Lineage (GTDB taxonomy): Bacteria > Actinomycetota > Acidimicrobiia > Acidimicrobiales > Aldehydirespiratoraceae > JAJRXC01. The sequence continues at coordinate 5,178 of JBDQKM010000045.1, forward strand.
GAAGGCGCCTCCGCCCACCGCCGGATCGATCACCACGTCGTCATCGGACCACGGGCGGGCCCTCAGGGCGAGCGTCGTCACCGTCGACGCCAGCGCCGGACTGGTGTGGTGCACGCCACCGCGGCGCCGGTCGGCGGAGGGCAGCAACGCCTCCCGGGCGAACCCGGGCAACCAAGGACCGGCCGACGCCACCACACCGGGGGCGACCTCGACCTGCAGCACCGCCGGCGACGGCGCCACCTCGATCCCGTCGACGACGAGCGCGACGTCGAGACCCTGCGCATCGGCGACCCGCGCGACGATCGCGGCCAAGGCCGCCCCGGGATCGTCGGCATCGGCAGCGGCCACCCATCGGGCGAGCGCTGCGGTGATGCCGGTGTCAGTCGGCGAGGGGATCCCAGCCGGCGAGGTCGTCGAGTCGCTCATCGTTCGAGAACATCTCGGTGAGCGGCTGGATGACGTCGATCCGCGTCTGGAGGCGCTTGATGTCGAGTTCCTCGTCCCACAGCGAGAGCGTGACCACGAGACCGGTCGAGCCGGCTCGGGCGGTGCGACCGGCCCGGTGCAGATACGTCTTGTGATCGGACGGCGGGTCGTACTGGATGACGATGTCGACCTCGTCGACGTGGATGCCGCGGGCGGCTACGTCGGTGGCCACCAACGCCTCGAGCTTGCCCTCGCTGAAGTCGCGCAGCGACTTCTCACGACTGCTCTGGCGCAGATCGCCGTGGATCGGCGCGGCCTTCACGCCGAAGTCCTGTAGGTCACGGGCGAGCCGATCGGCCATGGCCTTGGTTCGCGTGAACATGATCGTGCGTTCGGCCGAGCGCGAGATCGTCGCCGCGACCTTCGGCTTGTCCATCTTGTGCACCGCGATGAACCGATGGGTCATCTCGTCGACGGTGATGTCGTCGCTGGCGACCTCGTGCATCGACGGGTCGTGCTGGTAGCGACGGATGAGGGTGTTGACCGCACCGTCGAGCGTGGCGGAGAACAGCAGTGTCTGGTGGTCGCCTTCGACATTGCGGAGGATCCACTCGACCTGGGGCAGGAAGCCCATGTCGGCCATCCGGTCGGCCTCGTCGACGATGACGTGGGCGACAGCGGCAACCGACACCGCCTTGCGTTCGATCAGGTCGATCATGCGGCCCGGCGTGGCGACCACGAGGTCGATGCCCTTGTCGAGCATCTCGATCTGCTTCTCGATCGGCGCGCCACCGTAGACGGCGAGCGCTCGACGACCGACGGCCCGGGCCACCGGCTCGAGTTCTTCGGTGACCTGGTTGGCGAGCTCACGGGTGGGGACGAGCACGAGCCCGGTCGGGCGGTTGGGCTCGGCCTGCGACATGGTCTGGAGGACGGGCAGACCGAAGGCGAGGGTCTTGCCCGAGCCGGTCTTGGCCTTGCCGCAGACGTCGCGGCCGGCGAGGGCGTCGGGAATGGTGAGGGCTTGGACCGGGAAGGGCGAGGAGATGCCTCGCTCGTTGAGCACATCGACGATTTCGTCGCTCAGACCCAGCTCTGCAAACGATTCCGGAAGAGGAGTGGCAGTTTCTGACATCGAGTGGCCAAGGGTACCGGGATGGCACGCTGGGGCGGTGGCCCGCCTCCGCAAGGATCAGACCGAAGCCCTCCTCGACGCGCTCGACTCCGCGACGTCCGGACCGCTCGAGGAGATCACGGTCGCCCGCGAACGGCTGACCGACGCGTTGCAGGTCGTGCTCGAGTCCGACGCCGGGTGGAGCGCGCTGATCGACGAGGCGGCGCGGGTCGACGGGTGGGACGACCGCCGGCGGCACCTCCTCCGGGCCGCCGCCGACCCGGTGTCGGCCGCCGACCCCGACACCGTCCTGTGGGCGCTGTGGGACCTCGTGACCGAACTCAACGAGCGACGCACCCTCGGCTGACTCAGCCGCGAATCCGACAGTCGCGGACCTCGACGCCCTCGGCCGTCAGCCGTCTCGTCTGCTCGACCTCGTGATCGCGCAACAACCGCCCGCTCGCGCTCACCACCCGCCACCAGGGGAAGATCCCGTCCGACCGCCGCAGGACCGAGCCGACCGCACGGGCCGCGCCGGGGAACCCGGCTTCCGATGCCACATCTCCGTAGGTGACGAGATCGCCGGGTTGCAGCCGGTCGAGGACCGCGCCGACCGCCCGCTCGAAGTCGGTCCAGTCGTCGCGATCGGGCGACAGCACCTCAGACCAGCGCGGTGAGGCGCACGATCCGCAGCGGCTCGTCGAGCCCGCGGATCTCGCGGTCGCCGGCCGGTGCGGCATCGGTGTTGACCAGCAGCGACGACACGGCATTCTCGACCGCCAGCACTTCGCGCGGTTCAGCCTCGTCGCAGAGGCGAGCGGCGATGTTGACGGCATGGCCGATGTAGTCGTCGCCCTCGAAGAGGATCACCGGCCCGACGGCGATCCCGGCCCGCAGGGGCAGTGGGAAACCGGAGCCGCTGATGCGACCCTCGATGTCGACGACGGCCTCGATCAGCGGTTCGCTCTCGACGCCGACGAGCATGGCGCCATCACCCAACCACTTGGCGATGCGCACCCCCCGCGACGACGCGGCCTCGCGGACCGCCTCCCGGAATTGACGCAGGACATCGACGGCCCGGTCGTCGCCCTCTTCGTTCGTGAAGGCGGTGAAGCCCGACAGATCGATGAACGCGAACGACCGCACAACCCGGTTGGTGTTGACGGCCGTGTCCTCGCTCACCCGCCAAGCGTACTGCCCGATGAGCGCCGGAGCCGCCACGGCGCCGTCTAGGTTCTGCGTGATGTCCCCGTTCGATCAGCTGCACGACTGGCCGGTCGACCGTGTCGCCGCGGCGATCGTGGGCCCGTCCAGCACGACGCGCCATGGCCCGACCGACCAACCGTTCGCGCTCGCGTCGGTGACCAAGCTCCTCACGGCGATGGCGGCCCTGGTCGCCCACGAGGAGGGGACGCTTCCGCTCGACGAACCGATTCTCGAAGGCGCCGCCACCACCGCCGACCTTCTCGCCCACAGCGCCGGGATCGCACCCGACACCCCCGAGCAGATGACGCTCCCGCAAACCCGGCGGATCTACTCGACCGGCGGCTACGAACTCCTCGCCGATCTCATCGCCCAACGGTCCGCCATGCCCTTCGCCGACTATCTGCACGAAGCCGTGGTGCGGCCGCTCGACCTGCGGGCGACCGCACTGACCGGATCGCCCGGCGCGAGCGCCGACGCCTCGGTGGACGACCTCGTCCGCCTCGCCGAGGCCTGGACGTCTCCCCTGCTGGTCGACCGCTCGACCCTCGAACGGGCAACACGACCCCATCTTCCGGAGCTCAGCGGAGTGCTACCGGGCTTCGGCCGCCACGACCCCAACCCATGGGGCCTCGGTCCGGAGATCCGAGGCGACAAGGATCCCCACTGGACGGCACCGGAGAACAGCCCCGCCACGTTCGGCCATTTCGGCCGTAGCGGGACGATGCTGTGGATCGACCCCGTCGCGGAGACGACCGTCATCGCCCTCACCGACCGCGACTTCGGCGACTGGGCCGTCGAGGCGTGGCCCCGGTTCTCGGGGGCGGCCCTGCGGGGCTGAGCGGGTCTGCTCAGTTCGACGACGACCGTGCCGATGGAACCGCATGCACCCAGCCTCCGCGTGCCGCGTCCCAGGAGCAACGTGAACGAACGACGTAGTCCCATGGCCATGGCCCGCGCCCGTCATGCCCTCCTGCAGGCTGGTCTCGACTCGACCGTCCCGCTCGAGGCGGCGAGCAGCGTGACCAACGAGGTCTGGCTCACCCCGACCCATGTCGTGCGGGTCAACCGCCGACCCAACCAGCGCCTGCGCCGCGAAGCGATTCTCGGGCCGAGCCTGCCGCCGGAGATCGGCTATCCGATGGTCGTCGCCTACGGCGGCCGCATGGGCGCCGACTATCTCGTGCTCAAGCGCATTCCCGGGAAGCCGCTGGCTCAATGGTGGCCGACCATGACAGTGGCCCAGCGCCAGAGCGCCATCAGCCAGCTCGCCGCGAAGATGAAGCGGCTCCACCGCACGCCCGGCCCGGCCGATCTCCCCGTGATCGATGCGCCGCAGATGCTGCGGGGCGAGACCCTCTCACCCGTGATGTCGCTCCTCGTCGCCCTCGACCAGGCCCGGTCGCTGGCCCACGTCGACAGCGGACTCATCGACGACGTCGAGCGCATGGTCTACGAGCTCACGCCCGCCATCGAGCCGTTCAACAGCGACTATCTGGTGCACGGCGACCTGACCTTCGAGAACATCCTCTGGGACGGCGAGACCATCACCGCGATCCTCGACTTCGAGTGGGCCCGCACCTCGCCGGCCGACGTCGACCTCGATGTGTTCCTGCGCATGTGCTGCCTGCCGCAACTGCACGTGGGCGACGACCTGGTCGACCGCACCAGGCCCGAGGACTACGCGGACATCCCGTGGTGGCTGCGGGACGAGTACCCGGAGCTCTTCGATGTCCCGCGCCAGTTCGACCGGCTACGGCTCTACGCGATCGCCTACGACATCCGCGACCTCACGATGTTCCCGCCGCCCGCGCCCGCGCACCAGTTGAACGAGCACCACTCGTTGAACCGGCTACGACGCGCCGTCGTCGGGAACAGCCACCTCGACCGGCTCGACACCGGCGCCGGCGTCGTCTGACCCGTCGGCTCGACCGCGACGCAGCAACCAGCCGCCCGCGACGACGATCCCGATGATGCTCATCCAGATGTTGATGCGGACCCCGCCGATCTCGGTGGCCGGGTCGACCCGCACCGTCTCGAGCCACAGCCGGGCCACGAGATAGCCGACGACATAGACGGCCAGCAGTGCACCGGTGCGGAGCTTCTGTGTCTTCCCGAGCCAGATGAGGACCAGGACGAGCCCGAGGTTCCACAGCGCCTCGTAGAGGAACGTGGGGTGGAAGGCCTCGACGTCGACATATTCGGCCGGCCGGTGCTCGGGGGCGATCTCCACTGCCCACGGGAGGTCGGTCGGGCCACCGAACAGTTCCTGGTTGAACCAGTTGCCGATCCGACCGATGGCCTGTGCCAGAGGCAGCGCCGGCGCGGCGGCATCCAGCATCTTGGCCCGATCCCAGCCCTCGCGGCGGATCACCCAGAGCGCCATGATCACGCCCGCGGCGATGCCGCCCGGGATACCGAGTCCGCCTTCCCAGATCTTGAACGGCTCGGCGAAGCCCTCGTCGAAACGCCAGTCGGTGAGCACGTGATAGATCCGCGAACCGACGAGACCGGCGGGGACCGCCCACATGGCGAGCTTCGAGATGTCGTCGGGGTCGCCGCCGACCGCCGTCCAGCGCTTCTGGGCGAGCCACACGGCGGCGAGCACACCGAACGCGATGGCGAGCCCGTAGGCCCGCAGCGTGAGGGGACCGAGCTCGATCGCCTCGCTGGACGGGCTGGGGAACGACGCAAGGATCATGCAGCCGAAACCCTACGCGGCCGCCGAGACTTCCGGAACCCGCCGACGGTCAGCGGTCGCTGGAGAGCAACCGAGACCGTCCCGCGGCGAGCTCGGGACCGATCTCGGTCACGCCGGCCGCCATGCCCGGAACCCGGGCCAGACGATTCGCCGCGAAGAACCGGGCGAGGATCGCCGGGTCTTCGCCTCCGTCGGACAGGGCGGCCGCGATCAGGATCTCGGCCCCGGTGGTGACCGCGACCATCTCCAGATAGTTGCTGGCCCCGGGCAGACGGCGAGCCGGATCGGCGCCGTCCTCGAGCAACCAGTCGGTCGTGGCCGTCACCGCATCGAGGGCGCAGTGGAGGTGGGCGGCCGCGCCGGCGAGGGCCGGCTCGTCGGCTGCACGGGTTGCGGTCGCCCGCATCGCCCCGAGGTGACGGCGGATCACCGCGCCACCCGCCATCGGCACCTTCCGTCCGACGAGGTCGATGGCCTGGATGCCGTTGGTCCCCTCGTAGATCGGAGCGATGCGAGCGTCGCGAAAGTGCTGGGCTGCGCCGGTCTCCTCGATGTAGCCCATGCCGCCGTGGATCTGGATGCCGAGACTCGTGAGCTCACAACCGAGATCGGTGCACCACGACTTGGAGAGCGGGGTGAGGAGCGCAGCCATCTGATCGGCTGCGGTGCGTTCGTCCTCGGTGGCGGCGAACCGGGCGTGGTCGATCGCCGCGGCGTTGCGATAACAGAGGCCTCGCATCGCCGCGATCCCCGAGCGCATCTCCAGGAGCATGCGTTGGACGTCGGGGTGGTCGATGATGGGCGACGGCTCGCCGGGGTCGGCTCCGACGGCTCGACCCTGACGCCGCTCCTGGGCGAACGCGAGGGCCTGCTGGTACGCACGCTCGGCGAGACCCACCCCTTCGAGCCCGACCGACAGCCGGGCGTTGTTCATCATCGCGAACATCGCCTGCATGCCGGCGCGCTCCTCGCCGACCAGCCAACCAACGGCGCCGCCGTCGTCGCCGTAGGCCATGACGCAGGTCGGACTCGCCTTGAGACCCATCTTGTGTTCGAGCGACACCGCACGCACATCGTTGCGCTCGCCCAGAGACCCGTCGTCGTTCACCAGGAACTTGGGAACGAGGAACAGGCTGATGCCTCTGGTGCCAGGGGGCGAGTCGGGCGTGCGGGCCAGGACGAGGTGGATGATGTTCTCTGCGAGATCGTGCTCACCCCACGAGATGTAGATCTTCTGCCCGGAAATCCTCCACGACCCGTCGTCGGCGGGGACCGCCTTGGCGGTGAGTGCCCCGACGTCGGACCCTGCCTCGGGCTCGGTCAGGTTCATGGTGCCGGTCCACTCACCGGTCACCATCTTCCGGAGATAGGTCTCCTTCTGCGCTTCCGTGCCGAAGTGCAGGAGCGCATCGATCGCGCCCTGGGTGAGGAGGGGACACAGGGAGAACGAGATGTTGGCCGCCGTCATCATGTCCTGGAGGGCGAGGTTGACGATCCAGGGGAACCCACCGCCACCGTGTTCGGGTGGTGCGCCCACGGTGCTCCATCCGGCTTCGACATAGCGGCGGTACGCATCGTCGAAGCCCGGAGGCGTCGTGACGGAGCCGTCTTCGTTGAGGACGGAACCGATGAGGTCGCCGTCGCGATTGAGCGGGGCGAAGACCTCGTCGAAGAAGCGGCCGGCCTCGTCGAGCAGGCCGTCGACGGTTGCCTCGTCGCTGTGTTCGAACCCATCCAGTGCCGTGACCGACGCGAGGTCGGCGGCATGGCGCAGGGTGTGGCGGATGTCGTCGAGGGGGGATCGATACGCGGTCACCCGGCGCAGGTTATCGACTACGGCCGGCGTCCAGATCCAGCCCCAGACGGACCGCTCGCAACGAGTTGATCTCAGCGCCGAGGAGGAGACCCATCGACATCAGGTAGAGCCAGAACAGCAGGCTGATCGCGCCACCGAGCAGCCCGAAGATCGCGTTGGCACCGGAGCTCGCGACCGCCAGGTAGGAACTGAACCCGAGCGACACCACCGACCACCAGACCGCGGCGACCAGCGCCCCGGGAAGCTCGGATCGCCAGGGCGACGTGTGGTTCGGGGCCACGTGGTACACGGTTGCCGCCCAGACCACGAGCACGAGGAAGACCAGGGGCCAGCGCAACCAGTCCCACAACGTGCCAAATACCGACGAGATGCCGAGATCGGAAGCCAGCTCGTTGCCTTCTCCGAGGAGGGGGCCGACGACGATCATCGTGAGCACGACGGCGGCAACCAACACGGTGACGAGGGTGAGCCCGAGCCCCACGAGCCGGGTCGACAGCCACCCGCGGAGGTGGTCGTGGTCGTACGCCACGTCGAGGGCCCGCACCACCGCGGTGAACCCGCGTGAGGCGGCATAGACAGCGATCAACGCACCGACCGTGAGCGCGCCACCGTTGCCGCCCTCGAAGAGCTCTCTGACGGTCTCCTCCAGGCTGTTGTCGCCGCCGAACACGTCGACCATCCGATCGACCAACCACGTCTCGATGTCGGCCGCGGTGCTCTCGCCGATCAGGGCGTCGGCCGAGCCGAGCGCGGCGGCGAGGGCGACGACCGCCGGGAAGAACCCGAGCAGCGAGAAGAACGCGATCTCTGCGGCCAGGCCCCCCACGCGGTCCTTCGACCATTCGTCGAGCAGTTCTCTGGCCGCGACGTAGGTCCACTCCCACAAAGCGACGAGTCGGTCCATCCCGAGAGGCTACGACGCGACGATCTCGACGGGGGTCCCGATCGGCACGGTGTCGGCCAGAACCCGGATGACGTCGTTGGGGATCCGGATACAGCCGTTGGAATGGGCGCCGCCCATGAGCTCGGGACGGTTGGTGCCGTGGATCGCGATCACCGGGATGCCACCGGCGAAGGTGTCCATCGCCTCCGAGAACCCCGACAGGCTCAGGATGTAGGGGCCGTACGCGCTCGTGTCCCACTTCTCGATGAGGTCGTTGACGAAGAACCGGCCGAGCGGGGTCGGCGTGGTCGGCTTGCCGATGACGGCAACCGTCTCGACGACCATGTCGGGCCCGTCCCACACCGTCACGGCCCGTTCGGTCAGGTCGACTCGGGCCCGGAAGCGGTGGGAGGTCACCTCGGCGTCTTCGGCCCGGATCCAGGCTTCCGTGCCGTTCGGGCGCACGGGGATCTGCACCTTCAGCCAGCGACCGTCGTCGCTGCGGTCGGTGACCATCAGTCCGAGGGGGTTCCCGAAATAGGTCGGGTTGGTGATCGCGAACTCGAACCGGGCCGGGTCACCGTCGGGTTCCACGAAGGCATCGAGGAACTCGACCTCCTCGACGATGTTCGCGACGAACGTCTCGTACGGATCCACCGGCACGGCGGTGGTGGTTGTCGTTTCCCCTGCCGTGGTCGACGGCGTGATCGGCGCGTCGACGGCCCGTTCGGGCGCGATCGTCGGTGCGGGAGCGGCCGCGGCCGCCACCGGCGGCGGCGTGCGGTCGGCTCCACAGGCCGTGGCCGCCAGCGCGACGGCCACGACGAGGGTCGCGGCGCATCGAGGGAGGCGGGTGTTCATCGCGGTCATCGTAGAGAGCATCGGCCGCGCCGCCCCGTCGATGAAGCCGTGGTTCCGACCCGGCCGTGCGGCGGCTACGTTCGCTCGTGTGGAGCTGATCGAGGTCGCCGACGGGGTCCTGCTGGCCCAGCGGCCGGCGACGGGGTTCGGATCGGCCAACAGCGTGGCCGTGTTCGAGCCCGACGGCATCGTCGTGGTCGACGCGTGCACCGTCCCCGCGCATGCCTGCGAGTTCGCCGATGCCCTCGCCGACACCGGCGTGCCGATCCGCCACCTCGTCTACACGTCACCCCACATCGACCATGTCGGCGGGAGTTCGGCCTACCCGCTCGCGGCGGTCTACGGCCGGGCGGAGACCAGCGCCCTGCTCGACCAACCGCCCAACACCGACGCCTACCGCCACCTGGCGCCGGACCTCGCCCACGAGTTCGATGACCTCGTCACGAGACCGGTGTCCCACACAGTCCGAGAGGCAGCGTGGATCTCGAGCCGGGTGGTGGTCGCTCCCACCCACGGGCAGGTCGGCGAGAACCTCGTCGTCCAGATCCCCGATGCCAACGTGGTGATCGCCGGGGCAATGGCCACGTTCGGTGTCATCCCGCCGGCTTGGGCCGGGAACCCGACCGAGTGGGCCGAACAGCTCGACATCGTTCTCGGCTGGGGCGCCACCGTCGTGCCCGGCCACGGCGAAGTGGGCGGCGAGGCCGAGGTCCGCGCCCTGCAGCGCTACCTGCGTTCGGTCGCAACTGCGGGTTCGCTCGATGCCATGCTCGAAGGCGACTGGTCCGGCTGGACGAACCACCGATTCCATCCCGCCAACGTCGAACGGGCGGCGATGCTCGCCGCCGGCGACACCGATCCACCACCGACGATCCTGCGTCTCATGGGAATCGGTTGAGTCGTCCTCGTAGCCTGGAGCCAGATGACCGAGGTCCGTAGCCACTCCGCCGACGACTTCCCGCTGCCGATGCTGCGAGACGTCAAGGGCGATCACACCATCTCGGTCTGCATCCCGGCGCGCAACGAAGAGGCGACCATCGCCACGATCGTCAGCGCGATCGACGAACACCTCGCGTCCAACGGCCACGAGCTGGTCGACGAGATCCTGGTCATCGACGACCGCAGCGAGGACGACACGGCCGCCGTGGCGAGGGCCGCCGGAGCGACCGTGGTGCGGGTCGCCGACATCCTCCCGAGCCAGGGTCCGGGGCGCGGCAAGGGCAACGTGCTCTGGAAGAGCGTCGCCGCGTCGACCGGCGATCTCATCGTGTGGATCGACGCCGACCTCACCTCGTTCACCCCCGCCTGCGTGACCGGCCTGGTCGGCCCGATGCTGACCGACCCCTCCGTGGCGATGGTGAAGGGCTACTACGAACGTCCGGAGATCGGCGGAACGGGGGGTGGTCGCACCACGGAGCTGATGGCCCGCCCACTGCTCGCGACCCTGTTCCCCCACCTCACCTCGGTTCGCCAACCGCTCGGCGGTGAATACGCCGCCCGTCGCGACATCCTCGAGCAGGTGCCCTTCAGTACCGGCTACGGCGTCGAGACCGGACTCCTCATCGACATCGCCGCGCTCGTCGGACTCGAACGACTCGCCCAGGTCGATCTCGGGGTCCGGGTGCACCGCAACCGACCGCTCGACGAACTGTCGGTCCAGGCGATGGAGATCCTCCACGTGGGATTGCGCCGCTCCGACATCGAGTGGCAACCGGAGTGGAGCCATGTGCTCCTGCGCCCGGATCTCGACCCGGTCGAAGCCCTCGTCGACGAGCGGCCACCGCTGATCACGGTGGCGGAGTACCGCCCGTAGCGCCAGACTCGGCGGCGATGGACCTCGATCCCCTCGTCACCTACCGATGGATGCGTCTCACGCGGACCCTCGACGACGCGATCCGCACGTTGTGGCTCACGGGGCAGGGGGTCGGCGGGACGTTCAACCAGCGCGGCCACGAGGCGGTCTCGGTCGGACCGGCCCTGTGCCTCGAGGACGACGACGTGGTCGCCCCGATGCACCGGGACCTGGGCGCCTATCTCGTGCGGGGCATGACCCCACACGAGTTGCTGGCCCACCAACTCGGTCGGGTCGACGGACCGAGCGGCGGTCGCGACGCCAACATCCACGGCTGCGGCGACCTCGACCGCAACATCATCGGCTTCATCTCCCACCTGCCCCAGTCGCTGCCCGTCGCCGTCGGCGCGGCCATGGCCTTCCGGCTGCGGGGCGAACCTCGGGTCGCCATGACCTGGACCGGTGACGGCGGCTCGATCACCGGGCTCTACGCCGAGTCGTTGAACCTCGCGGCCCTCGACAATGCCCCCGTGGTGATCGTCGTCGAGAACAACCAGTACGCGTACTCCACCCCGGTCGCCCGGCATTCGGCCAATCCCGACATCGCCGCCCGCTCACGGGCCCTCGGCGTGCACTCGGTCGACGTCGACGGCAACGATGTCGAGGCGCTCCACCAGGCATCGCAGGCCGCGGTGAATCGCGCCCGCAACGGCGGTGGCCCGTCGGTGATCGTGGCGGAGACGATGCGCATGCTCGGCCACGCCGTGCACGACGGGTTCGAGTACGTGCCCGACGAGCTCCTCGAGCACTGGCACGAGCGCGACCCGCTGGCGACGTTCGAGCGCCGTCTGACCGAACGCGGCATCGCTCTCGACGCCCTGCGAACGATCGATCAGGAGGTGGCCGCCGAGGTGGAGGCTGCGCTCACCTCCGCGAAAGCGAGCCCCTGGCCCGACCCCGCAACCGTGACCGACGGGGTGTGGGCATGAGCGATGCCGAGTCGCGCACCTACCTCGACGCGATCAGCGCCGGACTCGTCGATGCGATGGACGCCGACGAACGGGTGCTGATCCTCGGCGAGGACGTCGAGGCGCCCTTCGGTGGCGCCTTCAAGGTGACCAGGGACGCCTCGCACCGCTTCGGACCCAAGCGGGTGCGCAACATGCCCATGACCGAACTCGGATTCATCGGCGCGGCCAACGGCATGGCACTCATGGGCCTGCGGCCGGTGATCGAACTCCAGTTCGCGGACTTCATCAGCACGGGGTTCGATTCCATCGTGCAGTTCGCGGCGACCGCCCACTATCGGTGGGGCGGCGCCGTGCCGTGGGTCATCCGCGCGCCCGCCGACGGCAACCTCCGGTCGGGGCCGTTCCACTCCCAGAACCCCGAGGCGTGGTTCGTCCACACGCCGGGTCTCAAGGTCGTCGCACCCTCCACACTCCACGACGCCTACGGGCTCCTGCGGGCCGCGATCGACGACGACAACCCGGTCATCTACTTCGAGTCGAAGCCGCTCTACCGCTCGCTCAAGGGACCGCTTCCCTCCCCCGGCACCGTGGTCCCGCTGGGTCAGGCCGAGGTCGTCCGCCCCGGCCACCACGTCACGATCGTCACCTACGGCGCCATGCGCCACGAGGCCACCGCCGCCGCCGATGTCCTCGCCCACGAGGGACTCGATGCCGAGGTCATCGACCTCCGCACCCTCAAGCCGCTCGACGTCGACACGATCGCGAAGTCGGTTGCCCGCACGAGTCGCGCCCTCGTCGTCCACGCGGCCAACCGGTTGGGCGGCGTCGGCGCCGAGATCGCCGCGACCATCGCCGACGAGTGTTTCGCCGACCTCGACGCGCCCGTTCGCCGCCTCGGCGGACTCGACGTGCCCGTACCCTTCAGCCCACCGCTCGAGGACGCCTACCGCCCGGCCGCCGCCGACATCGTGGCCACTGCCCGCGATCTCTGCGCCTGGTGATCTGGAGCCACCGCCTGCGGTGGGCCAGACTCTCAGGACACACCCCGGGAGGATCACATGGGACGCTGGACGAGAGAAGAACTCGAAGAGGAATTCGACAAGTACCAGCAGCGAGCGCTGCGGGCCGCCACGTCGCACGACTGGCGGGAGTGGGCCGACCAGTTCACCGAGGACGCCACCTATGTCGAGCACGTCTTCGGCCGCTTCGGTGGCCGCGAGGCGATCTACAACTGGATCCAGTCGACGATGGACACCTGGCCCAACACCGAGATGATCTACTTCCCGATCGACTGGTACACGATCGACGAGGACAAGGGCTGGGTGATCGCCCGGGTGTGGAACCGCTTCGCCGATCCCGGCGACGGCTCCATCCACCAGGAAGCCAACATCACCATCCTCCACTACGCCGGCAACGGGATGTGGAAGTACGAGGAGGACGTGTACAACCCGGAGCACTTCGGCGAGATGGTGAAGGGTTACCTCAAGCGCAAGAAGGAACTCGCCGGCGACGACTGAGTGACAGACTCGGCTGATGCGACCTGAAGGGCGGCGGCGCCTCGACCGGATCCTGCTCGTACTCGGGGCCGTTGCGATGGGCCTCCTCGCGATCGCGGGGGCCTTCATCGGCGACACCGAGCGGATCGCCGCCTACTGGGCCCATGCCGACATCGATTCGACCGGCAATGCGCTCGTCGTCGAGGTGATCGACTACGACTTCGGCTCCAGCCGGCGTCATGGGCTGCTGCGCCAGCTCCCCGACGTCCCCACGACCGCGACGTTCACCGTCGACTCCCCCACTGCGCCCGACCAGTTCCAGGTGCTCAGCTGGTGGCTCGGCACCGAGCTGCGGGTGGGCGACCCGGTGTCGACCATTAGCAACCGCCACCGCTACACCCTCTCGTACCCCCACACCGCGCTGGTCTCAGGCGACCGGGTCGGGTGGAACGCCGTGGGCGATGGCTGGTCGGTCTCGATCCGCGGCATCGAGATCCACGTCACGGCCGACCGCGAACTCACCGACCTCGAGTGCGACACCGGTGCGACCGGCGACACCGGCGGCTGCACCGCCGAACGCATCGGTCCGGGCCACCTTGTCGTCCGCCACGACCAGGTCGACCCGGGCGAATTCCTGACCGTGTGGGCCACCCTCGGGGAGCCCGTGGCGACCGCAGCCGTCGTCGCGCCCACGGGCCCGGCACCCGATCCCGGCGCCGGCTGGAGGACGCCCCCCGTGATCGCCGCCGTCTCCGCCCTGCTCGGTGCAATCGCCCTCTCGCCGATGATCCGTCGTGCCGGCCGCGAGTGGATGTGGGAAGGGGGCACGGTCGACGCCGCCTTCGGCCCCGACGACCCCGCTGCCCCTCAACGCCGCGTCGACCACACCGAACTGCGCGAGATGACCACCATCGAGTTCGAACCCCCGAGGGACATGAGCGCCTCGGTCGGTGGCGTCGTCCACCTCGAACGGGTCCACGCCGACCACAAGATGGCGTGGCTGCTCGAGTGCGCCATCCGCGAGGAGATCGTTCTCGATCCCGACGATGACCACCCGACCATCAGCCGAGGACCAACACAGGCGAATCAGGCGGTGGGGCAGGTCCTCGACCGGATGTTCGGCGGTTCGTCGGTGATCGACCTCGAGAAGTACGACCCGACCTTCACCGCCGGATGGAACCAGCTCGAGTCCCGGCTCGAGGAGTGGCGACGGTCGAGCGGACTCTGGGATGCCCGTGGCCGCTGGCGCCGCGCCCTCGCCATCGCGCTCGGCGTGCTCGCGGTCCTGGCGGGTGGCGCGGTGCTCGCCGTCGGGGCGGCGATGTCGAACCGCACCGGGGAGGCCTGGTACCCGCTCATCGCGATCGGCGGCGTGATCGCCGGACTCGGCATCGCCGCGGTGGTCCGCTCGTGGGAGTTGCGGGTTCGCACCGCCGCGGGCTCCGGAGCCTGGATCCGCATCGAGTCGTTCCGGCGGTTCCTCCACGACTCCGAGGCAGAACACGTCGAGCGGGCGGCCGAGATGGGGATGCTGCGCCAGTACACCGCCTGGGCCGTCGCGCTCGGCGAGGTCGACCGTTGGGAGAAGGCGGTCAAACGGGCCGCAGCCGAGCCCGGCTCCGCCCTCGGCACCTACCGCCACACGAACTTCGCCACGACCGCCCCGCTCATCGCCAGGGCCGTCTCCACCGCCTCGACGGCACCCTCG
>JBDQKM010000046.1:0-19990 GCA_040263275.1 Acidimicrobiales bacterium
CCTGACAATGACTGTCCGCTCTCGAAGCCGAACGATTCGACCCAGCATCACGGCCCTCGCCCTCTGTCTCGCCCTCCTTGCGGCGGCCTGCGGCTCCGACAGCGAACCGTCGAGCGACGCCGAGCAGTCGTCGAGCACCGCCCCCACGACATCGCCCGCGGATGACACCGAGCCGGACACCACCGAGCCCGACGACAACGACACGCCCGAGCCCGACGAGCCGCTTCCGGCCTCCGCCCCCGGAGTCACCAGCGAGACCATCACCGTCGGGATTGCGCTGACCGATGTCGACCAGTTCGCCAACATCGGCGACCTCACCGATACCTACCAGGCGCTGGCCGACCTCACGAACGAGGCCGGCGGCGTCGGCGGCCGTCTTGTCGAGATCCACACCGAGCGCTGGCCGATCATCGACCTGACGGCGCATCAGGCTGCGTGCATCGCACTCACCGAGGACATCGAGTCGTTCCTCGTCATCGGGTTTCTCCTCGACGGTTTCGGTGGGACCGACTGCTACGCCGACACCCATGAGACACTCGTGATCAACACCGAGGGGATCGGGCAGGATTCCATCGCGAATGCCGAGGGTCGGCTGATGACGACCGCCATCAGCGACACCGACCTCGCCATTGCGGGCATACCGCTGCTCGCCGACCGCATCGGCGGCGCCAACGTCGTCGTCTACGCCGGCAGCGATCCTGGTCCCCGCATGGGCGCAGCCGTCGATGCGCTCGAGGCAATCGGCGCCACCGTCGTCGAGGAAGCAGTGCAACAGATCAGCGCAACCGAGGACCTCCTCGCTGCCGAGAACGAGCTGGACATCTCTGTGGAGCGGTGGACCACTGCAGGAGCGGAATGGGTGTTCAACCTCGACGGCTCGATAGCCGGCTCGCTCGCCGCGTTGCAGCGGGCCGGTCGCAACGACGTTGGCGTCGTCCACGCGGGGACCACCGTCGCCACGCTTCGTGCGCTCGGTGCAGATCCCGCTCTCACGGAGACGTTGCTCGCCATCGGCGTGACCGCCCTCGAGTTCCTCTATGTCGACGGCTTGTACGGGACGACCGAATGCATCGACAAAGTGTCGGAGCGCCTCGGCGTCACGATGGAACCCTTCGTCGAAGAAGGCGAGCTCGACCCCCTTGCCGTCACCATCCGCGCCTGCGCGGCGTGGAACACCTTCGTCCTGTTCGCCGCGGCGGCCGGACCGGAACTCACCACCGAATCGTTCCTGCAAGCCGGCTACGACCTCGGCGAGTTCGACCTCATCGGCGCGCCGTCGGGCTCGCTCGCACCGGACAAGCCGTTCCTCGGCAACGGCCAGCCCGAGGTGCTCGTCTTCGATGCCGAGGAAGACGGTTTCGTCCCAGTTTCGTGAGCGTGAAACCGCTCGCTGCCTAGGGTGGCGCCATGACTGAACTTCGACACGCCTGGATCGAGTTCTGCGAGGACCTCAAGGGCGCCGTCGACTATGTCTTCGCCGACGACCAGCTGCACACGTCCGAGCTGGACGAGGCCGAAGGGGTCCAGCACGTTCTGCGATCCCTGGTGAAGGCAACGCTCAACACCCTCGAGAACGACGACCCGCTGCACCCCGAGCTCGGATGGGTTCATCCCAACAAGATGGGTCTCGACAATCCCGACGCCTTCTACCAGAGCGCGCCTCTCGATCTCGTCGAGACCTACGTGTTGGAAGGCAACGTCGGCACCGTCGCCTTCCTCGGTCTGACCGTGATGAGGATGGACTGGGGAAGCGGCGAGATCGCGCAGCTTCTGAGCATCGACCGCACCGATCTCGGCGCCGACCGAAACGGGAACTTCTCGATCACCCTGAGCTCCGCTCCCGATCCCGGTGACACCGGACATCCATGGTTCGAGTTGCCGGCGAAACGAACGTCGCTGCTCGTGCGTCAGTTCCTGAGCGATTGGGAAGGCGAACAGCTCGCCGACCTGTCGTTGCGATGCGTGGGTGCGCCACCGCCGGAGAGACCGACCGGCGACGTTCTCGCCGCGAGGCTGGGCTCCGTCGCCACCGAGGTCCAGCGGGTGCCGCCGTATTGGAACGCCTACTATCGCCGGCACCTGGAGCGTGGCGAGGTCAACTCGTTCGCCCACGTCCGCCCGAGCCCGGATGCCGCCGAGCTCGGCGGGCTCGTCGGCCAGGACTACGCCGAGTGCTGGTACGAGATCGCCGCGAACCAGGCCCTCGTCGTCGAGGTCGAGATCCCGGAATGCGCGTACTGGAACGTCCAACTCGGCGACATCTGGGGGCAGTCGACCGAATGGGTCAACCGACAGACCAGCCTGAACGGCAGCCAGGCGACGCTCGACAACGGCCGGCTGCGGGCGGTGCTCAGCCACACCGATCCCGGCGTGCAGAATTGGCTCGACCTGGCGGGCGCCACCCAGGGCCTGCTCCTCTTCCGATGGAATCAGGCCGACGTCGCCCCGGTGGCGACGTGTCGCCTCGTCGACGCGGCGGACCTGGACGAGGTCCTGCCGGCCTCGGAGCGACGTGTCACCGCAGACGAGCGACGCGCCGTGCTCACGGCCCGTCGACGCGCGGCGCTGGGCCGCTTCCGTCGCTGACGCGTCCGCCCGAGGACACCCTCTGGCCCGGCAGAAGTCAGGCCGAGACCCGAAAAGCAGTTCGCCTGAAGTCGGTTCTCAGGTGAAGAGTCGCAGAACAGGTCGCGGAAGGGGCGAACGCGCAAGTGTGCAGGTCCGCCAACGGGCAAGTGCGCAAGTGCGCAAGTCCACCACTCGTCAAGGCGTAAGTGTGCAAGTGCCGGTGGCTCACCGAAGAGCAGGCCATCCACTTGCAGGCGCAATCTCTACAGCCCCGGCGTGACGCATCGTCAGCTGTTTGGCGAAGGTGAACCCTGCCCGCACCTTCAGCAGTTGATAGAGATACGTGGCAGATCGGGGGAACGTTGGGCGAGTACGTCGAGGGGCTCTATGACCAACTGATCGACGAGCTGTTTGGCACGTCCGCGGACGCGCTTGCTGCGCGGCGACTCTGGGCCGCCGTCGAGGCCGTCGATCCCGCGGAGCTTGCCGACCGGCTGGGCGAGGTTGTCGGCCGCTGGACCGTCGAGGCGCTCACTGCCGACGGAACGACCGGCGGGGTGATCCCCATCCGACACCCACAATGATTCTCATGCGGGACGAATGCGGGACCGACGCTCATGGCGTCTTGTCTCACCGATTGCGGCAGGAGCCAGAAACCGACTCTGACCTGCACTTTCGAATGGTGGGCGATGGGGGACTTGAACCCTCGACCTCTGCCGTGTGAAGGCAGCGCTCTAGCCAGCTGAGCTAATCGCCCGGAGCCGACGACGATACCCGATCGGTCGGCGGAAACGAACTGCCGCGACGGCCGCCCTACGATGCGGCCATGAACGCCGATCCCGCCACGCGGCTGCACGACGAGCGAAACGTCTGGATGGCGACGACCCGCCCCGACGGGCGCCCGCACCTCGCCCCCGTCTGGTTCGTCGCCATGGCCGATCGCATCTGGGTCGGGACGGGGGCGGGCTCGGTCCGGGTCCGCAACATCGCCGCGAACCCGGCCGTGAGCCTGAGTCTCGAAGACGGCGACGCGCCGATCGTCGGCGAGGGCACGGCGACCGTCCACCCGACCGATCGGCCCGCCGACGTGGCCGCCGCGTTCCTGGCCAAGTACGGCTGGGACATCACCCTGCCGGAAGACCCCGACGTCGGCACCGTCGTCCTGGTCGAGATCGCAGTGACGAAGTGGCTGTTCGGCGTCCAACTGCCGACCGCCGACAAGGCCTGAGCCGGACAAGGCCTGAGTCGGACAAGGCCCGAGTCAGCCGCCGTTCTCGCGCCGTTCACACGGGCGACGCGGAGCCGAGACAGACGTTTCCTACCTTCTCGAGCATGATCTCGGCGACGACGACGGTGCAGGGCCAGCGGGTCCACTATGCCACCGGCGGTCGCGGCCTGCCGGTGCTGTTCCTTCACGGCTGGGGCCTCGACCATCGCGTCTACCAGCGGTCGCTGCGGCGCCTGACCGCCCGCAACTGTCGGGTGATCGCGCCCTCCCTGCCGGGCTTCGGCCGCACTGCGGGACTGCCCCTCCACGACCAGTCGCTGCCGGCCTTCGCCGAATGGGTCGACGCCTTCCTCGATGCGATCGGCATCGACGAACCCGTGATCGTCATGGGCCACAGCTTCGGCGGCGGCGTGGCCACGATGCTGGCCCACGACCATCCGCACCGGGTCCGCCACCTCGTGATCCTCAACTCGGTCGGCGACCCCGACGCGATCTGGTCGGGGGTGAAACGCCAGGGCCTCGGCGACATGTGCCGCTCGATCATCGACCCCGTGCTCGGCACCCTCTCCCCCTCGCCGCGCGGGGCCCGGGCCCGCCACGCCCAGCGGGCCTTCCTCGAAAACGCCGGTCGCGACCCCATCCGGGTCGCGACCACGGCCCTGGTCGCCGTCTCTGCCGACCTCCGCCGTGAAATGGCCAGACTCGCCGCGGACGACCTACCCGTGACCGTGCTGTGGAGCGATCGTGATGGTGTGATCCCCATGTCTGCCTTCGACACGTTCTGCTCCACCTTCGGCGCCGAGGGCCAGGTCGTCCGCGGTGGCCATTCGTGGTTGCTCGCCAGCCCGGATGCCTTCGGCGACGTGCTCGAGAACATGATCCACGTGCGCGCCACCGAGCATCGCAACGAAGCGACGACCGCCAGCACCGCCACCCTGCGCGAACTCCTCGCCGAGACCTCGCTCAGCGGACCGGCCGTGTCGCGCCTGATGAAGGGCGTCTCCCCGCTGTGGCTGTTGAGCGCCCCGCCCCGGGTGCTCGCCGCCGACCTGACCCTGTGCCATCCACGACCGAAGGGAGGTGAGCTGCGCGCTGCGGTGCAGCCGGTGGGGGCCGATGGCACCCACCGGCTCACCGTGGTCGGCTCCGACCGGGCCGGCCTGCTCGCCGACACCATCGCCGTGCTCGCGCAGGAAGGCCTCTCCGTCGTCTCCGCATCGGCGATGACCTGGCCCGAGATGAACCTCGCGTTGCACGCCGTGACCGTGCACGCCGACACCCCGATCCCCCAATCGAGGTGGGACCGTGTGGGCGAACGCCTCCACGTGGCCAACCAGGCGGGCGGGCTCGACGACCCGGGCGACCTGCCCGCCTTCGCGCCCGCCGACCACACCGACGCGGCGATCCTCGGCGAAGCGGGCGACAGCACGTTCGTACGGGTCGTGTCGCCCGACCGCCCCGGCCTGCTTCACGCCATCTGTCGCTGGTTCGCCGACCACGGACTGTCGATCGAGGCCGCCGATGTCTCGACCCAGCAGGGCATGGCCCGCGACGTCTTCCTCGTCAACGGCGACTTCGACATCGGCGAACTCAACCGTTTCCTCCGGCGTCGAGCCACCGGCCCGCTGGCCCGCGTCGCCCGCACGATCGGCCTCGACCGTTCGACCGCTCCGGCACGCGAGCCGGTCGCGGCGAGCGCCTGACCCGAGCAGCTGACCCGGCCCGGGAACCAGATCGAGGCGAGCGACGTCGGAACGACGATGGACACCACGGCATCGAGCGACCAGGCGCGCCGCGACGCGTTCCACGCCGCGCTCGCGGATGTCTACGAGCCGCTCCAGCGCTACCTCGGCCGTCGGTGTGCACCGGCTGATGCCGACGAGGTACTGAACGACGTCCTCCTCACGATCTGGCGTCGCCTCGACGACCTCCCGTCCGATCGCCACCTGCCCTGGACCTACGGCGTGGCCCGCCGGTGCCTCGCCAACCATCGCCGCGGCACCGTCCGGCGTCTCGACCTGGCCGACAAGGCGGCACGGACCGCAGCCATCGGCGCCGGCAACCCCGGCTCGGACTGGACGAGCGAGGCCGACGCCGCCCTGCACGACGCCATGGAGCGACTGAGCGACGACGACCGGGAGATCGTGCGCCTGTGGGCCTGGGAACGATTGGAGCCCCGCGAGATCGCCGAAGTGCTCGAGAGCAGCGCAAACGCGGTGAGCGTGCGCCTCAACCGCATCCGCCGACGCCTGCAAGAGGAGATCTCCCGTAAGGATCGTGCTCCGGCCGGACATGAACGGGTTGACGGCCACGAGGAGGGAGAACGGTGAACGACGACAACCTCCGAGATCAACTCGGACGCCTCGACCCGCTCCCCGACGACGTGGCCGTCGAACCCCTGACGACGCCGTCGTCTCGTGCCCGACTGGAGCAGATCATGACCACCCCCGATTCCCCCGACACCCCTGAGACAGCCGAGCTGTCGATCCCCACGTCACGTACGCGCTGGCTCGTGGCCGCAGCGGCGGCACTCGTCCTGCTCGTGGTGGGCGGCTTCGTCGTCGCCAACCTCGGCGACGACGACAGCGGCACCGAGACGGCCGCCGGTCCCCCACTCGTCCTCTCGCTCGGCGTCGACGACATCATGGCGTCGTGCCTCGTGCCCGAGGCCGCGATCCTGGCCGACATGTCACCGGCATTCGCCGGCACCGCCACCGCCATCGACGGCGAGATCGTGACGCTCGAGGTCGACCGCTGGTTCGCCGGCGGCGACGACACCACGACGCTCGTCGAACTCCACGCCCAGCCCGGGATGGAGGCCCTGATCGCCGGTTTCTCGTTCGAGGTCGGCCAGCAGTACCTGATCACCGCAACCAACGGCTCGGTCAACTTCTGCGGCTACAGCGGCCCCGCCACCCCCGACTTCCAGGCCTTCTTCGACGAAGCCTTCCCCTCCTGACCCGTCACACCGGTGTCAGACACCCGTCACGCCGGCGCGGTTCAGAGCGGGGCGACGGGGTCGAAGCCGAGGAGATCCTCGACCCAGGCCGTGGTGATCAGCGTGCCCAGGTCGTCGTTCTGGTGGCCGACGATCTGGAGGCCCACCGGCATGCCGTCGGCAGTGAACCCGGCATTGGTCGTCCCGGCCGGACGCCGGGTCACGTTGAAGCCGTAGGTGTAGCTGATCCAGGCATCACTCTCCTCCCTGTCGATCGTGCCCTGCCGCTCCGAGACCGGCGTCTGGCCGGCCACCGTCGGCGACAGCAGCGCATCGAACCCGGCCATCCGGGCGGCCAGACCGAGCGACAGGCGTTGTGAGCTCCTGCGGGCCTCCTCCACCGAGTCGGGGGTGAGCAGTTCGTTGGCGTAGCCGAGGATCCCCTGCAACCCGGGCGTGACGCGAGCCATCACGTCGGGATCCTCGATGGCCGCCCGGAACCCCGGAACCATGCTGCCGAAGAACAACAGGGCGAACGGACCCATCAGGTCGTCGAACACCGGTCCGGTCTCCACGACCTCCACCCCGGCATCGGCGATACGGTCGACGGCGGCCCGGCAGATCGTGTGGATCTCGCTGTCGGGCTCCTGGCCCTCGACCGACGGTGCCCACAACACCCGCTTCGGCGCATGCGGCTCGGCCAGGGCTTCGCGATACGACCGCGTCGACGCATCGAGCGACCGGAGGTCGCCCGGGTGGGGTCCGGCCACGACGTCGAGAGCGAGGGCGACGTCACGAATGCGCCGTGCCATGGGCCCGACCGTCGAGAGGTCGCTGGCCCCCATCGGCGACGGGCCGCCCGGCACCCGCCCCTGCGAGGGCTTGTGGCCCGACATCCCCGTGAGCGCCGACGGAATCCGGATCGAACCGCCACCGTCGGACCCGGTGGCCAAAGGCACCATGCCGGACGCGATGGCCGCCGACGATCCGCCCGACGATCCGCCGGGCGAACGCTCGGTGTTCCACGGGTTGACGGTCGCGCCGAAGACCGGGTTGTAGGTGTCGCCCGTCCAGCCGCCCTCGGGGGTGTTGGTCTTGCCGAGGACGACACAGCCGGCGGCGCGCAGCCGGGCGACCTCGGTGGAATCGGCGGTGGCCGGCCCGGTCCCACCGGTCACGAACGAGCCGCGCGTGGTGACGAACCCCTCGGCGTTCTCCAGGTCCTTCACGCCGATCGGGATGCCGGCCAGGTGACCCACCTCCTGGCCGGCGGCGAGCCGTGCGTCGATGACGGCGGCCTGGGCGTGGGCCGCCTCGGCGTCGACCGCAACGAAGGCGTTGAGGACCGGGTTGAGCTCGTCGATGCGGGCCAATGCCGCCTCGGTGACCTCGCTCGCGCTGAGCTCGTGGTCACGAACCCGCCGGGCGAGCTCCTGCACGGTCACGGTTCGGAAGTCGGGGACGCTCATCGCTTGCTCACGATCATGGGAGGGGTCGGGTGAAAGAACCTACGCCGCGTCGGCTCAGCCGTCGTCACGATCGGGTCCGTAGTGCTTGAGTTCGACGGTGTTGCCGTCAGGGTCCTTCACGTAGATCCCGACGCCGTGGCCCTGCGCACCCCAGATGCGCATGGGCCCCGCCACCACCTCGAACT
This sequence comes from Acidimicrobiales bacterium, assembly GCA_040263275.1. Lineage (GTDB taxonomy): Bacteria > Actinomycetota > Acidimicrobiia > Acidimicrobiales > Aldehydirespiratoraceae > JAJRXC01. The sequence continues at coordinate 8,389 of JBDQKM010000046.1, forward strand.
CGCCCGACGCGGCGACCGCGTCGAGGTCGACGTCGTCGGCCACCCGCATCGAGAAATGGTCGACATTGGTGCCGGTCCGGTCGGCGGTGAACATATCGATCACGGTCGTCTCGTTCAACCGCAGCGACAGGAACGGAACCTCGCCCGCCCGCCACTCGGCCTCGCGTTCAGGGGCCAGCCCGAGCTTGTCGCGGTACCAGGCCAGCGACCGTTCGGGATCGGAGACGTTGAGGACGACGTGGTCGTGGCCCACGATGCGCAGGGGTGCGGTCATGGACTCGACGCTACTCTCGCCACCATGCCGCTGGTCAGCTGCCCGCACTGCGAAGAGGACGAGAACCTCGAGGGCGCCAGCGTCGACGGCACGATCACGATCACGTGCGGCGAATGCGGTGCCGTGTGGGACCGCGACATGACCCCGAAGTGCGACACCTGCGGGCGCACCGACGTGCGCGAAGCGCTCCAGGCGATCCTCGACAAATCGAGGGGCACCCAGCTCTCGATCCAGTCGATGAAGGTCGTGTGGCTCTGCCCCGACTGCGACGCCGACACGCTCCGGCGCTATCTCGATTCCAACACCCCACTCCCACCCGACGAGATGCCGGTCGACCCGAAGTAGCCGGTCGCCGACACCGGGCCTCCCGACGATCTGCCGCGGCGGGCCGCCATGCCGTACCGTGCCGCCAATGCGACACGCCTGGGCCACCGTCTCCGTCGTGGCGTTGGCGACCTTCCAGGTGGCGATGACCCTCTCGGCCGTGTTCGTGGTCTTCGTCGACCTCGGCGACTACTTCCCCGACGCGAGCAACGCCGAGCTCTCGTGGGCCATCAACGCGTTCACCATCGTGAGCGCATCGACCGTCGTCCTGGGTGCCGCGATCGGCGACCAGTGGGGCCGCAAACGCACCACGCTGATCGGCACCGGCCTCTTCGCGCTCGGATCAGTGGTCGCCGGCACCGCGCCGGGCGTGGGCGTACTCATCGTCGGACGGTGCATCCAGGCGCTGGGGGCCGCACTGTCGGGACCGTCCTCCCTGGCCCTCGTACTCGAGGCGTTCCCCTTCGAGAAGCGGGGCATCGCGATCGGCGTCTTCACCATGGGCGGCGGACTCTCCGCGGCGGCCGGGCCCGCCGTCGGCGGCGTGATCGTCGAGCACCTCGGCTGGCGTTGGGCGTTCCTCGCCGTGGTCCCGATCGGGCTGATCGCCGTGGCCGTCGGCGCCCGCATCTTCGAGGAGAGCTACGGCGTGCGCCGCGAACGACTCCCCGATCCACTCGGGTCGCTCCTGTTGATGTTCGGTGTCGGTTCGCTGATCCTCGCCCTCGTGCAGACCGACGAGTGGGGGTGGCTCGACCGCCGGACCGTCATCGCCGCGGCGGTCGGGCTCGTGCTCGTCGCCACGCTGCTGCGGCGATCGATTCGCCACCCCGCCCCGATCCTCGACCTCACGCTGTATCGCCATCGGAGCTTCCGCGCCGGCAACGCGGGCATCGCCACGTTCGCCGCGAGCTTCTTCACGATGCAGTTCGCGGCGATCTTCTTCCTGACCGAGGTGTGGGACTACGAGATCGGCGGAGCCGGGATCCTCGCCGCTCCCTACTTCCTGGCGACCGGCCTGATGGGTCCGGTGGCGGGCCGGATGGTCGACCGAACCGGACCTCGACCGGTGGCCGCGACCGGAGCGGCCATGTGGACGATCGCCGCGCTCGTGTTGGCCCTGGCGATCGGGGACGAACCCAACCTGACCCTCTGGCTCACCGTGGTCATCGCCGGCGGCATCGGGTCGGGCCTGTTCTGGGGGTCGGCGCCGACGCTCGCCGTGGAGGAGCTCGACGGACCCGGCTACGCGCGGGCCGCCGGCATCAACCAGACCATGCAGAACACCGGCAACGCGCTCGCCATCGCCGTCGCCATCACCCTGCTCGGAAACGACCCGACCCTCTCCGACTTCACGCCGATCTTCGTGCTCGTGGTCGCCATCGGTGCGTGCAGCGCGCTGATCTCGTGGAGCGCCGGCCCCCGTCTCACGGAATCCGCGCGGGCGATCGACTGATTCCCTGCTCAGAGGGGTTGTGGGGCGAACATATGTTCGTCTAGCGTGTGGTCATGTTCGCCGAGTTGAAGCAGCATCTGCGAGAGGATCCGGTCGACCTCCTCACGCGTGGCCAACTCAACGACCGGTTCGCGGAGGTCCGCCGACTGAAGGGGGCCGTCGCCGCCTACGAGGCTCGACTGGTGAGAGCCGTCGACGGGCTCGGCGATCGTGGGCTCGACGGCAAGGGCGTACTCCGGACGCAGGGGAAGACCTCCGACCGGGCAGCCGCTCGCACGGCGAAGACGGCGTCGATGCTCCAGGAGTTGCCGGAGGTCGAGGCCGCGCTCGAGGAGGGCCGCATCACATCCGAACACGCCGATGCGGTGGCCGATGCCGCCGAGAAGGTGTCGCCGGAGGCAGCCCAGGCCGAGTTGCTCGACGTCGGCGAGGTGCCCCCCGCCGACGTGTTCGCCAAGCGAGCGCGGGAGTGGTCGGGCAAGCGAGCGACCGACGACGGCACCGACCGCCATCGGCGCCAGCGCGCCAACCGCTCCGGGTCGCACTGGGTCGACCACGACAACGACGGCATGTGGATGTTCCAGTTCAGCCTCGACACCGAGCGAGGCCAGGTGGCCAAGCGCGCGCTCGACCGGCGCGAGCAGGAGATGTGGCGCGACGACGGCGGCCGCCAGGGTGACCCGGCCACGATGCGGAGCCGCGCCCAGCGCATGGCCGATGCCTTCGTGGAGCTGCTCACCAGCGCGACCGCGGCCTCGCCACTCCACCCGAAGCACCAGGTCAACGCGGTGCTCGACCTCAACGCCATCTCCGACGACGACGGTCGGCCCCTGGCCACCCTCGTGGCCGACGGACAGCCGCTCCCACCGGCCGTGCTCGAGCGCATCGCCTGCACGGCCGGCATCACGCCGATGCTCTTCGACGGGCCGGGGCGACCGATCTGGGTGGGGCGAGACCACCGGTCGGCCACCGTCGCCCAGTGGCGGGCCCTGATCGCCAGAGACCGAGGCTGGGTGGGATGCGGCGCCGACGCCGACCGCTGCGAAGCCCACCACATCGTGCCATGGTGGCCCGTCGGCGAAACCGACATCGACAACCTCGTACTGGTCTGTAGTCGCTGCCACCACGATCTCCACGACCGCGAGATGATCCTCCGAAGATCCGACGGACGCTGGCGGATCGAGGCGAGAGACGGTCCGGCCCCGATCCCCCACCACGACGAGCTCTACGGGCTGACCGCCTAGGGCACGACGACCGTCGGTGTCTGCGGGTCACCGATGACCGACGTGGCCGTGGATCCGAGCGCGAGATGGGCGAACCCGCTGCGCCCCCGCGCCCCGACGACGAGCAGGTCGGCCTCCTCAGCCGCCCGCAGCAACACCGTGCGGGGGTCACCCTCGACGGACTCAATGGACGACGATCGTGGTGGGCTTCGACGGCTCGGCCAATGCCCGCGACGCGGTGACCACCGCCGCCGGTGTGCTGACCGAAGGGGGGACGGTGCATGCGGTGACCGCCTACCGACTCCCGTCGGTGAGTGAGACCGAGCGACTGTGGAAGGAACTGCCGGACGAGTTCCGTTCCAACTTCGACGTGCTCGCCGGCCCCGAGTCCCTCAGGGCCGAAGCGGTGGGTCTGCTCGAGGGCCTCGGGGTGAACGCGGTCGGTCACCTCGTCGAGGGCGACGCCGCCTCGGCCATCCTCGACGCGGTCGACGAGGTCGACGCCGACCTCGTCGTGGTCGGCAGTCGCGGCCTCGGTCGAGCCACCCGGTTCCTCCGCGGCAGCGTGTCGAGCAAGGTCGCGAGCCATGCGAAGACGAGCGTGCTCGTGGTCCAACCCGAGGACTGACACGCGCCCTCCCCCGGTCGGGGCTCAGGCGGCGAGCAGCACAACCAGGCGTTCGAGGCCGGCGACGCGCGAGCCCTTCACCAGAACCGCGTCGTCGGGTCCGATCGGCGCCCCCACCGGCGGGTCGGCGAGGAGCCGGAGCGCTTCCGGGATCCCGGCGGCGAGATCGGCCGGGCGGTCGGCATCGAGCGCGGCCAGATAGTCGGGGGCGCTGACGGCGATCACGTGGATGCCCAGGTCCGCGGCGACCGTTCCCATGCGGGCGTGCTCGGCCGCCGAGACGTCGCCCAGCTCGGCCATCTCGCCGAGAACGGCCACACGACGGCCCCCCGCCACCACGGGCATCGCAGCCAGCGACCGGAGCGCGGCCTCGACCGACAGCGGGTTGGCGTTGTAGGTGTCGTCGAGGATCCGGGTGCCCCGTGCCGTGCGCACGAGCGCCATGCGCATCGGCGAGAGCACCGGCTCGGCGAGACCGGCCACGACGGCGCCCATCGGCACACCGATGGAGAGGGCGGCGGCCGCCGCCGCCAACGCATTGTCGACCAGATGCGTGCCCCGGGCCCCGAGCACGACATCGGCGCGACCCTGCGGGGAGACGAGCGTGAAGCGGGGCACGAGCTCGTCATCGAGGGTCACCGACTCGGCCGTGACATCGCCGCCGGGGCCGAAGGTCACCACGGTCGCCGAGGTGCGCTCGGCCATCCCCATCACGAGGGGGTGCGCCGCGGCGAGCACCGCCACTCCCCCGTCGGCGGCCGACGGCAGGGCCTCGATGAGCTCCCCCTTGGCCTCCGCGATCGCCTCGACCGACCCGAACTCGCTCGTGTGGGCCGCACCGACGACGGTCACGATGCCCACCGTCGGTCGACCCACCGCACACAGGGATGCGATGTGGCCGATGCCCCGGGCGCCCATCTCGAGCACGAGGGCCTCGGTGTCGTCGGGCGCCTGCAGCACGGTGAGCGGTACCCCGATCTCGTTGTTGAACGAACGATGGCTCGCGTGGGTGGGCCGGTCCGCCCCCAGGATCGCGGCGAGGAAGTCCTTCGTGGTCGTCTTACCCACCGATCCGGTGATCCCGATCACGGGCCGCCCCCGGAGCCGGGCCCGGCCGGCGGAGCCGAGCTCCGAAAGGGCAAGTGCGGTGTCGTCGACCTCGATGACGGCCATGTCGGCGGGCACGCCGACGAGATCGGCCACGGGCCTCGACGACAGCGCCGCGGCTGCGCCCGAGGCGCCGACGAAGTCGTGACCGTCGCGATCGGCGACGATCGGCACGAAGAGGGCCGGGGTGTCGGCCAGGTCGGCGATCTCGCGACTGTCCTGGGTGACCGTATCGATCACGGTCGCCGGATCGCCCTGCGCGAGCCGGCCCCCGACGATGTCGGCGATCTCGGCAGCAACCCAACGCATGTGAGCAGTGTGACACGACTACCGTCGGCCCCAGTGCCTACGTCACCACCGGGAAAGATTCGCCTCGTCGTCCTCTTCGGCGGCCGGAGCGCCGAGCACGACGTGTCGTGTGTGTCCGCTCGCCACGTGCTCGCCGCTCTCGACCCTGCCCGCTACGACGTCGAGCCGGTGGGCATCACCCGCGACGGCGAGTGGGTGTTGGCCGAGGGCGCGATGAAGGCGCTCGCCGAGGGCGCCCAGGCCCTTCCCGCCCGGCTCGCGGCCGACGGTCCGCCGGTCGACGCCCTGCCGCTGTTGGCCGACCCGGCCACGGCGGTCGCCGACCAGCCCACCGTCGTCCTGCCGGTGCTCCACGGCCCCATGGGCGAGGACGGCACGATGCAGGGCCTGCTCGAAGTGGCCGGAGTCCCCTATGTCGGTGCCGGCGTGCTCGCCTCGGCACTGTGCATGGACAAGGTGAAGGCCAAGATCCATCTCGCCGCGCACGGCATCCCCCAGGGCCGCTTCCGCTGGCTCACCGTCGACACCGACGAGTTCGGCGGGGTGCGCCGCCCCGACGGCAGTGTGTCGACCGAGGCCGCCGAGGTCGCCGCCGCGATCGACGAGCTCGGGCTCCCGCTCTTCGTCAAGCCCGCCAACATGGGGTCCAGCGTCGGCGTGTCGCGGGCGACCACGGTCGACGAAGCCCTCGCCGCGGTCGAGCTGGCGGCCAGCTACGACCGCACGGTCATCATCGAAGAGGAGATCATCGGGCGCGAACTCGAGATCTCGGTGCTCGGCAACGAGGCGCCGGAGGCGAGCACGGCCGGCGAGATCATCCCCGGCGCCGACTTCTACGACTACGCCGACAAGTACGACGACGGCGCGAGCCGGCTCATTCCCGCCCCGCTCGAACCCGACCAGCTGGCCGAGATGCAGCGGCTCGCCCTCGCCACCTATCGCGCCCTCGGCGTGGAGGGGCTCGGCCGGGTCGACTTCTTCCTCGAGGAGGAGCGGGGCTGGCTCGTCAACGAGCTCAACACCATGCCGGGATTCACCCCCATCTCGATGTATCCCGAGATGTGGGCCGCCGTCGGCCTCGACTATCCCTCACTGATCGACCGGCTCGTCGACCTGGCCATCGCCCGCCACCGCCGCCAACAGGCCCACACCCGCACCGACCACTAGGGAGATCCGGGCTCGGGCGCGAGCGCGGCCCGGAGGAACCGGATCAGCTCCTGACGTCGGGCGACCGTCGCCCGCAACGACGGTGGTGTGCCGAGTGCCCGCTGGACCTCGAGCTCGGTGGCCACGCCGACCACGGTCGAATAGAGCGACAGCAACAACATGTCGGGGTCGGACGACCGCAGCCGACCCGCATCCATCTCGCGCTGGAGGAAGTCACGAGCGCGGTCGAACGTGGGGGCGGCATGGCCGGCCAGCCGCTCGGCGGTCACCGAACCCGGTCGCGTCACCTCGCGCACCAGGCCCAACAGTTCCGGGCGACTCACCGCCAACCGGAAGACGTGGCGGACGATCGCCTCGACCTGGGCGATGCCCCGCAACCCTCGCGACGCCTCCTCGTCGAACACCCCCACGAGATCCATCGCGGCCTCGTCGACCACGGCGTCGAAGAGGGCCTGCTTCGACGGGAAGTAGTAGAGGATCGTCTGCTTGCGCACCCCGAGCTGCTCGGCCAGGGCGTCGAGCGAGGTCGCCGCGAAGCCGTCGGTGCCATACGCGCCGAGCGCGACATCGAGGATGCGCTCGCGGGTCGAATGCTCGGCCATTTCCGATGTCTACACGGGTTCTCTACCATTTGGTAGAGCCTGCTGCTAGAAACAGGATCGTGATACGGGAGGAGTTGAACCAGGCGCGCATCGCCGTCACCGGGTCGACCGGGTTCCTCGGCACGGCGCTGGTCGAACGCCTCCTGCGCAGCGCGCCCGGGTGCGAACTCGTGCTGCTGGTCCGTCCGGGCCGCCGGGGTGCCCAACATCGCGTCGACCGCGACATCCTCCGCAACGACGCCTTCGACCGTCTCCGGGCCGAACTCGACGACGCCGGCGGCGAGACCTTCGACGAGATGTGCGCCCGCCGGGTCTTCGCGGTCGCCGGCGACGTCGGCACCGACGGACTCGGCCTCGACGACGACGGCCTCGCCCTGCTCGCGCCTGCGACCTGGCGATCCACTCCGCCGCGACCGTCAGCTTCGACTCCGCCCTCGACGATGCCGTCGAGGTCAATCTGCTCGGCCCGACCCGCGTGGCCCAGGCCCTGCAGGCCGCCGCCGAGGTCCGCACCGAAGCGACCCGCACCGGTCGCCCGCCCGGCGAGCCCGCGCACCTCGTCGCCGTGTCCACCTGCTACGTCGCCGGCAGCCGTCGCGGCCGGGCCCCCGAAGAACTCGTCGACGAGTCGCCGTTCTTCGTCGACGTCGACTGGAGGGCCGAGGTCGACAACGCCCGCCGCGCCCGCATCGACAACGAGCAGGAGAGCCGCACCCCGGCTCGACTCGACGAACTCGCGAAGGAAGCCCGCCGCCAGCTCGGCGCCGCCGGCACCCCGGCCATCGCCGACAAGCTCGAGCAGTTGCGCCAGCGCTGGGTCGGCGAACGGATGACCGATGCCGGACGGGCGCGGGCCAGCAGCCTCGGATTCCCCGATGCCTACGCGTTCACCAAGGCGCTCGGCGAACGAGCTCTGGGCGAGACGCGCGGCGACGTGCCCGTGAGCATCGTGCGGCCCTCGATCATCGAGTCGGCGCTGGCCGAGCCGGTTCCGGGGTGGATCCGCGGCTTCCGGATGGCCGAGCCGGTGATCGCCGCCTACGCCCGCGGTCTCCTCGTCGAGTTCCCCGGCGTACCGGAAGGGACGGTCGACGTCATCCCGGTGGATCTCGTCGTCGCCACCATCCTGGCCGTGGCCGCCCGCGGCCCGGAGTTCGACGACCACGGCAACCACACGCCCGATGTCGTACAGATCGCGAGCGGTGGGGCGAACCCGCTCAAGTACGGCCAGCTGGTCGATCTCGTCCAGGCCTGGTTCACCGAGCGGCCCGTCTACGACGAGTACAACCAGCCCATCTCGGTCCCCGACTGGAGATTCCCCGGCCGCGGCCGCGTGTCGAAGCAGCTCACGCGGGCCCGTCGAGCCCTCGACGTCGGCGAACGCCTGCTCGACACGCTTCCCCTGCGGGGCAAGCAGGCCGACATCGGGGCCCGGCTCGAGGAACGCAAGGAACAGCTCGAACGGGCCGGCGGGTATGTCGAGCTCTACGGCGCCTACGCCGAATGCGAAGCGATCTACCAGCTCGACCGCATGTACCGACTCTGGGGATCGCTCGACGCCGATGATCGGCGCGACTTCCTGATGGATCCGGTCGCGGTCGACTGGCCGACCTACATCAACGAGATCCAACTGCCGTCGACCGTCAAGCAGGCCCGGCTGAAGATGGCGCCCGGGCGCAAGGTCAGCGTCAACCGCGCTGATCGCATCCGCAAGAACATCCTGTCGCCGGACCGCCAGCTGGCCGTGTTCGACCTCGAGAACACCCTCATCGCCAGCAATGTCGTGGCCAGCTACGCGTGGCTCGCCACCCGTCGACTCGACACCCCGGACCGGATCCGCCTCGCCGCCCAGACGATCCGCGAGGCGCCGACGCTGCTGAGCCTCGATCGGGCGGACCGTTCCGACTTCCTGCGCTACTTCTACAAGCGCTTCGACAACGCCTCCGTCGACCGCCTCGACCACGACGCCATGGAGATGATGAGCGACCTGCTCATCACCAAGTCGTTCCCCGACGGCATCCGGCGCGTGCGCGAGCACCGCCGCCTCGGCCACCGCACCCTGCTGATCACGGGCGCCCTCGAACTCGTGGTCGAGCCACTGCGGCCGCTGTTCGACGACATCGTCGCCGCCGAGATGACCTCGGTCGACGGGGTCTACACGGGGCGTCTCCGCGGCGTACCGCCGACCGGCGAGGCCCGCTACCAGGTGATGGTCGACTACGCCGCCGAGCACGACATCGATCTGCGCGAGGCCGTCGCCTACGCCGATTCGTCCTCCGACCTGCCCATGCTGGAGGCCGTCGGCTTCCCCGTCGCGGTCAACGCCGAGACGAAGCTCGCATCGATCGCCCGCAAACGCGGCTGGCTGATCGAGCACTGGTCCAAGTCCGCGGGCGCGCCCAATCGGGTCGTTCCCATCGGGCCCCGTACCCACCGGGGCCCGGTCCGCAACCGAAGGGGTTCTCGTGCGTGATCCACGCAACCAGGCGCCACGTCCGGGATTCGTGCTCGATGTCGACAAGTCGACGCCGCCGATCCTGTTCCACCACGGCGAACAGTTCCGCCTCGAGAAGCTGCCGGCCGACCGCAGCCGGGTGATCTATCCCGCCGAGCCGCTGCCCGGCCTGCCCGACCCCGACGAGTCCATCCGTCAGGCGCTGCTGAACCCCATCGACGACGACCCGCTGCCGGCCCTGCTCACCCCGGGCATGAAACTCACCATCGCCTTCGACGACATCTCGCTGCCCCTGCCGTCGATGCGCAAGCCCGACATCCGTCAGCGCATCATCGAGCAGGTGCTCGACATGGCCGCGGCCGCCGGCGTCGACGACGTCCACCTCATCGCCGCCCTGGCCCTGCACCGTCGCATGACCGAAGCCGAACTGCGCCACGCGCTCGGCGACCGCATCTACGATGCCTTCGCCCCGCACGACGCGCTCTACAACCACGACGCCGAAGACCCCGAGGGCATGGTCGAGCTGGGGCTGACCCGCCACGACGAGCAGGTCACCATGAACAAGCGGGCCGCCGAGTCCGACCTGCTCATCTACGTCAACCTCAACATCGTGTCGATGGACGGCGGCTGGAAGTCGACTGCCACCGGCCTGTCGGGCTACTCGGGCATCCGTCATCACCACAACGTGAAGACGATGCGCGAGTCCAAGAGCTTCATGGACCGCCACAGCTCGGAACTGCATCACTCGAACTGGCGTCAGGGCGAGGTCATCAAGGCGCACGGACCCCGCATCTTCCAGATCGAGACGACGATCAACAACAACACCTTCGGCTACGACGGCCCCCTCCACGTGCTCCAGAAGCGCGAGTGGGAGTGGACGGCGCGGGACCGGGCGACCTTCGTCGGCATGCAGAAGGGCCTCGACGCGATGCCGGCGTCGGCCCGCCGCAAGATCTTCCAGGGCTGGAAGGCCCCGTACGAGCTGACGTCGGTGCAGGCCGGCGACGTCGAGAAGGTGCACGAGACCACGCTCGAGCACTGCTTCGCCCAGCATCTCGTGCCGGTCGAGGGGCAGACCGATGTGCTGACCTTCGGGTTGCCCTACATCTGCCCGTACAACGTCAACTCGGTCATGAACCCGATCCTCGTGATGTGTCTCGGGCTCGGCTACTTCTTCAACATGTACCGCGGCAAGCCACTCGTGCGCGAGGGCGGCGTGCTCATCATGAGCCATCCGACGCCGTGGGAGTTCCACCCGGTCCACCATCCGAGCTACATCGACTTCTTCGAGCAGGTGCTGTCCGACACCACCGATCCGATCGAGATCGAGCAGAAGTACGAGAAGCAGTGGGCGGAGGACGAGTGGTACATCCATCTGTACCGCAACAGCTACGCCTACCACGGCGTCCACCCGTTCTACATGTGGTACTGGGGTGCCCACGCCCTGCAGTACCTGGGTCGCGTCATCATCGTGGGCGGCGATCCCCGCTCGGTTCGTCGGCTCGGCTTCACCCCGGCCTCGACCATGCAGGACGCGCTCGAGATCGCGAGCGACGTGGTCGGACCGGCCCCGACGATCACCCATCTCCACAACCCGCCGATCCTCATGGCCGACGTCACGTGAAACTGCCGTCGGCGCTCTCGCCGGTACGGCGCTACCGGGCACTCGGCTTCCCCTACCGCGCCCCGTCGACGCCCCGCGGGGTCGAACCGGCGCCGCAGGAGAAGACGACCGGCGCCCACTACGACACCTCCTGGGCCCGACGGCTGCCGGCTCGGATGGCCCGGGCGGCCATCGTCGACGGGCCCATGCGGCTCCTCGTCTCCGGCCTCGCCGCCCCCGACCGGCGGGGCCAGGACCGCCTCGACTCGCTCGAGGGGCCGGCCATCTTCGCCGCCAACCACCACAGCCATCTCGACACTCCCCTCCTGCTCACGTCCATCCCGGAGCCGTGGCGCCACAAGCTGATCGTGGGTGCCGCCGCCGACTACTTCTTCGGCACCCGGGTCACCTCGGTGCTGTCGTCGCTCGTCATCGGTGCCGTTCCCATCGAGCG
>JBDQKM010000047.1:0-19488 GCA_040263275.1 Acidimicrobiales bacterium
CCGCCGGGCTCGATCAGGCCGACCGCCCCCGTGTAGACGCCCCGCGGTCGGTCCTCGAGTTCGGTGATGATGCGGGAGGTCGCGACCTTGGGCGCGCCGGTGATCGAGGCGCCGGGGAAGGTCGCGGCGAACAGCTCGCCGAGCGAGGCGTCGGTATCGGCGACGACCGTGGACGTGAGCTGGTGGACCGTCGGGTAACTCTCGACCGTGTGCAGGGCGGTGGTGCGCACCGTGCCGACCTCGGCGATCCGGCCGAGATCGTTGCGGGCCATGTCGACGATCATCGTGTTCTCGGCCCGGTCCTTCTCGCTCGCGAGCAACTCCTCGGCGAGGTCGCGGTCGACCACGGGGTCGGGGTGCCGAGGCCGGGTGCCCTTCATCGGTCGGGTCTCGACCTGCCGACCGACCCGGCGCACGAAGAGCTCGGGCGATGCGGAGCAGACGGCGGCGTCACCGAGATCGACGAACACGAGGTGATCGGCGCGCTGGGCCCGGCAGAGCGCCGAGAAGAGTCCCTCCGGGTCCCCGTCGAAGTCGGCGTCGAGGCGCATCGTGTAGTTGACCTGGTAGGTCTCACCGGCGCCGATCTGCTCGCGGATGCGACGAACCGCGGTCTCGAACCGCTCCTGCGTGTCGGACGGTTGCCACTCGCCGGCGCTGAACGGCCGTCCGGCGGGCCCGCGTGAGGGGCGAGCTTCGGCGAATGACGCCATCGCCACGAGTGGGGTCCCGGGGTCGCGGTGCGCCCGGATGGCGGCGTCGAACGCAGGGCCGGCGTCGTAGCTCACGAAGCCGACGACCCAGTGGCCGGCGACCGCGGCCGCCTCTGCCTCGTGGAGGACGCTGCGCACCTCGTCGTGGTGGTCGGCGACGAACTGCTCGATGGGATCCGCGAAGGCGACCCATCGCCGCCCCTGGGGGGTGGCGTGGCGGAGCAACGCTCGCTGGACACGCAGCGGGGACGACGACATCAGTGCAGAAGTATGCAACGACGACCGCCCCGATGCAGGCGGAGCGGTACGCTTTTCCGGTGAGGAGCGGCGTGTGACCCTGACCCGATACGCCCGCATCGAGGAGTCGCCCTACCTGCGACGGGCGATGCAGGCCGCCGACGTCGACCGTGCCGCACTCGGCGTGCACAATCGCACCTACCACCTGCTCCACTACGGCGATCCCGTGGCCGAGTACTGGGCGCTGATCGACGGCGTCGTGCTGTGGGACGTCGCCTGTCATCGGCAGGTCGAGGTGGCCGGTCCCGATGCCATGGGGTTCATGCAGTCGATCGTCACCCGCGATCTTTCGAGTCACGAGGTGGGTCAGGCGAAGTACGCCTTCATGACCGGGGCCGACGGCGGCATCATCGGTGATCCGGTGGTGCTGCGCCTGGCCGACGACCGCTTCTGGCTCAGCGCGGCTGATGCCGACGTGCAGCTGTGGTGCCGCGGCCTGGCCTACGCCGGCGGATTCGACGTCCAGGTGTCGGTGCCCGACGTCGCGCCGGTGCAGATCCAGGGTCCGCAGGCGGCGGCGGTGATGGACGACCTCTTCGGCGACGAGCTGCCCGACCTCGGCTACTACCGCCTGATCCAACGACGCCACCGCGGCCTCGATCTCGTGATCGCGCGGACCGGGTGGGGCGGGACCGACGGGTTCGAGGTCTACGTGCTCGATGCTCGCGCCGACGACAACGCCAGGGCCGAGCAGTGGTGGGACGCGGTCATGCGGGCCGGCGAGCGCCACGAGATCCTCGCTGCGGCGCCCAACCACGTGCGCCGGATCGAGTCGGGCATGCTGTCGCTCGGCTGCGACATCGACGAGTCGTCGACACCGCTCGAGGTCGGTGACGGGTTCGACTGGATGGTCGACCTCGACCAACCCGACGACTTCGTGGGCAAGGCTGCGCTGCAGCAACAGCGGGCCGACGGCCCCCGGACCCGGCTGGTCGGCGTGGATCTCGATGGCCCCGACCTCGGCACGTTCACCGACGGCGCCATGCCCCGAGTGCTCCCTGCCGCTCGTGCGGGTCGTGAGGTCGCGACCCTCACTTCGGCTTGTCGATCGCCGCGGTTGGGTCGCAACATCGGCTACCTGCGGGTCGATGTCGACGACGCCGAGATCGGCACGACCTTTGCGGTCCGTCACCCCGAGCACGGTTGTCTCGACGCGACCGTCGTGCGGAAGCCCCACCTGAAGTGACCGAGACACCCACGTCGCCGTCCGGCGAGCTCGACGACGAGTCGATCGAGGGAGGCCCGCTCCTCGACCACAACCCGACCGTCGCGGCCCGGGGCCTCCTCGTCGGCGTGGCCCTGCTGATGGCCGGCAACGGACTCCAGGGCTCGCTGCTGGGAGTGCGGACGGAGTCGGAGGGATTCTCGCTGGCCGCCACCGGTGTCGTCATGGCCTGCTACTTCGCCGGCTTCCTCTTCGGCAGCCGCTCGGCCGAGCGCCTCCTCGTTCAGGTGGGCCACATCCGGGTGTTCGCCGCCCTGGCGTCGTCGGCGTCGGCCGCGGTGCTGCTCCACTCGATCTTCATCTCGCCGCTCTCGTGGGGGCTGATGCGCTTCGTCACCGGGATGTGCATGGCTGGGCTCTATGTGGTCGCCGAGTCGTGGCTCAACGACATGGCGACCAATGCCACACGTGGACGCCTGCTCTCGGCCTACATGGTGGCAACCATGGGCGGCCTCACCGCCGGACAGTTCCTGCTCGAGGTCGCCGACCCCGAGGGGTTCGAACTCTTCGTGCTCAGTTCGATCCTGGTCTCGGCGTCGTTGCTGCCGGTCACGCTCTCGGCTTCGAGCACCCCGCCGGCCGCCATTCCCGAGCCGCTCCCGTTTCGCGAGCTCGCCCGGAACGTGCCGACGGGGGTCATCAGCGCGTTCTGGGTCGGGACTTCGGCCGGGGTCCTGATGGGTCTCGGCGCGGTCTACGCCATCGCGGCCGAGGTTTCCGATGCTCGGCTGTCGACCTTCCTCGCCGCGCCGCTCGTCGGGTCGTTCATGCTCCAGTATCCGATCGGGTGGACCTCCGATCGGGTCTCCCGTCGCACGGTCATGTGGTGGGTGGCCCTCTCGGCCTCGGCACTCGCCGTGGCGCTGGCGCTGGCGCCGGCCGGGAGCTGGTTCGCGATCGCGCTGATGTTCCTGCTCGGGGGCACGGTCTTCCCGCTCTACTCGCTCACCATCGCCTTCACCGCCGACTGGCTTCCGGCCTCGCAGCTCACGGCGGCGTCGGCGAGCCTCGTCCGGGTCAACGGGACCGGTGCGGTCTTCGGGCCGCTGATTGTGGCCCCGCTGATGTCGATCGGCTCGCCGGCGATGTTCTTCTGGGCGATGGCGGCGACCCACGGCGTGATCGTCGGCTACATCTCCTGGCGCGTGCTCTTCCGCGATGCCCTGCCGGCCGAACGGCAGCGGGCCTTCGTCGCCTATCCGGCGCGGGCTTCTGCCGTGGCCGCGAACCTCATCGGTCGCCGTCGGGGAACCCCCTACGGCGAGTCGGACGGCTGAGTCAGTCGCGGAACTCGTCGGGCACCGGTTGCTCGTCGATCGGCGGCTCGGCCCGCAACGCGGCGCCGTCGCCGGCGCCGTCGCGGACAGCGCCGAAGTTCAGCGCCGACCAGTCGTCGAAATCATCGAGCTCCTCGAGGCGTGAGTCGAAGTTGACGCTCAGTGCGTAGGGGGCGCCGTCGATCGTGCTGTTGCCGTTGAAGTCGATCGCCGTTGCGCCGCAGACACCGGCGGATTCGTCGATGGCGGTCTCGTCGATGAGCACTCGGTCGCCGCTGCTGTAGTCGAGGATTTGGTCGCCGAAAGCGTCGCACGCCGCCGCACCGGCGTCGGCATCGATCCCGGGGAACTGGAACCGGTAGTTCATGATCGAGTTGTAGTTCGGCTCGTTGTTGGTGTTGTCGTCGCCGCCGTGGCGAAGACCCAGGTTGTGGCCCAACTCGTGCATGAGGTTGTTGGACGTGTTCGTGAGACCGTCGAAACACTGCAGCGACACGATCAGGTCGTCGCCGTTGATCTCGGCCTGGCCACTGCTGTTCGACGACGTGTCGTAGTGGTGCAGATGGAGCGAATAGTGGAAGTAGCCCTCGCGGCTCGGGTGGAAGTTCGCAGCCTTGATGGCCGCGAACTCGGCATCGTTGACATCGCCGACGATGGACCCGACGGGCGCGGTCGTGTCGGTGATCTGGTTGCCCTGGTTGAACAGTCCGCCCTGGCCGTAGTCGACGACCAGATCGATCCCGGTGGTGCCGTCGGCGTTCGTGACCGGAGCGTCGGCGAAGGCCTGGACGACGCGATCGATCACCGCGTCGGTGGGGCGGTGGCTGTGAGGTCCACAGTCCTGGGAGTCGTCGACCCAGTCGATCTCGACGAGGACCGTCGGCCGCAGCGGGTCGGCGCCGAGCAGGGGGAGCGGGACCCCGTCGACGGTGCCGACGACCTCGTCGCCGTCGTCGATGCCGTCGCCGTCGGTGTCGGCCATCGTGGGGTCGGTACCGGTGTCGGTCATGTCGACGAAGGTGTTGGTCGCCGTCTCGGCCCAGTCGGGGATGCGGTCGCCGTCGGTGTCGGTCTCGGTGGCGCAGGTGATCGGTCCACCGGGTTCGGAGCCCGTCGGTGTCGTGATGCTCTCGGTCAGGGTTCCGATCGCGCCGGGCCAGTCGCCGCTGTCCTCGGCGCTCGACGACTGGGCGGTGATCTCGACGGTGTAGGTCGTGGCCGACGCGAGACCCTGCAGTCGGCATGACGCCACCGTGCTCGCGTGGGTCGCGACGAGGTCGCCGTCGACGCGGATCTCGTAGGACGTCACGACGTGGTCGGGGGCGGGGAACTGGGCGTCGTAGGCCGTGTTCCAGACGATCCGGGCGTCGGCGCTACCGACGAGCGCGTGGTCGATCCCACTTCCGGCGGAGAAGAACGGATTGCATGCCGCGGCGACCAGCGCCATCGCGAGAGCGGCCGCCGCTCGCCGGAGGAATCGTGCGCGTCGCATTTCGGCGTCGATCGTAGTTGCCGGGGCTCAGTAGGCCGCGTCGGGCACGGAGGACTTGCGGCGGGCGATGAAGTCGCGGAGCTCGGCGTCGATCGCCTCGTCGAGCGCAGGGGCCTCGTAGGAGGCCAGCATCTCCTTCCACTTGGCGTTCGCGCGCTGGGCCGCGGTGAGGCTGCCCTCGGACTCCCACTGTTCGTAGCTGTTGTTGTCGGCGAGGCTCGATCGATAGAAGGCCGTCTCGAAGTTGGCGAGCGTGTGGGCGTTGCCCAGGAAGTGTTCGCCGTGCGGGTTCGTGTGGAACGCGTCCATCGCCTGCCCGTTGGCGGTGAGGTCGATGCCCCGGGCGTAGACGCTCATCATCCCGAGTTGATCGGCGTCCATCACGAGCTTCTCGAAACCGAGCGTGAGGCCGCCCTCCTGCCAGCCCGCGGCATGGAGTACGAAATTGACCCCGGCGTTGACGGTCGGCAGCAGGGTCGAGGCCGACTCGTAGGCCGCCTGGGCGTCGGGATACTTCGAGGCGGTGAACTGGCCGCCGGACCGGAAGGGGACACCGACGCGGCGGGCCAACGCGGCCATCACGTGGATGGCCTGACCGGCCTCGGGAGTGCCGAAGGTGGGAGCACCGGTGGCCATCGACATCGAGGAGGCGAACGTGCCGAACACCATGGGCGCGCCGGGCCGGACAAGTTGGTAGTAGGCCATGCCCGACAGGGCCTCGGCGAGGGCCTGGGCGGCGAGTCCGGCCACGGTCACCGGCGACATCGCGCCGGCGAGGATGAACGGCGAGATGATCGCGGCCTGGTTGGCGCGGGCGTATTCCGTCGCGGCGCCGAGCATGGTCGCGTCCCAGCGCAGCGGCGACGACGCGTTGATGAGCGACGTCATGACCGTCCGGTCGTCGAGGTCGCCGCCGAACGCGATCCGGCTCAGTTCGATGGAGTCGGCGGCCCGCTCGGTCGCGGTGACCGAGCCCATGTAGGGCTTGTCGCTGTATTTGATGTGGGCGTAGACCATGTCGAGATGGCGCTTGTTGACTGCGATGTCGGTCGGCTCGCAGATCGTGCCGCCCGAATGGTGGAGGTGGGGCAGCATGTAGGTCAGCCGGACCGCGTTCTCGAAGTCGGCGAGGGTGGCGTAGCGCCGGCCGTCGTCGAGATCGAACACGAAGGGCGAGCCGTAGTTGGGGGCGAAGACCGTTGCGTTCTCACCCACCTTCACACTGCGGGTCGGGTTGCGAGCGTGCTGGATGTAGCTCGACGGCGCGGTGGCCTGCACGATCGATCGACACAGCCCACGGGGGAAACGCACGAGCTCGCCGTCGACGTCGGCGCCCGCGGCCCGCCAGAGTTCGAGCGCTTCCGGGAACTCCTGGAACGCGATCCCGACCTCGGCGAGGATCGTCTCGGCGTTGTCCTCGATCTGGGCGAGGCCTTCCTCGTCGATCATCGGTACCGGGGGGAGTGTGCGCTCGAGGTAGGCGACCGTCTCGGCGCCGGCCTCGGCTCGTGCGGCCTGTCGGCCGGCCCGTCCGCCGCTGCGCCGGCCCCGTCGCCCTCCGGTGTCACTCATGTCGTCTCCCGATTCTGGCCGCGCCGTCGGCGACGGGGCCGGCCGTTGTCGTTTTCGGTCCGGGCCGGGAGGTCCACCACCCCGGCGAGGTGGGGGCTCGGCGCGGTGTCGTGCGGGAACGCCATCGCGGCGACGAACAGATCCTGGAATCGCGGTTCGGTCGCGGTCTCGATCTTCTCGATGCGTTCGACGGCGTCGGCGACCTCGGACCGCTGCTGGGCCGACACGAGCATGCGGACGGCCCCGGCGCCCGAGGCGTTGCCCACGGCTCGCACGCCGTCGACCGGACCGTCGGGGACGAGTCCGAGCACCAGGGCATAGACCGGGTCGATGTGGGCGCCGAAGGCACCGGCCAGGCGAACGTCGTGGACCTCGTGGATGCCCGCGTGCTCCATGAGTAGGTCGATACCCGCTCGGAGTGCGGCCCCGGCGAGTTGGATCTGGCGGACGTCGTTCTGCGTGATCGCCAGCTCGGGCTCGTTGCCCGTCGCGGCGCGGATCACGTAGCGGAAGGTGCGGTCGTCGGGCTGTATCCGATCGGTGACCGCCGCGAGCGAACCCTGCACCACGCCGTTGTGGTCGCACACGCCGGCGAGGAACATCTCGCCGATGACCTCGATGATGGCCGACCCGCAGAGTCCGGCCACCTCGAGGGCGGAGGTTTCCTCCGCGAACCCCGGTTCGTCGTTCCACAGATCGGAGCCGATGACCTTGAAGCGGGCTTGGTAGGTGCTGCGGTCGATGCGGATGCGTTCGATCGCGCCGGCTGTCGCCCGCATGCCGCAGCTGATCTGGGCGCCTTCGAACGCCGGACCGGTGGGGGAGGATGCCGCGAACGTGGCGTCGGGAGTGCCGAGCACGATCTCGGCGTTGGTGCCCACGTCGACCATGAGCTGGGGTGAGTCCGCCCGGTGCGTGCCCTCGTTGAGCGTGGCTGCCGCGGCGTCGGCGCCCACGTGGCCGGCGATGCAGGGGCCGACATGGGCCCGGGCGAAGGGGAGGTCGAGATCGAGTTCGTCGGCGCGCAGGTCGACGGGAGCACCGACGGTCAGGGTGAACGGGGCGGCCCCGAGTGGGGTCGGGTCGATCCCGAGGAGCAGGTGGTGCATGACCGGGTTGCCGACCAGCACGACGTCGTGGATGTGGGTGCGGAGCGACGCGGGCGGTTCGCCGAGGTCGTCGGCCAGTTCGTCGACCATGCCGTCGCGCGCGCCGCGCACTGCCGAGGTGAGTTCGCGTTCACCGCCGGGGTTCATCATCACGTAGGAGACGCGGCTCATGAGGTCTTCGCCGAAACGGATCTGCGGGTTCATCGCGCCGCCGCCGGCGACGACGTCGCCAGTGGCGAGATCGACCAGATAGCCGGCGATCGTCGTCGAGCCGACGTCGATGGCGAGGCCGAGGATCGTCTCGTCGAAGCCAGGTCGGACGTGGAGCACCGTGCCGTCGGCGTGGACGATGGCGGTGACGGCCCGCTTGCCGTCGCGGATCGCGTGTTGGAGGTCGGGCAGGGCGCGGGCGTCGACGCGGACGGGGTCGATGCCCCACTCGTCGGCGAGCGCGGTGGCGACCATCTCGGCGTCGGTCCGCTCGTCGCCGAGCTCGAGCGTGGGGAGTTCGACATAGCGGGCGGTGATCAGCGGATCGAGGGTGAGGCCGGTGAGGTCGATCTTCTTGCGCACCACCGGTCGGTGCACCTGGCTCTCGGCGGGCACGTCGATGACGACGTCGCCGCGGACGAGGGCTTGGCAGCCGAGCCGGTTGCCCTCGGCGATCGGTCGGCGGCCCCGGTAGCCGGCCTCGCTCGTGGTCCACTCGCTGACGTCGTCCGGCGACGACGAGACGCCCCACTTGGCGAAGTCGCCGAACGAGGGCGCGACCTGGCATCGGCCGCACAAGCCGCGGCCGCCGCACGTCGAGTCGAGGTCGACGGCCGCGGCACGGGCCGCGTCGAGCACGGTGGTGCCGGCCGGGACGCGCGCCCTCACTCCGGATGGAGTGAAGACCACGGAAACCTCGGCGGCGTTCATGGTCGCCCGGTCAGCTCGCAGCGCCGCCGCGGCGTCGACCGCCGCGGCGTCGGGCGCCACCGGCACCGCCGCCGGCATTGGGGTCTCGGAACTCGCGGATCCACGCGGCACAGTCCTGGTCGTGGCCGGCGAGGACGTCGGCCGCCATGATCGCGCTCTTCACTTCGGCGTGCATCGGGCTCATGATGGCCGAGGTCATCCCGGCGCCGATCGCCATCGAGAGGAACGTCCCGGTGACGGCATGTCGGTTGGGGAGCCCGAAGCTCACGTTGGACGCCCCGCAGGTGGTGTTGACCCCGAGCTCGTCGCGGAGACGACGGACCAGGGAGAAGACCTGGCGTCCGGCCGTGCCCATGGCGCCGATCGGCATCACCAGCGGGTCGACGACGACGTCCTCCCTCGGTATGCCGTAGTCGGCTGCGGCGAGCACGATCTTCTTGGCGACCTCGAAGCGCACGTCGGGGTCTTCGCTGATGCCCGTCTCGTCGTTGGAGATCGCGACCACCGCGGCGCCGTGCTTGGCCACCAGCGGGAGCACCCGCTCCATGACCTCGGTCTCTCCGGTGACGGAGTTGATCAGCGGCTTGCCCTCGTAGACGGCGATGCCGGCCTCGAGCGCCTCGATGATCGACGAATCGATCGACAGCGGCACGTCGGTGACCGACTGCACCAGCTGGATCGCCTGAGCCAACAGCGCCGGCTCGTCGACCAGGGGGATGCCGGCGTTGACGTCGAGCATCTGGGCACCGGCCTCGACCTGGGCGAGGGCGTCGGCCTCGACCCGGCTGAAGTCGCCGTTCTTCATCTCCTCGGCGAGCAGTTTGCGGCCGGTCGGGTTGATGCGCTCGCCGATCATGACGAACGGTCGGTCGAAGCCGATGACGACTTCCTTGGTTGCGGAGCTGATGACGGTGTCGGTCACTGTTCTTGCCCTCCATCGGGCTCGAGACCGCCGGAGGCCACGAGGGCCTCGAGACGGTCGCGGGGGTAGTCGGAATGGATCTCGGCCGCAGCGGCCTGCGCGACCTCGGCGGGTTCGCCGTCGAGCACGCCGGAGACCCGGCGCCACTGCTCGACATAGTCCTGGGTCTCGGTGAGCCCGGCCACGTGGGCGGCCCGGTCGATGGCGTGCTGGAAGCGAGGTTCGAGCAACACCTTCTCGGTCTGGTCCTCGGCATCGGTCACGGTGATCTGCGCCGGGATGTCGCGCCAGTAGATCGTGACGACCCCCGGACCCGATCCGCGCCGGCGACGCCCACCCGGGCTCATCGCGACACCGTCAGGATCTCGGATTCGAGTTCGCCGTAGCCGGTGGCGATGCGCTCGAAGGAGAGGTCGAGTCGGGCCGCGGCGGCGCGGGCCTTCTCGTCGAGCACGGGGTCGTCGGTCTGGGCGAGGTAGATCATCTTCGTGTAGTTGCCGAAGTACATGGCTTCGAGTTCGGGGCGTTCGGCGATTCCGAGACCGCCGATGATGAGGCGCTCGAAGTGTTTCACCAGATAGTCGGTCAGGTAGAACGCGGTCGGGTCGTGGTCGTGCAGGGCGAGGAAGTCCGACTGGCCGGCGAAGAACTGGTAGCAGTGGGCACCGGGCATCATCTCCACCCGGGTCGTGTCGGTGTCGAGTTCGCGGCAGAGGTCGACGAGGTGCCCTCCCGTGCCACAATCGGCGTAGCCGACGAGGATCCGGTCGAAGGTGTCGCCGTGGCGCTCGATCCGTTCGCGCACGGCCGGGGTGATGAGGTCGGGGGTCATGTGGAGCGACGCCGGCAGGCATTCGAGCGTGACGTTGTCGATCTCGTGGAGGCGAGCGACGTCGCGGATCTCGCGGGCGAGCGCGCCACACGCAAGAATCAGCACGCGCGGCGGAGGGGTCATGCCGTCCGGCGGGCGGCGACCAGTGAGGAGGCGGTCTCGGATGCGACCGCGGCGTCGCGGCAGTAGGCGTCGGCGCCGATGGCCTCGGCGAATTCCTCGTTGAGCGGTGCGCCGCCCACGAGCACGATGTAGTCGTCGCGCATGCCCTTCTCGACGAGGGTGTCGATGACGACCTTCATGTAGGGCATCGTGGTGGTCAGCAGCGCGGACATGCCGATGATGTCGGGCTTGTGCTCCTCGATCGCCGCGAGGAACTCGTCGACGTCGGTGTTGATGCCCAGGTTGTGGACCTCGAACCCGGCGCCCTCGAGCATCATGCCGACGAGGTTCGTCCCGATGTCGTGGATGTCGCCCTTGACGGTGCCGATCACGACCGACCCGATGGGCTCGGCACCGGTCTCGGCGAGCAGGGGTCGGAGGATGGCCATGCCGGCCTTCATGGCGTTGGCCGCCAGCAGGACCTCGGGGACGAACAGGATGCCGTCGCGGAAGTCGATGCCCACGATGCGCATGCCCTCGACGAGGGCGTCGTTCAACACCTTGTCGGCCGACCATCCACGACCGAGCAGGATGTTGGTGCCCTCCGCGATCTCGTCGGCGAGTCCGTCGTAGAGGTCGTCGTGCATCTGCGCCGTGAGCTCGTCGTCGCTCAGGGCATTGAGATCGATCTCTTCTTCGTCGTGCTCGTCGCTCACGGACCCTCTACTCGCTCTGCTCCACGGCCGTCCGGCCGACTCCCTGGCCTGTTCCGTATGGCGGAACGGTACCACATCATGAAACGACCAAAGGTCGGCGATTCACGACGCGGCAAGCCTACGACTCAGGTTGCCGCGTTCGTGGATGGCCCACCACCGGTCGTTCGGCCCAATCCGTCACCGCGGCGCCGTCTCCCACGTATCCTGCCCGGATGTCAGACGACGCCGGGTCCGCCCCGCCCACCACCGACGATCAACCTCGGCACCGCTACGACGCCCGTCTCGCTGACGAGATCGAGACCCGCTGGCAACACGACTGGCGGGCCACCGGCACGTACCACGCCGCGAACCCCGCGGGCCCCCTCGCCGACGACTCCGGGCTGGCCGATCTCCCGAAACTGTTCATCATGGACATGTTCCCGTACCCCTCCGGGGCCGGGCTCCACGTCGGCCACCCGCTGGGCTTCATCGCGACCGACGTCTACGCACGCTTCAAGCGGATGACCGGCTTCAACGTGCTCCACACCATGGGCTTCGATGCGTTCGGCCTGCCCGCGGAAGAGCACGCCCGCCAGACCGGCGAGCACCCGCGCGTCAACACCGAGAACAACATCGCCAACATGACCCGGCAGCTCGACCGTCTCGGCCTCGGCCACGACGAACGTCGCTCCGTCGCCACCACCGACACCGCCTTCTACCGCTGGACCCAGTGGATCTTCCTCCAACTGTTCAACGCCTGGTTCGACGAGGAGCAGAAGCGAGGCCGGCCGATCGACGAACTCATCGCCGAGTTCGATGCCGGCACGCGTCAGCCGAAGGGCGGCGAGGACTGGGGGAGTGCCGACGACTCGGGCCGCCGATCGATCGTGCAGCAGTACCGCCTGGCCTATGTCGACGATGCCCCGGTCAACTGGTGTCCGGGGTTGGGCACCGTGCTGGCCAACGAGGAAGTGACCGCCGACGGTCGCTCCGAACGCGGTAACTACCCCGTGTTCCGTCGACCGCTCCGGCAGTGGATGATGCGGATCACGGCCTACGCCGATCGGCTGCTCGAGGACCTCGACCTCCTCGACTGGACCGACTCGATCAAGACGATGCAGCGGAACTGGATCGGTCGCAGCGAGGGCGCCCACATCGACTTCGGCCCCATCCGGGTCTTCACCACCCGTCCCGACACGGTGTTCGGGGCGACCTACATGGTGCTCGCCCCCGAGCACCCCTTGGTCGACGAGCTCGTGGCCGACGCGTGGCCGGAGGGCACCGACCCGCGCTGGACCGGGGGTCACCCCGACCCGGCCGCGGCTGTTTCCGACTATCGCGCCCGGGCCGCGCAGATGACCGATCTCGAGCGCCAGGAGAACAAGGAGAAGACCGGCGTCTTCCTCGGTTCGACCGTGACCAACCCGGTCAACGGTGAGGCGATCCCGGTCTTCGTCGCCGACTACGTCCTGATGGGCTACGGCACCGGGGCGATCATGGCCGTCCCCGCCCAGGACGAACGCGACTGGGAGTTCGCGACCCAGTTCGGGCTCGACATCATCCGCACGGTCCAGCCTCCCGACGGGTTCGACGCGACCGTGCCCGGCGACGGCGCCTACGTGGGCGATGGGCCGGCCATCAACTCCGGCTTCCTCGACGGTCTCGGGGTCGCCGAGGCCAAGGCGGCGATCATCGAGCGGCTCGAGGCCGACGGGGTCGGCGAGGGCACGATCACCTACAAGCTCCGCGACTGGCTGTTCAGCCGTCAGCGCTACTGGGGCGAGCCGTTCCCGATCGTCTACGGCGACGACGACCTGCCGCGCGCCGTGCCGCAAGACGAACTCCCGGTGCTGTTGCCCGACCTGATGGACTGGGCGCCGCGCACGCTCGACGAGGACTCCGAGCCGGAGCCACCGCTCGGGCGGGTGGAGGAGTGGCGTGAGGTCGAGATGGACCTCGGCGAGGGTCCCCGCACCTACCGCCGGGAACTCAACACGATGCCGCAGTGGGCGGGATCGTGTTGGTACTACCTCCGCTATCTCGACCCGACCAACGAGAACGCCATGGTCGATCCGGCCACCGAGCGCTACTGGATGAGCGATGCCGACGACGACGGCGTCGGCGGCGTCGACCTCTACGTGGGTGGCGTCGAACACGCCGTGCTGCACCTGCTCTACTCGCGTTTCTGGCACAAGGTGCTCTACGACCTCGGCCATGTGACGGGCCCCGAGCCGTTCAAGCGCCTGATCAACCAGGGCTACATCCAGGCCGCCGCCTTCCAGGACGAACGGGGCATCTATGTCGCCGCCGAAGAGGTCGAGGGTGATGCGCAGACCGGATTCACCCACGGGGGCGCGCCCGTGACCCGCACCTTCGGGAAGATGGGCAAGTCGCTGAAGAACTCGGTCACCCCCGACGACATGTACGAGGCCTACGGCGCCGACACCCTGCGTCTCTACGAGATGTCGATGGGGCCGATCGACCAGGACCGGCCGTGGGAGACCCGTTCGGTGGTCGGCTCGCATCGGCTGCTCCAGCGCGTCTGGCGCAACCTCGTCGACGAGGACACCGGGGCCCTGGCGATCGACGATTCGCCGGCCGACGACGATCTGCGACGGGCCCTGCACCGCACCATCGACGGCGTCCGCGCCGACATGGACGGCCTTCGTTTCAACACCGCGATCGCCAAGATCACCGAGCTCAACAACGAGCTCACCAAGCGTGATCAGGCCACGCCGCGGGAGGTCGCCGACGCGATCGTGCGGATGCTGTCTCCGCTCGTGCCCCATGTCGCCGAGGAACTCTGGACCCGCATGGGCGGCGAGGGTTCCGTCACCCGAGCACCGTTCCCCGAGGCCGATCCGAGCCTGTTGGTCGACGACACCGTCGAGGTGCCGGTCCAGGTCAACGGGAAGGTGCGAGGCAAGGTGGTGATCGACGCCGATGCCGACGAGGAGACCGCCGTCGCCGCGGCCATGGCCGAACCCAACGTGCAGGCCCACATCGAGGGCAAGGAACTCCGCAAGGCGATCTACGTGCCCGGCCGGATGATCACCCTGGTGGTGTGAGGGGACGCCCCACCGCCCGGGGCGGCCGCAGCGCCAGCACCAGGGCGAAGGCCGCCGGAGCCAGCCCCCACAGCACGGCGGTCGCGCGATAGCCGCCGGTCGCGATCTCGGTGAGGGAGAACGCAAAGGGCCCCGAGGCCGATGCCATCACGCCGACGAACGAGAGCGACCCCTGGATGGCGCCGAGGTGGCGGGTGCCGAACCATCGTGGTGCGAGCACGCCGGTGAGACTGCGGGAGGCGCCGGCCGTGATCCCGAGCAGGATGGCGTAGCCGATCACGGCGATCGTCGACGCGGCCGTCCCGGCGACCACGAGCGTGGCGGTCAGCAGGCTCATCTGGACCGCGGGTGCGAAACGGGCGCCGAGTCGATCGAGGGCGATCCCCATCGCCGGCGACCCGATGCTCGAGCCGATCATCTGAGGAAGGAAGAGCGCCGCGGCCTCGCCACTGGTGAACCCCGATTCCCCGAGCAGGGTGATCTGGTGGAAGTTCAGTCCGGTGATGAGGCTCGACACGGCTGCCCCTGCGCCGGCGAGCACCCAGAACTCGTAGCGCCGAAGTGCGGTTGCCCGGTCGATGCCCCACACCTGGACATCTGCTGAGTCGCCGTCGGTCGGCGGGATGCCGTCGACGAACTGGCCGACGTCGCTCGGCCGGTCGATCATCCCGAACCAGGCGATCGGGAGCACGATCATCGCGACGGTGCCGGCCGCCACCAACCACGCGCCGCGCCATCCGATCTCGCCGATCACGGCGTTGAGGGCGAACGGCACCAGTGCCATCAGGGCCGCCGAGATCGTCACGGCGATGCTGATGGCGGTGCCGCGGCGCTCTTCGAACCACAACGAGATCGACACCGTGGACACCAGCGAGAGGGCGCCCTGGCCGAGCATGCGGATGAAGACGAACCCGGCGGTCAGGCTGATGATGCCCTGGACACCCGACATGGCCACGAGGGCGACGGAGAAGCCGGCGGCGATCGTGAACATGGCCCGGCGAACGCCGAAGCGGTCGACCCAGCGCCCGATCGTGGGCATCGCCAGCGAGCCGCACAGGGTGCCCACCAGGTACCCCGCGGTGACCCAGCTCTTCTCGAGGTCGAGGTCGTCGGTGAAATGGTCGATGAAGACCGAGACGCCGATGGTCTGGCCGGGGCCGGTGAGACCGAGCGTGATGGTGGCGAGCGCCACGATCCGCCACCCGGAGAACCGTCGGCCTTTGTCGTGCGACGACGGCATCGGCGCAGTGTACGGTCCGGCGATGATCTCGCCCGCCGCCGTCGATCCCGCCCGCATCGATGCCGTCGTGTTCGACATGGGCGGCGTGTTGGTTGTGCCTGCACCGGGAGCGATCGCGAGGATCGTCGCCGATGTCGGGGTGGTGCTCGACTTCGATGATCACGCCGCCCGGCGGGCTCACTACGGCGGCATCGCCGCGCTCACGGCCCGCCTCGCCGATGGTCCGCTGTCCGAGTCCGACCGGTCCGTGTGGTCGCTCTACGACGAGGCGTACTTCCTCGCTCTCGGTCTCAACGGGGGACGACTCGAGGCAGCCGTCGAGGCGCGGCAGGCCCATCGCGCCGTCGGCGACAGTGCCGACGTGTGGACCCATGTCCTCGAGGAGAACCGGGCCGCCTTCCACGCCATCGCCGAGCGCCGCGCCGTCGCTGTCGTGACCAACAACAACGGCACGGCGATCGAACAGTGTCGCGACATGGGCTTCTGCCAGATCGGCCCCGGCCCGCTGGCGTCGGTGGCGGCCATCGTCGACTCGGCCGTCGTCGGCATCGCGAAACCCGATCCGCGGATCTTCGCCCCGGCGATCGAGGCCCTCGGCACCGAACCGGCGCGGACGCTCTACGTCGGCGACACCGTGCACGCCGACGTGCACGGCGCAATGGCTGCCGGCATGCCCGTCGTGCAGCTCGACCCCTTCGACCACCATGCCGACCACGACCACTGGCGTCTTCCCGACCTGGTCGCCCTGCAGAATCACCTCGCATGACGGTCCACGTCTCGGCCTCGGCCGCTCGACGGATCGCGCTCGGCGCCCAGGGGTTTCGCGACCCGCGGCCGAAGGGCCAGGTGGATCGGCGCCACCTGCGCCGCGTCATGGGACGACTCCAGCTCCTGCAGCTCGACTCGGTCCCGGTGGTCATGCGGACCCAGTACATGCCGGCCTTCTCCCGTCTCGGCCCCTACGACCCGGCACTGCACGACCGCGTCGCCTACGCCGACGACGAGTGGCTCGAGGCCTGGTGCCACGAGGCATCGCTGGTGCCCATGGACGACGAACCGCTGTTGCGGTGGTCGAAGGCTCGCGCTCGTGACGGCGAGACGTGGGGTCATCTCGCGAAGTTCGCGGCGAGCGATCCGGCCTATGTCGAGGAGGTGCTGGCCCAAGTGCGGGAGCGACCGCTCGCGCCGGGAGAACTCCGCGAACCCCGCCGTCAGGACGGCGAGTGGTGGGGTGACCGTTCCCACGGCGCAGTGGCGCTCGACTGGCTCTTTCGTGTCGGCGAAGTGGGGATCCGCCGTAAGCCGGGGTTCGTGAAGGAGTTCGATCTCCTCGAGCGCATCGTGCCCGACGCGGTCCGGGCTCGTCCCACACCCAGTGAGGAGGACGCGCACCGCGAACTCCTGATGCGGGCCGCGGCCAGCCACGGCATCGCCGCGGCTCCCGACCTGGTCGACTACCACCGGTTGCCGAAGGTGCCGGCCAAGGCACGACTCGCCGAGCTGGTGGAGGACGGGCGACTCGTCGAGGCGGAGGTCGAGGGGTGGAACCGCCCGGCGCTGCTGCACCCCGAGGCGGCGCGGCCCCGCAGCATCGACGCCTGCACCTTGCTGTCGCCGTTCGATCCCGTGGTCTGGTTCCGGGAGCGTGCGTCCCGACTCTTCGGGTTCGACTACAAGATCGAGATCTACACACCGGCGGCGAAGCGGGTCTACGGCTACTACGTGTTGCCGTTCCTGGTCGGCGACGAACTCGTCGGACGCGTCGATCTCAAGACCGACCGATCCGATGGCGTCCTGCGGGTCAAGGCGGCCTACGCCGAGGACGGACGTGACCCGGGGGCCGTGGCGGAAGCGCTTCGCGGGGCGCTCGACGACCTCGCGCGTTTCGTCGGCGTCGACGAGTGGATCGTCGACGGTCGGAAGGGCGACGTCACGCCCCGTCTTCGCTGACTGCGGAGTCGCCGGGCGGCTGGGTCGTCGGTGGCACGGTGGTGGCCGGCACGGTGGTCGCCGGCGTCTGGGTCGGTGGGTCCGGCGTGGCGTCCGGCGTCTCGTCCGGGTCGGGCTCGTTGCCCAGGTCGTCGGGCATCGGGACCCAGCGGCCGTAGGGCGCCCGCTGGCGGAGGTCCTCGTCGCCGTCGAATTCGGGGAGCCGCAGGCGCAGGATGCGGTCGAGCGACGCCTTGACGGAGTTCACGTAGGCGCCCGAGTGGTTGTAGCCGAACACGGCGATCGACCAGGTCTGCCAGTTGCGCAGCGACCCGTAGTTGCAGAGATAGGCCCCGGCGGTGAGCGCGGCGTCGTCGATGTCCTGGGGGTCCCGTTCCCCGTCCCCGTCTCCGTCGAGCCGCCAGCGGTGCCACGACTCGGGGATGAACTGGAGCGGGCCGACCGCACGATCGTGGGCCGGGTCGCCGTCGTAGCGGCCGTTGTCGGTGTCGGGGAGGTTGGCCGTCGTGTTCCCGAAGTTGTCGACCGTCTGGCCGTTGAGGGCGATGCCCACGATCGGCTGCACCGGGCGACCGTCGATGTCGAGACGGGTCCCGCCGTACTCGCCGTGCACGCTCTCGACCGACGCGATCGCGGCGATGGTGCGCCACGAGACGTGGCACGCCGGAGCACGCTCGGCCAACACCGCCTCGGCGTTGAGGTACGCGTTCAGGGCTTTGGCGGTCAGGCCGGGCTGGCCGGGAATCGTGGCGAGGGTGAAGGCCTCGGCCGCGTCGGGGAGAATCGCCCGGGCCGAGGCGTCGAGGCCCCGGCGGGTGAGGTTCAGTTCGCTCACCTGCTCGACGAGCGTTGCGTGGCGTTCCTCGGTCTCGACTCGCACGGCCACGGCTGCCTCATAGGCCTCGATGGCGGCGTCGAGCTCGTCGGAGGCCTGCTGGAGGAGGGCGAAGATCTCGTCGAGGGTGGTGTGGGTCAGCTCGAACTCTCGCTGGGCGAGGGTGAGGGCCTCGCCGTCGAGTCCGAGGATGGCGGACCTCGAGGGGTCTTCGCCGGCGAAGACGTCGATGGCGACGGACTGCGCGAGGGCGTGGATGCCCTGGAAGTAGATGTCGGCCCGGTTGCGGGCGATCTCCCGCCGACGCTCTTTTTCGAATGCCTCGTCGAGAGCCACGGCGACC
Organism: Acidimicrobiales bacterium; assembly: GCA_040263275.1. Classification (GTDB taxonomy): domain Bacteria; phylum Actinomycetota; class Acidimicrobiia; order Acidimicrobiales; family Aldehydirespiratoraceae; genus JAJRXC01. The sequence continues at coordinate 18,594 of JBDQKM010000047.1, forward strand.
TCGCGGAGCTCGGCCGCCGCTTCGTCCCGTTCCGCTGTCGTGCCCGTCAGTTCCATCGTGGTGCGCAGCAGGGCGGCCACGGTCGAGTCGCCACCGTCGCGATAGTCCACGCTCATCACCCGCACGGCCGGGTGGAGATCGATCGTCGACCGCCAGGCGGCATCGAGTCCGGCGAGGGCGAGCAGGTTCTCGACGGCGGCGCCGTCGGCGGCGAGCACCTCGGCCTCGGGGACCTCGACGGCGGTCTGCGTCTGGGCGTCGACGACGGTCGTCGAAACGACGACGAAGAGCCCGAGCAGGGCGGAGAGAACACGATTCGAGACGCGCACGATGCAGTTCCATCGGCACGTTTGCCCTGGGCCAAAAGCCCTGTTGGTACCTTTCTTCGATGAGCATGCAGGTGGAACTCCATGAGATCGAGGCGGCGGCCCGCGACTACGGCGCCAGCGCCTACGTGTTGGTGTCGTCGAACTCGGGGCCTCCCCGAGTCACCCACTCGCCGGTGGCCTTCGCCGACGGTGAACTCATAGTGACGGTCGGGCGTCGCGCCGCCGCCGAACTCGCCGTCAATCCGGCGTTCTCGGTGCTCTGGCCGGCCACGGCATCACAGTCGATGAGCCTGATCGTCGACGGCACCGTCGTGGGTTCCGTCGACGCCGACGGGGGAGAGGTGCGGCTGGCGCCGTCAGGCGCGGTTCGTCACCGTCCGGCTGCGGGGTAGCTGGGCGTCGGGCGTATCGGCGCGGTGGGATAGTCGGGATCGGTCGGGTCGCGCGGGGGCGCGACCGTGGATGTGGTCGACGTCGTCGGCGGCGTCGAGGAGTCGACGACCGGCGGGGTGGTGGACGTCGTGGTCGTGAGCGACGACCCGAGTCCGCCATCGACCACCGTGGCC
>JBDQKM010000048.1:0-19486 GCA_040263275.1 Acidimicrobiales bacterium
GAGAGATCCAGTTGGTCGCCGGCCAGGACGACGACGTCGAAGTCGGCTGCCTGGTCGAGCACCCAGTCGAAATGCGGCAACGCATAGTGGAGGTCGGACACGAGCAACAGCTTCATCGGCAGACCTCGTGGAGCAGGTCGGCGAAGTCGTCCACGTCGCGGGTCGGCCGGCCGGCGACCTTGGCCCGGTCGTCGATGCGCCGCAGTTCGACGGCCGCCGCGGCGTGAGGGAGACCCTCGAAGCTCGTGACCTCGTCGGGGGCCATGGGGCCTCCCTGCTGGGCGAGGCTCGCGACCGAGGATGGGGAGAGCGTGTCGAAGTAGCCGGGTTCGGTCGCACACAGGTAGCGCTTCGCGTCGACGTGCAACGCGATCGGTGCGGTCACGCGGTCGGGGAACACGGCCGCGAGGTGGTCGGCACCGAGCTGCTGATGTCGGTGGTCCTCGTCGCGGTCGACGAGCAAGTGGCCGACGTCGTGGAGCAGACACGCCGCGACCAGCTCTGCAGGGTGGCCGTCGGCGACCGCGAGCTCGGCCGACTGGAGCGCGTGTTCGCGTTCGGTCACCACCTCGTCGTAGAGATGGTCGGCCGCGGGTGAGGACAAGAGGTCGATGACCGAACGAACGGTGGGCACGGGGGTCTCCTCGCGGGGTGGGGCGACGGGCTTTCCGAGGAAGTCGTCGTTGAGCGAGATCATCAGATTGCCCGACGGGGCGATGCCGGCGGCGTCGTCGAGACGGCGACGTTTGTCGGCGTAATACGCGATGCGGTGGTCGCCTTCGGATGCGGGGTTGTAGGTGAGATAGAGGGCCCGGCGAGCCCGCGTGGTCGTGTTGGTGTCGCTGCGGTGTGGAGCGAGGCCGTCGAAGAAGACGACGTCGCCCGGTTCGACCACGGCGGGGACCCAATCGGCGCGGTCGCACCAGCCGGCGTCGATCGTGCCTCGCTCGTGAGGCACGACGTCGTGGGGGCGAGCTCGGGTGAACCAGAGGCACCCGTTGTCCGGGTTCGCCGCGTCGAGCGGCACCATCACCGAGACACACGAACGGATCTGGGGGTAGGCGGTGATGTCTTGATGGGGCGCGAACCCGCCACCACCCGGGTGCTTGTAGTTGATCTTCTCCTTGAACAGCACGGCCGGTTCTCCGAGGAAGTCGGTGAGCGTGTCGGTGATGATGCTGTCGCGCATGAGCCGACGCAGCTCGGGCTGGTGTGGGTCGAAGTCCTCTGATCGGGCGATCCTCGTGCCCGTCGGCGTCTCCTCGAAGTGGGCCAGGCCGGGTTCGCCGGCCCACGACTCGACCTCTCGGGCGGCCTCGTCGATGTCGGCCACCGCATCGTCGGCGAGCGCGCCGCGAAGGATGACCCATCCGTGGTTGCGCCAGTGGGCGCGGTCACTGTCACTCACGCGCATCGGGCCTCGCAGTGTCGGAAGCGGTTCGTACCCCGGATCCTCCCACAGGGGGATCCGGGTTCGAACAGGCGGCGCACTGGCACCCCGTACGGGATTCGAACCCGTGTTACCGGCGTGAAAGGCCGGCGTCCTAGGCCACTGGACGAACGGGGCCCAGTCAGCGAACTGACCGAGCCACAAGGATAGGGGTTCGATCTCGCGACCCGGCACCAAATCGGGTGAGCCTCCGGAATAGGTGCCGGCGCCCCACGGTTTCCGCTGCATGTCTCTCACCGACCTGCACAGTCGCGGCCGGTCGCCCTCGCTACGGTCGTCGCAGTGAGACGCATCATCGGTTGGGTCGGCGCAGGGGTGACCGGCTACCTCGTCGGCAACCTGTCCGGCGCCGATCTCGCGTCGCGGGCGGCGGGCGGGGCCGACCTCCGGCGTGAGGGCACCCGGAACCCCGGAGCGATGAACGCGAGCCACGTGCTGGGCAAGAGGTGGGGTCTCGCCGTGTCCGCCCTCGACATCGGCAAGGGATCGGCCGCCGCCCGTCTCGGTCATCGTCTGGGCGGCCCCATGGGCGCCAACGTGGCCGCCACCGCGGCGGTGGTCGGCCACTGCTTCCCCGTCGGCCGTCGTGGCGGCAAGGGCGTCGCCACCTCGATCGGTCAGGTCGCCGGCACCTTCCCCGCCTACCTGCCGATCGACATCGGTGTCGCCGTGGCCACCTCGGCCCTTCCCTTCTTCCGACAACGGACCCGCGTGGCCACTGCCGTCGCCAGCGCGACGTGGGTCGGGTGCGCGACCCTCTCCTGGCTTCGTGGTGTCCGCACACCCGGCGGGATCGAACCGACGGTTGCGTTGCCGCTCGGCGCGCTCGCCAGTTCGGCGGTGATCGCGGCGCGCTTCGCCGCAGAGGCCGACAAGGTCGAGTCCTACAACCGGACCGTCGCGGCGTGATCGCGCTCGTCACCGACTCGGCGTCGCAGATTCCGGCCGCGCTCGCGACGCGACTCGGCGTGATGGTGGTGCCCGTCGTCGTGACGATCGACGGCGTGGATCATCGGGAGGGTGTCGACATCGACGCCGACGGCTTCTGGCAGACCTTCGCCGGCGAGCGGCTTCCCGAGGTTGCGACGTCGCAACCCAGTCCGGGAGCGATCCACGCCGTCTACCACGCGGCCATCGAAGCCGGCGCCACCGAGATCGTGTCGGTCCACGTCGGCGCCGAGCACTCGGGCACGCTCAACTCGGCCCGCCTGGCCGCGCAGTCCACACCCGTGCCCGTGCACCTGGTCGACACCGGCACCGCCTCGTTCGGGGTCACCTGCTGCGTGTGGGAAGCCGCCGCGGCGCTGGCGGCGGGCGCGTCGGCCGAGGAGGCCGCGAGTCGCGCCGAACGGACGGCGCCGCTGGTCGGCACGACCTTCATCATCCAGGCACTCGACTTCGCTCGACGCGGCGGACGCCTCGCTCCGCATCTCGAGGAGGACCACGACGGAATCATGGTGCTCGGAGGTGTGGGCGGTGCGATCGACGTGCTCGCGACGGGCCACTCGATCGACGAACTCTGCGACCACATGGTGGCGCCCTTCCTCGCCGACGGGGTGCCGATACGGGCCGGTGTGTCGCTGGCCGACACGGCCACCGAGATCTTCACGGCGGGCATCGAGGCCCGCCTGCGCGACGCCGACATCGCAGTCGACCTCGTTCGCTATCGAGTGGGCCCGTCGATCGCCGGCCACACCGGCCCCGGCACGGCCGGCTGATTCTGGTATCCCGTCGGTGACTGACGCGGCGATGCCGTCCGACTCGTCGATACTGGGCCGGTGACCGAGGAACCGCGGCCGAGCATCGCCACCACCCCACTCCCGCCGAGCATCCGGACCTTCTGGAGGGTGATGGCGCTCGTCCAGGCCGGCATCGTGACGATTGCTGCGGTCGTGCTCGGGGTCGTCGCCGAATCGACGATCCTCGTCGTGGTTGCGCTCGCGGTCGTCATCGTCTTCCTCGCGCTGCGCTGGTGGGTGATCGATCTGGGCTACGCCCGCTGGCGGTGGGGGATTGACGACCGCTGGGTCGAACGGCGTAGCGGCGTCATCATCCGGACCACCCAGGTGGTGCCCCGGTCTCGCGTGCAGACGCTGACGACCCGCACCGGGCCGATCGACCGATGGCTCGGCCTCAGCTCCATCGTCATCCACACGGCCGGCACCCACACCCCCAATCTCGTCATCCCCCATCTCGAAGCGGAAGCCGCCGAGCGCCTCACAGGGGAGCTCGGCGCGTGAGCGACACCATCGACTGGCGGCGCCCCCACCCGCTCACCGTCGTCGTGCTGATCGTCACGTTCATCAGCGGCAACGCCTTCCCGCTGATCGCCGTCGTCGCCTTCGGCGGCGGTGGCATCGGGTTCGACACGGCGGCGGTCCTGGCCGGTGGTGTCACAGTCGGGTTCGGCGCGCTCGGATGGTTCATGACCGGCTACGCCGTCACCGACGAGGCCGTCCACTACCGCTCCGGAGTGCTCAACCGTCAGGCTCGCTCGATCGCGCTGTCGCGCATTCAGCAGGTCTCGGTCTCCGAACCCGTGATCGCCCGGGCGGTGGGCCTCGCCGTCGTCGAGGTCGCCGAGGCCTCCTCCGACGGCGACATCGAGATCCGCTATCTGGGCAAGCCCGACGCGACGGCGCTGACCGAACGACTGCGGTCCCTCGCCCGTCAGCGCGAGGTCCCCGCTACGGCCGACGGGGTCACGAGTTCGCTGGCGCCCCCGCCCGAACCACCTGCGGTGGTGCTGCACACGGCCTCGACCGGTGCGCTGATCCGCTACAACCTCGGCACGGTCGTGCCGGGCCTCACCGGATTCGCCGTCGCCGGAGCCGTCGTCGTCGCGATCCTCGCCTTGGGTCCCGGCCTCGTAGCCGCCGTGCCCGCCGCCCTCGTGGTGGCCGGGGTGATGGTCCTCGCGGCGACGTTCAGCACGCTCGGGGTGGTGCTCACCAACGGCGGCTTCCGTCTCGAACGCTCCCCCCGGTCCCTGCGGGTGGAAGCGGGACTGTTGTCGCGTCGCCAGGTCGAGGTCCGACCCGAACGCATCCAGACCCTCACCGTCAGCTCCGGTCCGATCGTGCGTCGCATGGGGCTCCATCAGGTCGCCTTCTCTGCCGCCACGGGCAAGGCGTCGAGCCAGAACAACGCGATCGTCCATCTCTCGCCGGCGGTGTCGACGGCCGAGGTCGCGAAGATCGTGCAGGGCTCGGTCGACGTCGACCCGGCGTTCGGCGTCACCCTCGAGCCGGTGAGCGCCGTGACCGTCCGCCGGCAGCTCGTCCGCTCCGCGGTCGTGTTCGTGGTCGTGCTGCTCCCGCTCTCGATCGGCCTCTGGCTCGTCCACCCGGTCGCGTCGTTCCTCCCGGCCCTGGTCTTCTGGCCGCCCGCCGTCTGGTACGCCCGTCAACGGTTCGGCCGCCTCGGCCTCTCGATCGATGACCAACGCCTCGTGGTTCGGCGTGGCGTGCTGAACCATCACCTCACCCAGGTGCCGCTCTCACACATCCAGTCGGTGACGACCCGGGCGTCGTTCTTCCAGCGCCGGCTCGGGGTGTGCAGCCTCGGTGTGAGCACGGCAGGCATCGGTCCGGGTAATCACGTGTCGGTGCCCGACCTCACGGCAACACGGTGCCGTGATCTGGCCGAGCAGCTCTCGAACGCCGCAGCGTCGTCGCGCTGGGAAATGCGGATCTAGCCGGTCGGTGCCGACGCAGCTCGCACGAGGAACTCGAGCAACTCGCCGGTCCACTCGTAGAGGAAGGTGGCCGGGCCTTCGGGAAGCTCGTGGGCCTCGAGATCCGCCCCGTCGAGCTCGAGCCGCTCGCCCAGGATCAGCCGCATCATGTTGAGGCACTGCATCCACGCAGCGACATCGCCTTCGTCGAGGGTCGCGCCACCGATGCCGGCCTCGACCACGTCGAGCAACTCCAATCGGGCCCGCAGCATGTCGTCGTCGACCATCTCCCGGTACGCGGCCTCGGCCTCCTCGTTGTCGGGGTGAGCCGGCGGCTTCAACCGGCGCAGCGAGTCGTGGGAGTCGGCCATCAACAGGTGACGAAGATCCACGAGGAGGTTCTCGAGCACCTCCTGCTCCTGCTCGCCGAGGTTCACCTCGACCCCCTCCTCCGCCGGCAGGAACGGCCACGACGGATGACTCATGCCGCACTCACGAGTCGTGCTCCCTCTCTTCGGTCGCACTCACGAGTCGTGCTCCCCTTCTTCGGTCGCACTCACGAATCGTGCTCCCCTTCTTCGGTCGCACTCACGAATCGTGCTCCATGGTCGCCCAGAGGCCGTGTTCGTGGAGCCGGAACACGTCCATCTCCGCCTTCTCCTTCGGCCCCGAGCTCACCACCGCCTTGCCGTCGGTGTGGACCTCCATCATCAGCCGGTGGGCCTTCTCCTCCGAGAAGCCGAACAGCTTGCGGAACACGAACGCCACGTACGACATCAGGTTGATCGGGTCGTCCCAGACGAGGACCTTCCACGGCCGCGAGAGATCGTCGACCGATTCGGTCTCGCGATCCTCGACGATCAGCGGCGCGGTCACGACGTCAACACCCGAGCCGCGGTCGGCGCCCCGATCAGACCGGCCTCGAGGTCGAGACGGACGATGTTGATCCAGGCGATCGACGCGAGGGTCACGTGGATCCCGACCAGCAGCACCGGCACGCCGGTGAAGTACTGCCAGTAGCCGATCACTCCCTGGGCGAGCACGAGGCCTGTCACGAGCAGGGCGGCACGGCGAAGATCGACCAGGCCGCGCTGGTTGGCCAGCCAGAGGACGTAGCCGACGGCGCCGAGCAGCAGCAGCGCGGTGATGCTGTGGATCCGAGTCACGTCGCGGACGAGGAACGGCAGCCGCTCGGCCACCTCTTCTTCGTCGCTGCCCGAGTGTGGGCCCGATCCGGTCACGACCGTGCCCATGACCAGCACGACGGTGCCGATGAGCATCACCACCCGTGTGAGCCGGCGAACGGAGTCAGGCGGTGTTCGTTCCAGCTGTTCGTCGGACAGGCCGGCGCGGTGGACCAGGACGGTGGCGTTCCAGAGGAGCACCATCGAGAGCAGGAAGTGGCCCATGGTGAAATGGGGGTCGAGCTCGGTCTTGACCAGGAGGCCGCCCAGCACGATCTGGGCGATGACGCCGGCGACAAGCCCCCAGGACAGCCGGGTCAGATCGGCCCGCTTCGGGCGCCGGAGCAGCGACCCGAGGACTGCACCGATGACGGCCAAGGCGACCACGCCCGTGAACATCCGGTTCCCGAACTCGATCATCCCGTGGTACTCGAGGTCGGACACCAACTGGTCCTCCTCACAGTTCGGCCAATCGGAGCAGCCGAGGCCCGAACCGGTCAGGCGGACGCTGGCCCCGGTGATCACGATGATCGTCAACGACCACAGGGCCGCTCGGGTCAGGGAGAGATAGCGCGCCGGACTCACGAGCAAAGCGTACGGCCCCGTTGGGCGGTGATGCCCCCTCGGCCGTTAGCCTTTCGATCGTGACCGCCACCGTCCCCACTCGTCAGCGTCCGCGCGCGCTCGCGTTCATCGCGCTGACCAAGCCGCGGATCATCGAACTCCTGCTGATCACCACGGTGCCGACGATGATCGTCGCCGAGGGCGGAGTGCCCTCACTGTGGCTCATGGCCGCAACCGTCATCGGTGGCACCCTCGCCGCCGGCGGAGCGAACGCCTTCAACATGTACATCGATCGCGACATCGATCGGCTGATGGAGCGGACCAAGAACCGTCCGCTCCCGGCCGGCGAAGTCACACCGCGAGAGGCGTTGGTCTTCGCCTTCGCGGTCGAGATCGCGGCGTTCGCCTGGTTGTGGGGCTTCGTCAACCTGCTCTCGGCCGTGCTGGCCGTGTCGGCGACGCTCTTCTACGTCTTCGTCTACACGATGTGGTTGAAGCGCACGTCCACCCGCAACATCGTCATCGGCGGTGCAGCCGGTGCCGTCCCCGTGCTGGTCGGCTGGTCGTCGGTCACCAACGAACTCGACTGGCCGCCGGTGGTGCTCTTCGCCATCATCTTCTACTGGACGCCACCGCACTTCTGGGCCCTCGCCATCCGCTACAAGGACGACTACCAGGCCGCCGACGTGCCCATGCTCCCGGCCGTGGCGTCGCTGCGCACGACGGCGACCCGCATCCTGGCCTACACCGTGCTGCTCTGGGCGCTCACCCTGCTGCTCGGCCCGGTCGCCGACATGGGCCTCACCTACTACATCGCCGCCGTGCTGCTCGGTGCCGTCTTCACCGGCCTCGCCGTGCAGGTCTTCCGTCGTCCCGAGCCCGCGTTGGCCATGCGACTGTTCGGTTGGTCGATCACCTACGTGACCCTCTTGTTCGGCTCGATGGCGGCCGACGAGATCGTCCGCAACGGCTTCTGAGCACGCCGACGGAGAAAATCCGTCGAAAAATCCTCTGCCGCCCGGTTTCCATCCCGGTGCGCGCGGGGCTGTAGGCTCCCGTCTCGGTACTGCACCTCGGGAGATGCCGCGCAATGCGCGGTTTCGCCCGCGGTGCGCCAACGAACGAAGCAACAGCTGCGCCACCGCTGTCTCGGTGCAACTGTCGGAGGACACCTGCCACCATGACGATGACCGAATCACCGCCGGCGAACGACACTGCTTCGGCGGGTCCTGCGCCTGTCGTCGCTGGGCTCTACGACGCCCTCACCACCACCGACCACAAGAGCATCGGGCGTCTCTGGCTGCGGGCCGGCATGGTGCTGCTCGTGGGCGCCGTCGTGCTGGGCGTCCTGCTCGGCTTCGAACGCGTCGACAGCGAATCGACCGACCTCTTCGGGGGCGACAACGCCTTCTTCCAGGTCTGGGTCCTCTACCGCCTCGGTCTCGCCCTGCTGGTGGCGGCTCCGCTGTTCATCGGCATCGCCACGGTCGTCGTGCCGATGCAGGTCGGCTCGACCAACATCGCCTTCCCTCGCGCGGCCCATGCCGCCGTCTGGGCGTTCATCATCGGCGCCGGCATCACCATCGCCGCCGTGCTGGCCAACGGCGGGTGGGGCGCCGTCGACCGGGTCAGCAACCAGGAACGTGAAGCGATCGCCCTGTCGATCGTCGGTCTCGCCATGGTCGTGCTCGCGCTGCTGCTCGCGTCGATCTGCATCGCGACCACGGTCGTGTCCATGCGGGTGAAGGGCATGACGCTCCTGCGGGTGCCGCTGTTCGCCTGGTCGATGCTCGTCGCCACCTCGGTGTGGCTCCTGACGCTGCCGGTGCTGCTGGCCAACATGCTCGACGACTATGTCGACATCCACAACGGTCCCGGCGGCTTCGGCGGCGACCTCAGCGGGGATCTCGGGGCCTACGCCCAGATCGCCTGGGTGGTCGAACAGCCGCAGGTCTACGCCTTCGCCATCCCCGTCCTCGGTGTGCTCGGCTCGATCGTCCCCGTCGCCGCGGGTGTCCGTGCGGCCCGCCACGGACTCTCCATGGGCCTGATCGGTGCGTTCGGTCTCCTGTCGGTGGGGGCCTGGGCCCAGCCGTTCTTCCAGCCGACCAACGACGCCGTCGTGCGCTACGACGAGAAGTTCGTGTTCATCGCCTTCGGTCTCGCCGCCATCCTCCCGGTGCTCGGTGCCCTCGGTGGTGCCGCCGACTCCCTGGTCCGGGGCCGGGGCGTGCAGGGCGTGCCGCCCGCGCACCTCCTCGGCGCGCTCGGCGGTGGGCTGCTCCTCCTGGCCGGCACGGCCGCCGGTGTCGCTCGCGTCATCGAGCCCTTCGAACTCGGCGACCGCGTCACCGTCGCCGGGGTCATGAACCTCGTGCTGTTCGCGGCCGTGGCCTCCGCCATCGGTGCGATCTGGTTCTGGAGCCCCAAGGTCTGCGGCCACGAGCTGTCGCCGGTCGCCGGTCGTGGGGCCGTCATGCTCGTCGTGCTCGGCGGCCTGGTCGTGGGCGCCTCGCAGGTGATCAACGGCTTCTTCGAGACCACCAACAACCCGCTCGTCGCTCCCACCGAAGACGCCGGCGATGCCCTCAACGTCGTGGCGCTCGTGGGCATGATCGTCATCGCGCTCGGTGCGGTCGGCGCGCTCGCCACGCTGCTCAACGCCATGCGCACCGGTGGCGCCGGCACGGCCGACGACCCGTGGGGCGGCCAGACCCTCGAATGGTCCACCGTCACCCCGCCGCCGCCCGGCAACTTCGCGGAAGCGCCCGCGCTCGTCACCTCCGAGGCGCCCCTGCTCGATGTGTCGTCCGACGAAGGGGAGGAATCCTAGATGACCACCACCACCGGTCTCCCGTCGGCCGAGGTCACCCGTCCCCGCACGGTCCTCGTCGGCACGATGTTCGCCTCGGCCGCCTCCTTCATGGCGTTCGTGGGCGTCGTGCTCGTCTACATCAGCGAACGGGCCCAGGCCCGAACCGATGGTGTCGAATGGTTCGCCGACGGCGCGGTCGAGCTCGGCCCGGCCGGGTTCGTCTTCGCCACCCTGATTCTCTCGATCTTCACCGTGCAGTGGGCCGTGCAGGCCGTCAACGCCGGTGATCGGACCAACGCCCTCGTGGCCCTGGCCCTTTCGGGCCTGTTCGGGGCCGCCGTGTTCAACCAGCTCTGGTTCATCATGAACGACAGCGGGTTCGCCCTGTCGGCCTCCAACTCGGAGTTCATGTTCTTCGTCGTGCTCGGCACGTTCGTCGTGTTCATGATCGCGGCCGTCGGATTCGTCACGCTCACCTTCCTGCGGGCCCTCATCGGGCAGTTCGGCCCCCGCAAGGCCGATGCGGTCGCCGCGGCCGCTTTCTACTGGAACACAGTCGTCGCCATGTACGCGATCGCCTGGTACGTCATCTTCGTCACGAAGTAGGGATCAGATGTTCACAACGGGCTTCAAGTTCTTCTTCGGCATCGGCGTCGCTTTGGTGACGGCCGGTGTCCTCTACGGCTACACCAGCGGCGGCAACCACATGGGTCCGCTGTCGCTCGGCTGGAAGGGCGGCGTCGGCGAGCACCTCGGTTACGGCGTGCTCGTGGGCCTAGGCATCTCGGCCATCGGCCTGGCCCTCACGCTCATCTTCTTCCGCGACGCCGACCCGGCCGACCAGGCCGACTACATGGGTGTCGACGACATCGCCCCCACCGCGCCGGTCACCGGCAGCTTCTGGCCGATCGTCGGTGCGTTCGGTGTCGGCACGATGGCGATCGGCCTCGTGCTCAACACCGCGGTGTTCATCACCGGTCTGGTGATCGTGGGCGCCGTCGCCGTCGAATGGATGATGGACGCATGGGCCGACCGGGCGACGGGTGACCCCGAGGCCAACCGGGCGCTGCGCAACCGGATCATGGCGCCGATCGAGATTCCGGCTGCCGGAGCCGCGGCGGTCGCGCTGGGCGTGCTCGCTGTCTCCCGCATTCTTCTCAACACCACGAAGCTCGGGGCTGTCGTGATCGCCGGCGTGGTCGCGGTCGTGATCCTCGGGCTCGGGATCATGGCGGCGTCCGACCGCAAGTTCAACCGCAACCTGATCGCCGGTGGCGCCCTCGTCGTCGGTGTGGCAGTGCTCGGTGGCGGCGTGTGGGCCGCCGTCGACGGTGAGCGTGAGTTCGAAGAACACCACTCCGAGCACGGTGGCGACGCCGAGCACAGCGACGATGCCGAACACAGTGACGAAGCTAGCGATGGCGACCACTCAGACGGAGAGACTGACAGTGAGTGACAAGTCCAACTTCTGGCGCCGAATCCCCGGCGCAGGTGTCGTCGCCCTTCTGGGCCTCACGCTGGCCGGTTGTGCCAGCGATGCCGAACTCGACACCCTGAAGCCCGAGAGCGGCACGGCCGACGAGATCTACGGACTGGTCCTTCCGGTCTTCCTCGTTGCCGGCGTCGTCCTCGTGCTGGTCTGCGGTGGCGTGCTGTGGCTCTCCATCAAGAACCGGGTGTCCACCTACGAGGGTGACGACGAGTTCCCCGAGCAGATCTCGCACAACAACACGCTCGAGATCACCTGGACCATCATCCCGGCCGTGATCATGGTGATCATCGCGGTCTTCACGATCGTGACCCACATCTCGATCAACAAGGACGAAGCCGCCGCCATCGAGATCGAAGTCGACGGTGAGGCCCGCATGTGGGATCCGACCATCGTCGTCGTCGGTCAGCAGTGGTGGTGGGAGTACCGCTACTACCTCGACGAGTTCGACCTCGATGCGTCGATGCTCGAGAACCCGCGCGACCTGCCGCCGGCCGACATCGTCACCTCCGGACAGTTCGCAATTCCCACCGGTGTCGAGGTCGACCTCGTCATCACCTCCAGAGACGTGATCCACTCGCACTGGATCCCTCGTCTCAACGGCAAGCGCGACGCCGTGCCGGGCCGGTTCTCGCCGTGGAAGATCGAAGCCGACGACCCCGGTGTCTACTTCGGCCAGTGCACCGAGTTCTGTGGTCTGTCCCACAGTCGCATGCGCATGCAGACGATCGCGATGAACGAAGCCGACTTCCAGCAGTGGATCGACATGCAGATGTCGCCGGCGACCTTCGGTGAAGAGCTCCAGTCCTACGTTGCCTCGTACCGGGCCGGAGAGCCCGCCACGGTGTCCGACGACGCCAGCGGCGTGCTCCGCGGTCTCGACACCTTCGTCGCCCAGTGCGCCTCGTGCCACCTGGTCGACGGGCTCAACGACCTCGACTACGACGGCGCCGAGGTGGTGTCGGGCGCAGCCCCGAACCTCACGCACTTCGCCAACAACCCGACGTTCGCGGGCGGCATCCTCAACCTCTACAACGACGAGGACGGCACCTTCAACCGTGACGACCTCGCCGCCTGGATCCGCAACCCCGACGACGTCAAGGCGAACTTCGCCAACGACCTCGCCGACGGCGAGCTGCCCCGCGGCATGCCCAACCGAAACCTGACCGAACGACAGATCAGTGACGTGATCGATTTCCTCGAGACGCTGGGCCCCCGCCCGTCCGATGAACGCATCGCGGCCACGGAGGTGGAGTGAGATGGCGATCACCGAAGAACCCCTCGCCCTGACATCGGGCGAAGCCGCGACGGTCGAACGCCCGCTCGGCGCGCTCACCCGGCCCAAGGGTGGCAACGGCTGGCGTGACTGGCTCAGCACGGTCGATCACAAGAAGATCGGCATCATGTACGGCGTCGCCGCGATGTTCTTCTTCGTGGTCGGCGGCATCGAGGCGCTGCTCATCCGTCTGCAGCTGGCCGCACCCGATGGCCAGATCCTGTCGGCCGAGGTCTACAACCAGGTCTTCACGATGCACGGCGTGACCATGGTGTTCCTCTTCATCATGCCGCTGGCAGCCGCCTTCGCGAACTATCTCATCCCCCTCCAGATCGGTGCGCGAGACGTCGCCTTCCCCCGTCTCAACGCCCTGTCGTTCTGGGTGTGGATCTCGGGCGCCATCTTCCTCAACACGTCCTGGATCGTCGGAGGCGGTGGCGCCGACTGTGGTTGGTTCTGCTACTCGCCCAACAGCGGTCTGGCGTTCTCGCCCAGCAACGGCGTCGACTTCTACGTGATCGGTCTGCAGATCGCCGGTATCGCGTCGCTCGTCTCGGCCGCCAACCTGATCGTGACCGTGCTCAACATGCGGGCGCCGGGCATGACCCTGTTCCGCATGCCGGTGCTCACCTGGATGCTGCTCGTCACGCAGTTCCTGCTGCTGTTCGCGCTTCCGGTGATCACCGTCGCCCTGTTCCTGCTGATGTTCGACCGGCTCTTCGACGCCCAGTTCTTCAATCCGGAGACCGGCGGCGACCCATTGCTCTGGCAACACCTGTTCTGGATCTTCGGACACCCAGAGGTGTACATCATCATCCTGCCGAGCTTCGGCATCATCTCCGAGATCATCCCGACGTTCAGCCGCAAGCCGATCTTCGGCTACTCGTTCATGGTGTTCTCCGGCATCGCCATCGGCTTCATGGGCTGGGGCGTCTGGGCCCACCACATGTTCGTGTCCGGCATCGGCCCGTTCTCGGTGGCCGCCTTCTCGCTGTCGACCATGTTCATCGCCGTGCCGACGGGTGTGAAGATCCTCAACTGGCTGGCCACGATGTGGGGCGGCAAACTCCGGTTCACGACGGCGATGCTCTTCGCCGTGGGCACCGTTGCGATGTTCACCATCGGTGGTCTGTCGGGCGTCACCCACGCGCTGGCGCCCGCCGACACCCAGCAGACCGACACCTACTACATCGTCGCCCACTTCCACTACGTCATCTTCGGTGGCGGCGTGCTGGGCCTCATGGGTGGCCTCTACTTCTGGTGGCCCAAGGTGTTCGGCCATTGTCTCAACGAGTTCTGGGGCAAGGTCCACTTCTGGGTCATCCTGATCGGCTTCAACCTGACGTTCGGCCCGATGCACGTGGTCGGCCTGCAGGGAATGAGCCGCCGGATCGACACCTACGCCGCCGGCTACGGCTTCGAGTTCTGGAACCTCGTCGCCACCATCGGATCGTTCATCATCGCCCTCGGCGTGCTGATCTTCTTCTTCAACGTGTGGAAGTCGCGTCGCGATGCGGTGAACCTCCCGGCCCCCGGCCCCGATCCGTGGGACGCCCGCAGCCTCGAGTGGATGGTGCCGTCGCCCTCCCCCGAGCACAACTTCGACACGATCCCGGTCGTCGAGAGCGAAGACGAGTGGTGGCACCGCAAATACGGCTACGACGAGAACAAGCGTGTCGTGCGCATCGCCACGGTCGAGGAAGCCGCCCAGGACGGTTCCGCCACCGGCGTCCACCTGCCGGCGCCGTCGTTCTGGCCGCTCGTGCTCGCCCTCGGTCTGCCCCTCATCGGCTACGGCCTGATCTTCAACCTGTGGCTCGCCGTGGTCGGCGGTGCCCTCACCGGTCTCGCGATCTACTCGTGGGCGCTCGAGCCCGTCGACGACCCCGATGCGGATCACGGCCACGGCCACGACGATCATCACGACGATGACGACGGGGGCGGCGACGATCACGCAGCCGACGACAGCGAACCGGTCACCGCCGGCGCCGAAGGAGGGGAGTGATCATGGCGACCGCGACCATCGACAGTCCCGACACCCACGCGGCCGACGGCCACGACGAGCACCACACGTCGACCGGCATCTCCAACACCAAGTTGGCGATGTGGGCCTTCCTCGGTTCTGAGTGCCTGCTCTTCGGCGGGTTGATCTCGACCTACCTGCTCTACAAGACCCGCCGTGGTCCCGGGCCCGACAACACCACGATCCCCACCGACATCTTCGACATCCCGTTCACGTCGGTGAGCTCATTCGTGCTGCTGATGAGTTCGCTCACGATGGTGCTCGCCCTGTCGGCGCTCACCCGTGGCGACAACCAGGCCACCCGGGCGTGGCTCCTGAGCACGGCCATGCTCGGCGGTGTCTTCATCGGCGGTCAGGTCTACGAGTTCACGAGCTTCCTGCGGGAAGGTGTGGGTTTCACCCACAACCCGGCCAGCTCGGCCTTCTTCACCCTCACCGGCTTCCACGGTGTCCACGTGAGCCTCGGCATCCTGATGCTCATGTCGCTGTACGTGGCGTCGAAGCAGGGCAAGCTGACCCCGAAACACACCGAGACCGTCGAGATCGTCGGTCTCTACTGGCACTTCGTCGATGTGGTGTGGATCTTCATCTTCACCGTCATCTACCTGATCCCCGTCGAGTAAGCGGAGCAACCGATCATGAGCGAGACCCTCACCGAGCCGCACGTCGACCACGACGATGCCCACGAGCATCCGTCCGACTGGGCCTACATCAAGATCGCCCTGATCCTCGCCGTCTTCACCGGCATCGAGGTCCTCACCTACTTCGAGTCGGCCCTGCCGATCTTCGAGAACAACGCGGTCACCATCACCACGCTGATGGTGCTGATGGTCATCAAGTTCTGGCTGGTCGCCACGTGGTTCATGCACCTGCGCTTCGACAACAAGATCTTCAGCCAGCTGTTCGTGGCCGGGCTGATCCTGGCGACGGGCGTCTACGTCATCGCCCTCGCCGCGTTCGAGTTCTGGGGTTGATGACATGGCGGCGAACCTCTTCGCCGTGAATCCGTGGGCCTTCGAGGCCCACCCCGAGGTCTGGCTCCTGATCGCGGGCATCGTCGGTCTCGGGGTCTACGCCACTCGGTCCATCGGTCCGTTGGTGGCCGCGGAGGGCGAGCCGGTGGTCACCACCGGCCAGAAGCGCTACTTCCTGGCCGGCGTCGTGCTGCTCTGGATCGCAGCCGACTATCCGATGCACGACATCGCCGAGGAATACCTCTACTCGGTCCACATGGTCCAGCACCTGCTGATCGCGTTCATCGTGCCGCCGCTGCTCCTCTTGGCGATGCCCGAGTGGCTCGCCCGGTTGCTCGTGCTCGACGGCGGCGCCACGTCAAAGATCCTGCGGGTGCTCACGCGGCCGATCGTGGCCGGCGTGATCTTCAACATCCTCCAGGTGCTGACCCATTGGGGCGCCGTGGTCAACACGAGTTCCGAGAACGGGCCGTTCCACTACATGATCCACCTCGCCGTCTTCTTCTCGGCGCTGTTGATGTGGTTCCCCGTGCTCGGCCCGCTCAAGGAAGTGCAGATGACCGAGCCGGGCAAGCTCGTCTACCTCTTCCTGATGTCGATCGTTCCCACGGTCCCTGCGGGCTGGCTCACCTTCGCCGAGGGTGTCGTCTACGAGGCCTACGACAAGGAAACGAACCTCTGGGGCATCAACCCCACCGACGATCAGCAGCTCGCGGGCGCGATCATGAAGGTGGTCGGCGGTTTCTACCTCTGGGGCATGATCGCCCTGCGGTTCTTCCGTCACACTGCGCGCCTCCGCCAGAACGACCTCGACCGTCGTCGCGACGGGGATCGCCTCACCTACTCCGACGTGGCGCAGGCGTTCGACGCGGCCGGAGAGCCGCCGCGAGAGTCCGAGATCGAGTCGACCTAGTCGTCGCGGTCGTCGCACCGGCGAAAGTGCCGGGTGGGGCGACGACGACCGGGTACCGTCTTCGTCATGCTCGACATCAAGCTCATCCGAACCGATCCGGAGGCGGTCAAGGCCGCCATCGCGCGTCGGGGAGATGCAACCTCGTCCGTCGACGAGGTGGTCGAGCTCGACACCCGGGCTCGGGCCATCGGTACCGAGCGGGACGACATCCGGGCCGAGGTGAAGCAGCTCTCGAAGCAGGTCGGACTCCTCCACAAGGAGGGCAAGGCCGACGACGCCGCGGCGCTCCAGGATCAGAGCCGGGCCCTGGGCGAACGCGAGAAGGCGCTCAGCGATGACGCCGACGATCTCGCCGCCCGCATTCGTTCGTTGCTGCTCAACATCGCCAACATGCCGGATCCCGCGGCCCCCGACGGCCTCACCGAGGACGACAACGTCGAGGTGAGGGTCGAGAACTTCGATCGGGCCGGCTACGCCGACCATCAGCGGGTTCCCCACTGGGATGTCGCCGAGGCCCTCGGCATCCTCGATGTGGATCGCGCCGTGCGCATGTCGGGTTCCATGTTCGTGATGTACCGGGGGGCAGGGGCCCGTCTACTCCGCGCCCTGACCGCCTACGGGCTCGATCGCAACCGCGACGCCTTCGAAGAGGTCCGGCCGCCGACCGTCGTCAAGACCGAGACGATGATCGGCACCGGCCACCTGCCCAAGTTCGCCGACGATGCCTACCACCTCGAGCGCGACGACCTGTGGGCCATCCCCACCGCCGAGGTGCCGCTCACCTCCATGGTCGCCGGCGAGATCCTCGACGAGGCCGAGCTCCCGTTGCGGCTCATGGCCCACACCTCCTGTTTCCGGCGCGAGGCCGGTTCGGCCGGACGCGACACCCGGGGCCTGCTCCGTGTGCACGAGTTCGACAAGGTCGAGCTCTACGCCTTCTGCACCCCCGACCAGGCGCAGGACATGCACATGGAGATCCTCGGCCGGGCCGAGTCGGCCATCCGCGACCTCGGGCTCGCCCACCGCGTCCTCGACCTCGCCTGCGGCGACATCAGCGGCGCCGGCGCCCGCACGTTCGACATCGAGGTCTTCGCCCCCGGCGCCGACCGATGGCTCGAGGTGTCCTCCGTCTCGTGGTGCACCGACTACCAGGCTCGACGGGCCAACATCCGATATCGCCCGGAGGGCGAGAAGGGCACCCGGTTCGTCCACAGTCTCAACGGCTCCGGCCTCGCCGTGCCGCGTGTGTGGGCGGCCATCGTCGAGACGTATCGGCAGGCCGACGGCTCGGTGCGGATGCCCGAGGTCCTCCTGCCGTACTTGGGCGGCATGACCGAGATCCCGGCCCCGGCCTGACCATGCCGGGCACCGTCCGCCATCTGGAGCCCGTGCGCCCGCTCGAACACCTCGATCCCGCCCACCAGGACCACCCCATGCGGGCGATCACCAACGAGATGGCCGAGGGTGCCGAGTTCCAGGAGGGGCAGGCAGCGGCGGTGCAGGCGCTGTTCGATTCGATGGCCGCCGGTTGGCATGCCCACGATGTCCCGGAACGGCTGGTCGCCCTCGAGGACGTGTTCGAGCGGGTCGACCTCCCCGAGGGGGTCCTGGTGGAGCTCGGCGCGGGCACGGGTATCGGGACGAAGGTGATCAGCCGGTTCCGACCGGTGGACGCCGCAGTCGACCTGTCAGCCGGGATGCTGGCCCAGGCGCCGGCCGGACTGGCACCGTGGACCCGAGCCGATGCGAGCCGTCTCCCGCTCGCCGACGACTCCGTCGACGTGCTGGTGCTGCTCAACATGCTGCTCTTCCCGGTCGAAGTCGACCGGGTGCTGTCGGCCACTGGCGCCCTCGTCTGGGTCAACACGGTCGGTGAAGCCACGCCGATCCACCTCTCGGCCGATGCCGTGGTCGAGGCCCTGCCCGGCAAATGGCACGCCGAAGCGTCGCGGGCCGGGTCGGGCACCTGGTGTGTGGCCCGGCGGGCCCCTCACCCGAGCTGAAGGCCCAGCCAGGCGGCCGCCACGCCGCCGACCAGCGACGCCGTGAAGTAGCCGGCCGCCCGTCTCCGGTCGACGGCGGCCTCCGTCACGACCTCGGCGATGAACGTCGACCAGGTCGTGAGGGTTCCCAGCCCGGCGACACCCACGACCGTGGTGGTGGCATCGCCCTGGCCGACCAGCAGCCCGAGCACGAAGGAACCGACCAGGTTGACGGCGAGCGTGCCGTCGATCCGGCCCAGTGCCGCGGCGCTGCGCCAGCGGACGACGCCGCCGAGGGCGGCAGCCACGACGAACCCGAGGGCGGTCACTGGGCGGGCCGTCCGGTGGCGGTGCCCGCTCCGAAGGCGGTGCCCGCTCCGAAGGCGAACAGACCCAGGAGGAGCGAGATCAGCATCAGTCCGAGACCATCGACCGGTCGCCCGGCGTCGAGGCGGACCGCGACCTCGACGGCGAACGTCGAGAAGGTCGTGAGGCCGCCACAGAACCCGACGCCGATCAGCAGTCGCCGGACCGGCGGGCCTCGCAGCGCCCCCCGGGTCACGGCGCCCAGAAGACCAGTGCCCGCGGTGTTGACCACCAGCACGGCCGTGGCCGCGTCGGTGACGATCTCGCCCACGACCCACCGAAGCAACGCCCCGGCGACACCTCCGACGGCGACGACGATCACGGCTCGACGGTCCACAGCAGCACCGTAGGCTGGTCTCATGGACCTCGCAGCGATGCGCGAACACTACGAGTCCGAGGGACTGGCCGAGTCCGACCTCGCGCCGACTCCGCTCGAGCAGTTCACCGAGTGGTTCGGGGCCTGGGTCGCGACCGAGCCGTTCGACGCCAACTTCGCCACGCTCTCCACGGCCGGTACCGACGGCTGGCCGGCATCTCGGGTCGTGCTGGTCAAGGGGGCCGACGATCGTGGATTCGTCGTCTTCACCAATCGCCGTTCGGCCAAGGGTGTCGAGTTGGCCGAGAACCCGAGGGCGGCGCTCACCTTCGTCTGGCGTGAGGTCGCTCGCCAGGTGCGGGTCGTGGGTGATGTCGAGCAACTCTCCGACCCGGAATCCGATCGCTACTTCGCCGATCGGCCTCGTGGTGCCCAGATCGGGGCGTGGGCGAGCGAAC
>JBDQKM010000049.1:0-18933 GCA_040263275.1 Acidimicrobiales bacterium
CCGCACCACCGCCCACGTCCACGGCCGCCAGCCAGGGCGCCACATTGGCGCTCGCCCGGATCAGATGGGCCGCGGTGGGGTCGCTGACCGTGCCGAATTCCGCCGGGTCGCCGCCGGCGCAGAAGGCCGGACCGGCGCCGGCAAGGTGGATGCGGCGGTCAGGGTCGAGCGACAGCGCACGCAGGGCGTCGACGAGTTCGTCTCGCATCCGGGCATCGAGGAGATTGCGCAGTCGTGGCCGGTCGAGTGTGAGGATCGTGGGACCGGGTCCGTCGTCGTCGACACGGATGCGCGGCCGGTCGTCGTTGCGGACCCGATGGCCCCGGGTCGAGAGCCATGCCGCGAATTCGGGGCCGGCCTGCAGCGTCGCGTAGGCGAGCGATTCGACGAACAGCCCCGTCTCGGTGGGGACGACGGCGGTCCGTCGCAGCGTCTGCGCGGTCACGACCGCGGCCGAGGGTGCAGCAACGATGCCGTCGATCACCGGATCGGGATCGGTGGTTGCGATGTCCCAGCCGGCACCCGGGTCGGAGCCGTGACCGATGGCCACGACGGGGAGGGCGGTCAGTGCGGCGGCGAGGTCGTCGCCCGGGTCGGCGCCGAGTTCGACGACCACGGCGGGCACGCCGTGGGCCGCACCGATCATCCGGTCGAGATCGGGACCGGCGAGCGCGGCCCGGGCGTCGTCACCCGACCAGCGCTCGATCGTCACGTCAGTCGGTCGGATCGTCGCCGAGGTGGGCGAGGTCTTCGCGCAGCACTCGGCGCAGGAGCTTGCCGGTGTCGTTGTAGGGCAGCTCGTCGACGAACACGACATGGGCGGGCACCCGGCTCGATCGCAGCCGTGCCCGCACGAGGTCCTGGAGTTCGGATTCCGCACACTCGCCGTGGGTCACGACCGCGGCAACGACCTTCTCGCCCCACTCGGTGTCGGGCACGCCGATGGCCGCCGCGTCCTTCACCCGCTCGTCGGTCAGCAGGACGTCTTCGATCTCACCGGGCGACATGTTCTCGCCACCGCGGATGATCACGTCGTCGTTGCGGCCCTGGATGAACAGATAGCCGCCCTCGTCGAGGTAGCCACCGTCGCGGGTGGGGAACCAGCCGTCGTTGTCGAGCAGCGAACCCTTCTCGAGATACTCACCCGAGACCTGCTCGCCCCGGACGAAGATCTCTCCGACCTCGCCGATCGGGAGTTCGTTGAAGTCGTCGTCGCGAATCGAGACCTCGACCCCGGGGAGTGGTCGTCCGGCCGACTTGAGTCGGGCTCGCTCATCCTCGTCCTCGCTGTACTGGGCGAGGCGGTGGTCGTCGGGCCCGAGCAGGGCGATCGTCGAGCTGGTCTCCGTGAGTCCGTAGGCGTTGACGAAGTTGGTGATGGGGAAGAGGTCGAGGGCCCGACGAATCACGGGCTCGGGCATCTTTCCGCCGCCGTAGGAGAGCGCCCGTACGCCCAGCATCGGCTCGCCGCCGCGGGCATCGAGCGCCTCGACGATCCTCGAGAGCATGGTCGGCACGACCATTGCGTGGGTCACACCCTCGGTCTCGACGAGGTCGATCCAGTGATCGGGGTCGAACTTGGGCAGCTGGACGATCCGGCGCCCCGCGTAGACCGACGAGAGCATCGCCGACACGCCGGCGACGTGGTAGGGCGGCACGCTGACGATGGTCGCCTCGTCTTCCCCTGCCCCCATGAACTCGACGGAGCCGAGGATGTACGACACCAGGTGCTTGTGGCGCAGGACCGCCGACTTCGGCGCCCCCGTGGTGCCGCTCGTGAAGAGCAGGACGGCGATCTCGTCGGGGTCCATCGACCAGTCGCCGGGCACGGCCGGCGCGGTGCCGCCGGCGCGGTCGGTGAGGAAGTCGTCGCGGGTGACGGCGGTCAGCCCGTCGACGCCACCGAGTCGTCCGGCCCCGACGTCGTCGGCGATGGCCACGCCCGGCGCGCTGCGATCCGCGAGCGCGCACAGGTCGTCGTCGGGCAGGCGGTAGTTGAGGGGGACGTAGGGCATCCCCGCCCAGGCGGCGCCGAAGAGGGCCACGGGAACCGCCGGGCTGGACTCGTCGCACAGCACGACCTTCGCGCCGGGATCGGCACGGAATCGCGCCGCGGCCTCGCCCGCATGTTCGAAGAGCTGGCGGTAGGTGATTCCGCCGTCGGACGAGCCGACCGCGACGCGGTCCTCGAGACCGTTCGCGGCCATCTCGAGCAGCATCATCAGGTTCATGCGGGTGTCCGGTGTTCGCTCAGTCGGAGGCGGGGAGCGTCTTGGCCTGGGCGACGGCGAGGGCCGCACCGCCGACGGCGAGGGAGCCGTCGCCGGCCTTGGTGGCCAGGAGTTCGATGGTGTCGGCCTCGTCGGAGTAGCGCTTGCCGAGCAGGGTGCCTTCCGCGGCGTCGGCCGCCGGCGACCCGCTCACGTCGCCTGTCCCGGCGGGCACCATCGCGGCGCCGCCACACGTCAGGTCGGCTTCGCCGGATCCCTTGACCACGATGACCTCGGTGGTGCAGACGGTGCTCTGGAAGCGGGCGCCGGGCTTCAGTTCGACCATGTGGGTTCTCCTCGAGACATGTCGTTGGCGCGCCGATACATCCCGGCGCGCCACCAGTATGGAGTCTGTGAGCCAGAGTGGGCCAACCGGTGCCGGTCGGTCGAGGCCGCCGTGGGCACCGGGAACGGACGAGAATCGAACAGATGAGGAGTGCGGTGGGCAACGATCCGCACCGGACCACAGACGACATCGTGGCCTGGGCCGAGAGCGGGGCGATGGCGTTGACCGGCCCGGCCGCGCAGCCGCCCTCTCCGGCCCCCGCTGCGGTGGCCACGACAGCCGCGGCGGCCGCCGTCGATCTGGCGGTGCGGACTGCCGAGTGGGGTCGCCGGGTAGAGGTCGACGGGCCCGCGTTGCTGGGCGAACGGGCTGCCATCACCGGGATGACCCGCAACGGGTCGACGTCGGTGGGTGGCGCGGCCCGATTCGTGCGTGCCGCCGATGGCTGGCTCGCGATCAACCTGCCCCGGTCGGAGGACGTGGCCGCGCTCCCCGCCATGGTCTCGGCCGACGTGGCGTCCGATGACTGGCCCGCGATCGAGCGTGCGCTGGCCGATCGTTCGCTCGCCGAGCTCGTCGAGCAGGCGACGCTGCTCGGCCTCGCCGTCGGCGTCCCCGGGTCGGTCGCCCAACCCGCGGCGCCGGCCCGCGAGCTCTCGCGGGGTGGTGCTCGTCGTTCCTCGGCGACCCCCCTGGTGGTCGACCTGACGTCGCTGTGGGCCGGGCCGCTGGCCGCTCAGCTGCTCGGGGCCGCCGGTGCGAGGGTCGTCAAGGTCGAGGGTCGTGGCCGTCCCGACGGGGCTCGCGCCGGGGCCCGGGCGTTCTTCGATCTGCTCAATCACGGCAAGGAGTGCCTGGCGCTCGACTTCGACCACCGTTCCGACGTGGCGCTGCTGCATCGTCTGCTGTCGTCGGCCGATCTCGTGATCGAGGGGTCGCGCCGGCGGGTGATGGATCGGCTCGGGGTCGACCCGGCCGTGCTCGCAGTCGGCGGCACCAGCTGGCTGTCGATCACGGCCCATGGACGCACGGGCGATGCGGCGAACCGCGTGGGATTCGGTGACGACGCAGCTGTCGCCGGGGGACTGGTCGTCCCGGGCGAACCGCCTATGTTCGTGGCCGATGCGGTGGCCGACCCGCTGACCGGACTCGTCGCTGCCGTCTACGGCGCGGGGCTGCTCGCAGGAACCCGGGCATCGGTGCTCGAGGTGCCGCTGGCCCGGGTGGCCGCCTGGGCCTCGGGGCCACTGGCGACAGCGCCGGTCCGGGCCACGAGCGACGGGTGGGCGGTGGAGGTCGGGGGCGAGATCGCGGCGGTGGCGAACCCCCGGCACCGCCCGATTCCGGCGCCGGCCGCGTCGCTCGGTGCCGACGATGCACGTCTGCGAGCGGAGTTCGCGGCGCCGCCCGGCTGACCCTCGCCCGACGCCGGGGGATAGGGTCCGCGCATGGATGACGGCCGCACCGCGACGACGCAGGCCCCGCGCGCGGCCGACGGTCGGGTGCCCGGCAAGCGGGGACGGGCGACGCGCCAACGGCTCCTCGACGAGACCCGGCAACTCCTCGGCAACGTCTCGTTCCGCGATCTGAAGGTGGTGGACATCAGTCGCGCCGCGGGCACGTCGCCGGCGACCTTCTACCAGTACTTCGCCGACGTCGACGCCGCCGTGCTGTCGCTGGTGGAGGAGATGGTCGACGAGGGCAGCGATGAACTCCGGGCGCTGGTCGTCGATCCCGACTGGGAACGGCCGGAGGCCGCCGCCGGCCTGGCCGACGGCTTCCTCGGCTTCTTCGACCGACACGCGTCGATGCTGCGGGTGATCGACCTGGCCACGACCGAGGGCGACGAGCGTTTCCGCGGCCAGCGGGTGCGACTGCTCAACGGGGTGTTCCTGGCCTTACGCGACCTCGCCGAGCAGGCCGAGGCCGCCGGGCGTCTGTCGACCGGGGTCGCGCCGGGTGCCGCAGCCGGCATCCTGACGACGATGCTCGCCCATGTGAGTGCCCATCAGCCGGGGTTCGCGACCTGGGGGATCGAGCGCGACGCCCTGGCCGAGACGATGGCGACGCTGATCGACTGGACGGTCGGCGCCGCTAGCCCCTCAGAGTGAGATTTCCGACCACGCTGAGTGTTGACACGTAGATATTCTGGACTAAGTTGCGGCTCGCGTTGGAACGAAGCAGGCCCGGGAGTGGCCCGCAGCAGGGAGTGGGCAGGGTGCGACTGGAGACCGCCGGGGCCGATGGGTCCACGACGACCGTCGATCGCTGGCGGGCCGTCGTCGGCGACGCCCGTTGGTCGCTTTTCGTGGGCCTCTTGGTGCTCAACGTGCTCGACCTGATCACGACGATGCTCGTCCTCGATCGGGGTGGAGAGGAACGCAACCCCTTCGTGCAGCCACTCGTCGAGAACATGTGGCACGTCGGCCTGCTCAAGGCTGCGGTCCTGGTGATCGTGGCGACGCTGTTGACCCGGTGCGAGGGTTCGCGGATTGCCGAACTGTCGCTGGCCGGCACCACCGGCTGGTATCTCGCCGTCGTTTGCTGGAACGTCGCGGTTCTCACGATTCTCTGAGCGCGAACTAGGGTCCGGCCGATGACCGACGGCCACGACTGGACCGACACACTCGACGATCTCGCGACGCGCCGTGCTGCGGCGCACGAGATGGGCGGCGCCGAGAAACGTGATGCCAGGCGCGCCGCCGGTCGCCTCGACGCCAGAGGTCGCATCGACGCCCTGCTCGACCCGGGCAGCTTCGCCGAGATCGGGACCCTGGCCGGTGGTGGTGCACCCGCAGACGCGCTGGTGGCCGGCGTCGGCGCGGTCGACGGCCGGCCAGTGGCCGTCGGCGCGGAGGACTTCACCACCCTCGGCGGATCGATCGGACCGGCGGCGAGCCGGAAGCGGTGGCGCCTCGCCGACATCGCGAAGCGCGAACGCGTGCCGCTGGTGATGTTGCTCGAAGGGGCGGGCCATCGTCCCCCGATGCCCGGCGATCCCGGCGGCGGTGGTCCCGGCGACCTCCAGGCCCAGGGGCGGCTCTCCGGCCTCGTGCCGATGGTGTGCGGGGTGATGGGTTCGTCCGCCGGACACGGCGCGATCACCGCCCCGTTGTGCGACTGGTCGGTCATGACCGGCGACGGTGCGATCTTCACCGCCGGTCCGCCGGTCGTGCAGGCGTCGCTCGGTGAAGACGTCACCAAGCAGGAACTCGGTGGGCCCGGCGTGGCTGTGGCCAGCGGTGTGATCCACAACGTGGCCGGCGACGACGCGTCGCTCCTCGCCGACATTCGCACGTATCTGTCGTACTTCGGGTCGTCGGCGTGGGAGCGTCCCCCGTGGGTCGACACCGGGGATCTCGGGCGTCGTCGCCTCGACGACATGCTCGAGATCGTGCCCCGCGACGGCAACCGGGCCTACGACATGCGACACGCCATGAGCATGGTCGTCGACGGCGGCGGGTTCTTCCAGATCCAACCCGACTTCGGGCCGTCGATCGTGTGTGCCCTGGCCCGGGTGGGTGGTCATGCGGTGGGCGTGGTCGCGAACCAGCCCGCCGTCATCGCCGGTTCGATCGACGTCGACGCGGCCGACAAGGCCGCCCACTTCGTCCAGGTCTGCGACAGCTTCCACTTGCCGCTGGTGTTCATGACCGACAACCCGGGTGTGCTCGCGGGAACCGCTTCCGAACGGGCCGGGATCCTCCGGGCCGGTGCGCGGATGTTCACCGCCCAGACCCGAGCTCGCACGGTCAAGATCCAGGTGACGATGCGCAAGGCCTACGGATTCGGCTCCTGCGTGATGGCGATGAACGGCTACGACGAGCAGACGCTCTCCTTCGCCTTCCCCGGCGCGACGATGGGTGCGATGGGCGCACAGGGTGCCGGCAACGCCGTCGGCGCCGACGACGAGACCCGCGCCAAGCTGCGGCAGGCCGAACTCGAGTCCAGCTATCGATCGGCGTCGGGACTCGGTTTCGACGAACTCATCGACCCTCGCGACCTCCGCAACGCCGTGCTCGACGGTCTCGACCTCAGTGCCCGCCGTCGTGCCCTGCCCGCCGAACCGGTCGCCCGGTTCGGCATTACCCCCTAACCCGTCACCCCGGTGTCAGACACTAGTCACGCCCACCGGTGACGAGGGGCTGACACCGGTGTGTCGGGGCAGGTGAGAGCGGCGATGCAGTAGTCGAGGCAGTGGGTGAGTGCTTCGGTGTCAGCCGGCTCGATGGCGGGGAACATGCCGATGCGCAACTGGTTGCGGCCGAGCTTCCGGTAGCCGTTGGTGTCGACGATGCCGTTGGCCCGGAGGACGGCGACCAGCGTGTCGGCATCGATCGCGTCGTCGAAGTCGATCGTCGCGACCACCTTGCTGCGCTGTTCCTCGATCTGCACGAACGGGGTGGCGGCATCGCTGGCATCGGCCCAGCCGTAGAGGATCTCGGCCGACTTCGCCGAACGCCCGGCCGACCACGACAGGCCGCCGTTGTCGTTGAACCAGCCGACGGTCTTGGCGGCCAGGAAGACGGTTGCCAGCGCCGGCGTGTTGTAGGTCTGGTCCTTGCGGGAGTTGTCGAGCGCGATCTTGAGATCGAGCGACGGTGGGCACCAGCGGTCGGATGCCGCGATGCGTTCGATGCGCTCGACTGCGGCCGGTGACACCATGGCGATCCAGAGCCCGCCGTCGGCGGCAAGCGCCTTCTGCGGGGCGAAGTAGTAGACGTCGGTCGCGCTGGCGTCGAAGTGGAGGCCGCCGGCACCCGATGTGGCGTCGACGAGCATGAGCGCGTCGGGATCGTCGGGCCTGGCCGGGTCGAACATCACCCCGGTCGAGGTCTCGTTGTGGGTGTAGCAGTACGCGTCGACGCCGTCGACGGCCTCGAGCGGGGGATGCGTGCCCGGCTCGGACTCGGCCACCGACGGCTCGGCCAGGTGAGGCGCAGCGGCGACGCCGGAAGCGAACTTGCCGCCGAACTCGCCGAAGGCGAGATGGTGGCTGCGGTTCTCGATCAGGCCGAACGTGGCGCAGTCCCAGAAGCCGGTCGAACCGCCGTTGCCGAGGATGATCTCGTAGCCGTCGGGCGCGCGGAGGAGTTCGGCGATGCCGTTGCGGAGTTCGGCGACCATCAACTGGACGGGCAGCTGACGATGCGACGTGCCGAGATAGTCGGTCGCGTGGTCGGCCAGCGACCGGACGATGTCGGGGCGGACCTTCGTGGGGCCGCTCCCGAAGCGACCGTCGGAAGGAAGCAGGTCGGCGGGGATGGTGATGTCGGGCGTGGATTGAGGGGGCGCGTTCACCCGGTCATGGTGACAGGAAATGGCCCGAATCGTCGCGCTTTCGCCCGGGAACTTCCATAGTCTCGATCGTCATGAGCAGCGATCGAATCTCCCGCCGTGTCGGCGCCATCGCCCCCTCGGCCACCCTTGCCGTCTCCAACAAGGCGAAGGCCCTCAAAGCGGCAGGCGAGAACGTCATCGGCTTCGGCGCCGGCGAACCCGATTTCGCAACCCCGGACCACATCGTCGAGGCCGCCGTCGAGGCATGCCGCAACCCGGTGAACCACAAGTACGGCGCGGTCGCCGGTCAGCCCGAGCTCAAGGAAGCCCTCGCGGCGAAGACCCTTCGCGACAGCGGTTTCGCCTGCGAGGCCGCCGACATCCTCGTGACCAACGGTGGCAAGCACGCGGTCTACAACACCTTCGAGGCACTGTTGAACCCCGGCGACGAGGTCATCCTGCCCGCCCCCTACTGGACCACCTATCCGGAGCCGGTGGCTCTGGCCGGCGGCGTCACGGTGCCGGTGCTGACCACCGCCCCCAACGGCTTCCGAGCGACGATCGACCAGCTCGAGGCCGCCCGTACCGACAAGACCAAGGCGCTCGTGTTCGTGTCGCCGTCGAACCCGACCGGCGCCGTCTACTCGCGTGACGAGATCGAGGCGATCGGCAAGTGGGCGGTCGAGCACGACATCTGGGTCATCACCGACGAGATCTACGAACACCTCGTCTACGGCGACAACGAGTTCCATTCGCTTCCGGTCGTCGTCCCGGAGATCCGCGACAAGTGCGTGATCCTCAACGGCGTGGCCAAGACCTACGCCATGACGGGCTGGAGGGTCGGTTGGATGATCGGACCGGCCGATCTGATCAAGGCCGCGTCGAACCTCCAGTCGCACTCGACGAGCAACGTGTGCAACGTTGCCCAGGCTGCGGCGCTCGCCGCGGTGTCGGGTCCGCTCGACGCGGTCGTCGAGATGCGGGCTGCATTCGACCGTCGCCGTCGCACCATGCACTCGCTGCTCAGCGGGATCGACGGTGTGGTGTGCCCCGAGCCCCAGGGTGCCTTCTACGCCTACCCGGACCTGTCCGGCGTGCTCGGTCGGACCTACGACGGCGTCACGCCGACCACCACCCTCGAGCTGGCCGACCTCCTCCTCGAGAAGGCCAAGGTGGCGATCGTTCCCGGTGAGGCCTTCGGGGTCGAGGGCGGCGCCCGTCTGTCGTTCGCTCTGGGCGACGACGACCTCGGCGAGGGCGTCGGCCGCATCGCGGAGTTCCTGTCCTGAGCACCGAACCCGCCATCACCCCCTACGGCGCCTGGCCGTCGCCCATCACCGCGGCGTCGCTCGTCGAGGGTGCGGTGGGCATCAGCGAGGTGCGCGCCGACGGCGATGCCGTGTGGTGGGCGGAGTCACGCCCCCAGGAAGGCGGCCGCACCGCCATCATGCGGCGCGTGGGCGACGGCGAGGCGGTCGAGGTCACCCCGCCCGATGCCAACGTGCGCACGCTCGTTCACGAGTACGGCGGCGCCGGCTGGTGGGCCCACGACGGCGCGCTCTTCCACGTCGACTTCCTCGATCAACGGCTTCGTCGGGTCGACCCGACCGGCGGGGTCGCATTCCTGACGCCCGAGCCGCCCGAACCCAGGTCGTGGCGCTTCGCCGACGGTGTCGTGACTCCCGACGGTCGTCTGGTGCTGTGCGTGCGAGAACGGCACGAAGACGGTGCGGTCGTCAACGAGCTCGTCCGCATCGACACCCTCGGACATGGCGACGTCGAAGTGCTGTGGCAGGGGAGTGACTTCGTCTCCTCACCCCGTCTCTCCGCCGACGGCAGCCTCCTCGCCTTCGTCTCCTGGGACGATCCGGAGATGCCGTGGACCCGCACCCGTCTCCACGTGCACCGCGTCGCCGACGGACGCCTCACCGACGAGATCCTCCTGCTCGAGGGTGATCGGGCCTTCTGCCAACCGGGCTGGGACGGCGAGCGGCTCCTCGTCGTCGTCGACGATCCCGAGTGGTGGAACCTCTGTGAAGTCGGACTCGAGGCCGGTCGACTCCAGCCGGTCGTGACCGGTGCATTCGAGATCGCCACCCCGCCGTGGGTCTTCGGCATGCAACGGTGGGCGGTCGTCGACGGCACGATCGTGGCGGTCGCCGGATTGCCGACCGGCGATGAACTCATCGTCGACGGCCGGACATCGACCACGGTGGACTCGAGCCTCGTGTCACTGTCGGCCTCAAGTAACACCCTCGCCGCGGTCGGTGCCGGCTACGACCACGACCCCGAGGTCCTGCGGTTCGACATCGTCGACGGCATCGCACGCCGCGACGTCGTGCGTCCGGCCCGGCGGCCGGCGTTCGATCCCGGGTATCTCGTCGAGCCGGAGTGGATCACCTTCCCGACCGGGCCCGAGGGCCGAGCCATGGCCCACGGGCTCTTCTACGAGCCGGCCAATCCCGACCATGCGGGCCCGGCCGACGCGAAGCCGCCGCTGCTCGTGCTCGCCCACGGCGGGCCGACGGCCCAGGCCCGCCGCCAGATGCAGACGGCAATCCTCTACTGGACGTCCCGCGGGATCGCCGTGGTCGACGTCGACTATCGCGGATCGACCGGCTACGGCCGCGCCTACCGTCAGGCCCTCGACGGCCAGTGGGGCCTCGCCGACGTCGAGGACTGCGTGGCTGCGGCCTCGTATCTCGCCGTGCGCGGTGATGTCGACGCTGATCGGCTGATGATCCGGGGCGGCAGCGCCGGCGGGTTCACCGTGCTCAGCGCGCTCGCCTTCCACGACGTGTTCGCGACCGGGGCCAGCCGCTACGGGGTTGCCGACCTCGAAGCGCTCGCCACCGACACCCACAAGTTCGAGGCCCGCTATCTCGACTCGCTGGTCGGCCCTTATCCGGCCGACAAGGCGGTCTACGACGCGCGTTCTCCGATCAACCATGTCGATCAGCTGCGGGCGCCCATGATCGTGCTGCAGGGCGACGAGGACGCGATCGTGCCGCCGAACCAGTCGGAGATGATCGTCGAGGCACTGAAGGCCAACGGTGTCGAGGTCGAGTACCTGCTGTTCGAGGGCGAGCAACACGGCTTCCGCAAGGCCGAGAACATCGTGACCGCCTTGGAGGCCGAACTCGCCTTCTTCGGACGGATCCTGGGGTTCGATCCCGTCAGGTGACGAATAACCCGTCAACCGAGTTGGCGGGTCGACCACCGGCGGCGAGGATGGCGGTCATGTCTCGCATCCTCGTGACCGAAACCATCGCCGAGTCCGGCCTCGATCGTCTCCGTGACGCAGGTCATGAGGTCGATGTTCGCCTCGGACTCGAGCCCGCCGAGCTGCTCGACGCGATCGTCGGGGCGCACGGCCTCATCATTCGATCGGCGACCCAGGTGACGGCCGAGGTCTTCGCCGCGGCCGACGTGCTCATGGTGGTCGGTCGAGCGGGCATCGGCCTCGACAACGTCGACGTCGCCGCGGCGACGGCGGCCGGCGTGATGGTGGCCAACGCCCCCCAGTCCAACATCATCTCGGCGGCCGAACACACCATGGCCCTCCTGTTGGCCCAGGCCCGCAACGTCCCCCAGGCCCATGCGGCCCTGGTCGACGGACGCTGGGAGCGTTCGAAGTGGGAGGGCGTCGAGTTGGCCGACAAGACCCTCGGCATCGTCGGCCTCGGCCGCATCGGCAACCTCGTCGCCCAGCGCGCCGCGGCGTTCGGCATGCGGCTGATCGCCCATGATCCCTTCGTCTCCGCCGAGGCGGCCAAGAAGGCGAACGTCGAGCTCGTCGATCTCGAGACGCTCGTGGCCACCGCCGACTTCCTCACGCTCCACCTTGCGAAGACGCCGGAGACCGCCGGCCTGATCGGCAAGGACCTGTTGGCCAAGGCCAAGCCCACCCTGCGGATCATCAACGTCGCCCGCGGCGGCATCATCGACGAGGCCGCGCTGGCCGAGGCGGCCCGCGAGGGGCGTATCGGTGGCGCGGCGATCGACGTCTTCGACGTCGAACCGACCACGGAATCGCCGCTGTTCGACGTCCCGAGCATCATCGTGACGCCGCACCTCGGTGCGAGCACGGCCGAGGCCCAGGACAAGGCCGGTATCACCATCGCCGAGCAGGTGGGTCTGGCCCTCGCCGGCGAGTTCGTGCCCTTCGCGGTGAACGTCGACGCGGCCGAGGTGAGCGAGCTCCTCCGGCCCTTCGTGCCGCTGGCCGAGCATCTCGGCGCCATCTTCGGCGGCCTGGTCGAGACCGTGCCCGATCGCATCGACGTCGAGCTCCGCGGCGCGATCGCGAAGGACGACACCCGGATCGCCGTGCTCTCCGCGATCAAGGGGCTCCTGACCATCCACACCGGCACCCCGGTGAGCTATGTCAACGCACTGGACGTGGCCGCCGCACGGGGTCTCGAGATCCGCACGATCACCGCACCCGCCCAGGACCACGTCAACGTGATCCGGATCGCGGGTGGGGGCCACTCGGTGTCGGGGCGGCTGTCCGGACTCGACGAGAGCCACCGCATCTCCGAACTCGACGACCACGCCCTCGACATCCACCCGAGCCCCCACATGGTCATCATCCGCAACCAGGACGAGCCGGGCATGGTGGGTCTCGTCGGTGCCACGCTCGGCGATGCGGGAATCAACATCTCCAACATGCACATCGGCGAGAGCGGCGATGGCGTCGAGGCCCTCATGGTCGTGTGCACCGGCTCGTCAGTGCCCCCGGCGGTCCAGGACGCGCTGCGCAGCCACGCCAACGTGCGCTTCGTGAGGGCGATCACCGTCACCTGACCCGCTTCGCTACCCTCCAGGCCCATGGAGCGCCGCGACGCACTCATCACCGGAGTCGTGCTCGGCGCCCTCTGTCTGGCGATCGCTGGCATCTTCCTCTACGCCCGGTCCGACGACCCCGCCCCGATCGTCAACGACGCCGCGCCGGCACGCCCGGCCAACGATGATCTCGGGCCTGCCGACGACGAGTTCGAGACGTTCGTCGACGAGGCGATCGATTTCGTCGAGGCGACCCGTGGTCGCCGGTTCGTGACCGAACCGCTGGTCGTCGCCCTCAGCGAGGCCCAGTTCGTCTCGCGGGTGCGGGCCGACCTGGCCGAGGAGTTCGCCGCCGACCCCGACGAGGTCGAGCTCTTCAACGCCGTCTACCGCTCGATCGGGCTGATCGGGCCCGAGGAACAGATCGACGAGGTCTACGGCCGATTCGGTGAGGCGGGCATCCTGGGCTTCTACGACCCGGAGAGCGACGAACTCGTCGTCCGCCAACGCGACCAGCTGTCGCTGCTCACCAAGTCGACCATCGTCCACGAACTCACGCACGCGTTCGACGACCAGCACTTCGACCTCGACCGCCCCGAATACGACGACCGCACCGACGAGATCAGCTGGGGATTCCGGGCGGTCGCGGAGGGAAGCGCCTCGTGGGTCGAGGCCGAATGGGAGGCGACGCTGACCGCGGACCAGCGAGACGATCTGTTCCGGGAGGAGCTGAGCTTCGGCGACCCCGGCATCTTCGACGCCTTCGAGCTGTCGTTCCTGCTGCTCGAATTGTCGCCCTACGAGTACGGCGAGCCCTTCGTCGAGCATCTTGTCGAGACCGGCGGCAACGACGCCCTCGACGAGGCTCTCGAGGATCCGCCCATCACCAGCGAGCAGGTGATCTTCCCCGACCGCTACGACGCCGACGAAGGACCGATCGTCGTTGCGCCGCCGCCGGCGGAGGGCGAGGTCCACTTCACCGGCCTGGGTGGACAGGTCCTCATCGACTCGATCTTCGCGGGAGCCAGAGTCGCCCGCGACTTCGAGTGGGGTGGCGACCAGATCGTGGTTTACAGCGACGCCGGCCGCGACTGCTTCCGCTGGGACGTGCAGGCCGAAGACGGCACGACCGATGGCGTCGAAGCCTCGTTCTCGGCCTGGGGTGCGTGGATCGGCAACACCGACGTCGCCCCGATCGACGACCGCACCGTTCGTATCGAACGCTGCGTCTAGCGCTTCGCCCGACGGAACCCGTCGGCCTCCGCGTCGGCCTCGGATGCGTAGCACCGCTCGGGCACCGTCCGCTCGTAGCTCATCCCGCCGGGCACATGGAAGATGCCGGAGTCGGCGTTGCCCTTGATCGGGTGCGTTGCCGGGCAGGTCCCGTCGACCGGCTCGACCCACGCGGCGGAATCCGGTGTGGCCGCAGTGGTCGTCGCAGTGGCCACGAACTGCACCGGTCCCGTGCGGGGTTCGGTGGCCGCTTCGGGGCTGAGCGGCTGCCAGCTGGCCTGGCCCGTCACCTCCGGTGGCTGCGTGCGTCGCACGGCCCGCACGACTCCCACGGCGGCACCGACCACGGCGCCGACCTTCAGCACGTGGGCGAGGCGTTTCACGAGGTCGGGCATCGGGACTCCTTGATCCGAGACGCAGGGGCCGCCGCGTCGCGACGACCCCTGCACCGTACCGGAGCTCAGAGGTCGAGGGCGGCGAGCCGATCGAGCGTCGTCAGGTCGTTGACCTGCAGGCGGGCGGGGCCGGAGCCGCCGAGCCAGCCCCAGGGCGAGCTGACGGTCCACAACTCACCGCCGGGGAGCACCATCGAGCGGCTGATCTGGGGAACGCTGTCGCCGATCGGCCAGCACGACACGATCGTGCCCTCGACTTCGACTCCGAGTCGTTCGGCCTCCTCGGCCATCCACGGCTCGTCGTGGCACTCGAACCCGGTCGCCGATCGGGACTCGCCGTCTGCACAGTCGAGGATGAGGCCGTAGTCGTCGATCACCATGTAGGCGAGTTCGCTGTCGGGTTCGCCGTCGCCGCGATCGACGTCGTCCTCGGTGAGGACCCGGCAGTCGGTCTGGCCGGGTTCGACCGACTCGTCGTCGTGGTCGATGCGGCCGACCTCGGTGATCGTGCCGTCCTCGATGCGCAGGAGGACCACGCCGGCCCACTGCTGACCGCTGTCCCAGGTGTTGATCGGCACGACGGCCAGCCTCTCGGCGGCCCACCAGAGGAACGCATGGGTGTCCCAGCCGACGTTGTTCCACGAGTCGGGCCCGATCCAGGTGGCGATCTCCTGCGGGTCGTCGAGGTCGTTGACGTCGAAGAGCGAGACCTTGGAGCCGGTCACCCGGCCGGTCTGCTCGTCGGCATCGCTGCCGACACCGATCACGAGACCGTCGCCGATCGGGTGCAGATAGCTGGAGAAGCCCGGGATCTTGAGCTCGCCGCGCACCACGGGGTTGGTCGGGTCGCTCAGGTCGAGTGTGTAGAACGGGTCGACCTGGCGGAAGGTGACCACATATCCGATGTCGCCCTGGAAGCGCACCGACTGCACGGCCTCGCCGTTGCCCATGTCGCCGACCGAGCCGACCTCGACCAGCGCGTCGCCCTGCTCCCGCAGCACCCGGACGAAGGACTCCGAGGTCTCGTCCCAGTTGTTGCCGGTCGTGGTGACGACCCGCAGGTGGTCGTCGTATTCACTGAACGAGAAGCTGTCGCGGACCAGCCCGTCGACCGAGCCGCTGGAGGCGTAGGCGGCGGACGTCTCGGAGGCGATGTCGAACCGGTGGATCGATGTGGTGACGTTCTCGACGATCTGGTCACGGGCCGCGTCGAGCGCGGCGAGATCGAACCAGGTGGTGGTGGCGATGTAGACCGACTCGGTCGACGCGTAGACGACCTCGCCGGGGGCCAGCACCGACGACGTCGTCGACGGGTCGATCGAGCCGTCGACGTCGACGGTGAGCACCGACAGCACGCCGAAGCCGGCGAACTCGGTGGGGGCGTGGACCTGGTCACACGGCACGAGCTGACCGTCGCCGGTCTGCGAGCCGTTGGCGTCGAGCAGCGTGTAGCCGGGCAGCCAGTCACTCAGTTCCGAATCGAGGATCGCCTCGCGGTTCGCCTGCTCGGCCCGTTCCTCACCGGCCTCGCCCTGCGGGTAGACGAAGGGGAAGTTGTACTGGGGGTTGGAGCGGACGATGATCCGCGCCGTACCGTCGACGGCCCGGGCGCTGACATAGTCGCCCTCGGCGGCGAGGGTCTCGAGGATGCGGGGTGTGTTGCCCTGGACCTCGATGCGGGTGATGGTCGTGCGGCTGCTGCCGGCGTAGTACGGCTCGGCGATGTCGGAGGCGAATTCGGCCTCGGCATCCTCGCTGACGCCGATCTCGCCTTCGTACCAGCCCTGGTTGATGAGCAGGAGGTCGTCGCCGTCGAGGAAGAGCTCGGCCCGGTCACCCCGGGGCACCACGACGGTGCCGATCACCGTGCGCGATCCGACGTCGACGATGACGAGCTCTCCGTTGGCCACGAGGTACACGCGTTCGCCGTCGGTCTTGACCACGTCGGCCTCGTCGACCCCGATCTCCTGGATGTTGGTGCCCGAGAAGTCGACGCCCTCGGTCAGGCCTCCGTCGTCGCCCCCTTGCGCGGCGGGCGCCGACTCGGCCGTGTCGCCGTCGAAGGAACTGTCCTCGACTGCCATGTCGACGTCGTCGGTGAGGGGCACGGGGCCGTCGACCGGCCACCATCCGCCGTACCAGCCGTCGTTGAAGCCCCACGGGCCGACCCGCTCGGCGCCCTCGGTACGGAGGTGGTCCAGCAGGTTCGCGCAGTCGTCGAATCCCGACAGCGCGCTGGTGAGCAGCACGTTCTCGCCGCCGATGTCGACCACGCCTGACGGGGTGGCGTTGTCGGTTCCGCAGGCGGTTGCGACCATGCCGAGGGCGGCGAGGCCGGCCAGGGCCTTGCCGATGAGGTGCGGACCCGTGAGGGACTTGCGCATTGGGATTCTCCGGTCGAAGCAGGGGGATCGAACGCCAGCTATGACGTCGCGCGCCCCGAGGCGGTTCCCGCTCACCCGGATTTTCGCAGGTCCGTCAGTTGCTGGCGGGCATCCAGGGGCGCCGTGTGGCCTCGTATTCGTCGATGTCGGACTCGTGCCGCAGCGTGAGACCGATGTCGTCGAGACCCTCGAGGAAACGCTCCTGGGTCGAGGCATCGAGCGGGAAGCTCGTCTCGAGCCCGGCGGCGGGCGCCTCGACGGTGAGTCGCTCGACGTCGATCGTGATCTCGAGAGTGGGGTCGGCTTCGACGGCCCGCATCAGCGCGACGTTGAAGTCGGCGGAGACCGTCACCGGCACGAGTCCGTTCTTCGTGCAGTTGTTGCGGAAGATGTCGGCGAAGCGGGGCGAGATCACGGCATCGAAGCCGTATTGCTGGATCGCCCAGACCGCGTGCTCGCGGGAGGAGCCGGTGCCGAAGTTGAGTCCACCGATCAAGATGTTGGCGCCCGCGTACTGCTCCTGGTTGAGCACGAAGTCGCGGTCGTCGCGCCACTCCGAGAAGAGTCCCTTCTCGAATCCGGTGCGGGAGACCTGCTTCAGCCAGTCGGACGGGATGATCTGGTCGGTGTCGACGTCGGTGCGGTCGAGCGGCACCGCGGTGCCCGTGACGATGCGTACTGCTTTCATCGGTCTTCCTCTCAGTCCAGGTCGGCCGGCGTGGCGAACGTGCCGGCGATTGCGGTGGCGGCGGCGACGGCAGGGGAGACGAGGTGGGTGCGGCCGCCTCGGCCCTGACGACCCTCGAAGTTGCGGTTGGACGTGCTGGCGGCCCGCTCGCCGGGCTGCAGCTTGTCGGGGTTCATGGCGAGACACATCGAGCAGCCGGGTTGGCGCCAGTCGAATCCGGCGGCCCGGAAGATCTCGGGAAGGCCCTCGGCGATCGCCTGGGCCTCGACCTGTCCGGAGCCCGGGACGACGAGGGTGCGCATTCCTTCCTTCACCCGGCGGCCCTCGGCGACCTTCGCCGCCTCCCGGAGATCCTCGATGCGGGAGTTCGTGCACGAACCGATGAACACGGTGTCGACGGCGACGTCGCGCATCGGCGTCTCGGCCTCGAGTCCCATGTACTCGAGCGCCCGCGCCGCGGTGTCGCGCAGGGCCGGGTCGTCGAAGCTGTCGGGTGACGGGATGTCGCCGTGGAGCGGCATCACCTGGGCCGGGTTGGTACCCCACGAGACGTAGGCCGGGATGTCGGCGCCGTCGAGGACGACCTCTTCGTCGAACACGGCATCGTCGTCGGTGACGAGTGTTCGCCAGTCGGCCACGGCGGCGTCCCAGTCGGCGCCGGTGGGCGAGTGCTCGCGGCCCTCCAGGTAGGCGAACGTGGTGTCATCCGGCGCGATCAGGCCGGCTTTGGCGCCGCCCTCGATCGACATGTTGCACACCGTCATGCGTCCCTCCATCGAGAGATTGCGGATGACATCGCCGCGATACTCGATGATCTTGCCGATGCCGCCGCCGGTCCCGATGCGGCCGATGATCGCCAGGATCACGTCCTTGGCGGTGGAACCCTCGGGGAGTTCGCCGTTGACGGTGACTGCCATGGTGCCGGGGCGGGTCTGGGGCAGCGTCTGCGTCGCGAGGACGTGTTCGACCTCGCTCGTGCCGATACCGAAGGCGATCGAGCCGAAGGCGCCGTGGGTGGCGGTGTGGGAGTCGCCGC
Source organism: Acidimicrobiales bacterium (assembly GCA_040263275.1). Classification (GTDB taxonomy): domain Bacteria; phylum Actinomycetota; class Acidimicrobiia; order Acidimicrobiales; family Aldehydirespiratoraceae; genus JAJRXC01. The sequence continues at coordinate 18,358 of JBDQKM010000049.1, forward strand.
ACACGATGGTCATGCCCGGCTGGGTGAGACCCTGTTCCGGGCCGATCACGTGAACGATGCCCTGCTTGGGGTGGCCCATCGGGAAGTTGGTCACGCCGAACTCGGCCGCGTTGGATCGGAGCGTGTCGATCTGCTTGCGGCTGACTTCGTCGGCGATCGGCTTGTCCTGGTCGACCGTCGGCACGTTGTGGTCTTCGGTTGCCACCGTCAGGTCGGGTCGGCGGACCTTGCGGCCGCTCAGGCGGAGACCGTCGAAGGCCTGCGGCGAGGTGACTTCGTGGATGAGGTGGAGATCGATGTAGAGGAGGTCGGGAGCGCCGCCCATGCCGGCGGCGACGAGATGCCGATCCCAGATCTTCTCGCTGAGGGTCTTGCCCATGGCGCGTCCTGTCGTTCGGGGTTGACTGTCTCACATATTGAGACATACGTTTTGAACCGTGGAACACAACATAAGCGGTGTCGGCGTGATCGACAAGGCCGCCGCCCTGCTCGCCGCGGTGGAAGTCGGCCCGGTCGGACTCTCGGGCCTCGTCGAGCGCACCGGCTTCAGTCGGGCGACCGCTCACCGTCTGGCCA
>JBDQKM010000050.1:0-18766 GCA_040263275.1 Acidimicrobiales bacterium
CCCGGGGGCAGGTCGGCAGCGACATCGACCCGCGGGTGCCGACCACCCGGGTCCGCCAGGAGATCACCATCGAGGCGCTCGGCAACATCTACCTCCCGGCGGCCTACGAGGTCAGCGAGATCATCGACAGCGGTGGCGTCGACTTCGAGTACGAGGTCGCCACGGGTGCGCTGGTGGTCGAGCGGGCCTTCGAGGACATCCCCCGCGACCTGACCTACACCATCGATTCCGAGGTGCCCGACTACAGCCCGGCCGACCTGCCGGCCGACGCGAGCGCCGGCATGAGCAGTGGGTTCGTCGCCGAACACACGCAGCTGCCTCCGGCCTGCGGGGCCGGGGAGTCGACGCTCGAGACCGGCTGCTGGCCGACCGAGGTGAGCGACCGCGCTGCGCAGATCGTGGAAGGGGCGACGACGGACTACGAACGCGTCCGAGCCCTCCAGAGTTTCTTCCTGGACCCCGCCGAGTTCACCTACAACCTCGATGTCGCGCTCGACCACGACATCAACTCGATGAACGAGTTCCTGATCATCCGGGAGGGCTACTGCGAGCAGTTCGCGTCGACCTTCGCGGCGATGGCCCGCTCACTCGGCATCCCGGCTCGGGTGGCCGTCGGCTTCACCTGGGGCGACTGGGACGAAGCGCGCCAGGAATACGTCGTCAGCGGCAGGCACGCCCACGCCTGGCCGGAGGTGCACTTCGCCGGGGTCGGGTGGGTCGTCTTCGATCCCACACCCGGCCGCAGTCGCGGCCTCGACAGCGACATCACCGGACTCGCCGGCCCAGAGCAGACGGGCCCGCACGACGATCCCGACTTCGTCGACGAGACCCCCACCACCACGACCGAAGCGCCCGTCACCGAACCCGACGACGGCGACCGCGACAGCTCCTCGAGCGCCACACCGGCGACGACTCCGGACGATCTCGCCGACGCGCCACTCCCCGGCGCCGGCGGAGGGACCGGCGATGGCGACGGTGGCAGTGGAGCTCGCACCCTGCTCGCCGTCGTTGCGGCCGTCCTCGTCCTGCTCGGGTTCGTTCCCGCGGTGCAGCTCGTGCGCCGCCGGCGTCGACTGGCCCTCATCGCCGCCGAACCCGTCGGGCGGGGGGACCTCGCCTGGGACGACGCCCTCGGCGCCCTGCGGGCGGTGGGCTTCACGATGTCGCCGACGCAGACACCGCTGGAGTTCGCCTCGGCGCTGGACTCATCGCGGCGGGACTTCGGCCCCGTACGGCCGCTGGCCGATCATGTGACCGCGCTCCGCTATTCCGAAGGCGCCGACGCGATCGATCATGCGGTCGCGGCCCAGGATGCCGCCGACGAGGTCGTGCGGCGCTGTCGCGAGCAGATCAGCCGAGCCCGTCTGATCGGCGACACACTCGATCCGAGGGGTTTGCTGCTCCCGGCGCCGGCGCCGCTGACGCTGCGCTGACCGACGAGATCGGGGTCAGTCGAGGTCGTCGGGGCGCTGGAAGCGCTCCCGCATCCGTGAGCCGGCGCCGCCGAGCGCGTCGCCGAAGCTACCGCCCCGGAAGTTCTGCGTCATCTGCTCGAGCCCGGCCCGACCGAGCTTGCGGGCGTTGTTCTCGAACCACAGCAGGCTGGCGAGCATCATCAGGAAGCCGCCGAAGGCGAACACGAACGACGTGGACAGGAGCACCACCATCAGCACGGCGCCGACCAGGAACCCGAGGAAGGCCCACTTCAGGTTGCGAAACGCATGCGTGTAGATCGTGGTCTGCGCGACCTCGCGGGCGAGCGCGGGGTCGGACTCGTACAGGTGATCTTCGATCTCGCTGAGGATGCGTTGTTCGTCCTCGGAAAGCGGCACCGACCTACTCCTCCAGCCCAGTCGTACTACCTGACATTCTCGCACAGCGCGACCCCGTGGACAACGCGCGAGCGGCCCAACCGCCGATTTCGTTCGATCGGCCTAGTCGCTGCCCGAGACCGGTGAGCGGTCCGGGCCCCACTGCTGCTGGCCGACCTCGAAGCGACGGATTCCCTCACCCTTCGATGCGAGCGCCGCGGGCCCGATGGCGCTCGACCCGAACTTCTCGCGGATCTCGTCAACCACGGAGTCGGCCTCGCTCCACGACGGGCCCTGCGCCTCGTCGAGGGTCAGCTGCCGCACCGACCCGTCGACCAGCTGAGAGAGGCTGACGCCGAGCAGTCGCACGCCGGGCGTGGGGTCGAGACGACGGAGCATCGCCTCGGCCTCGATCCCGATCGCCCGGGCGCCGTCGAGCGGCTCGGGCACGGTGATCGAACGGGTGACGGTGCTGAAGTCGGCGAAGCGGACCTTGATCGTGACCGTCCGGCCGAGCACCGATCCGGCCCGCAGCCGGGCCGCGACCGCGTCGGCCATGCGCATCAGCTGGGGGCGGAGGTCCTCGTGGGTGCAGAGGTCGCGGGCGAAGGTCTCCTCGTGGCCGATCGACTTGAGCTCCTGGTCGGTGACCACCGGGCGATCGTCGCGGGCATTGGCCAGCGCGTGCAGGTGTGCGCCCGCTGCCTTGCCGATGCCCTTCTCGAGCCAGTGGACCGGCTGGGCGGCGAGGTCACCGACGGTCTCGATGCCCATGCTCGAGAGTCGCTTCGCGGTGGCCGGGCCGACTCCCCACAGTTCGCGTACGGGCATGGGATGGAGGAAGTCGAGCTCGGCACCGACCGGGACGACATGGACTCCGGAGCCGAAGACGGGTCCGGTCGGCGACGCCTTCGGCTTGGCTCGCTCGGTGGCGAGCTTGGCCAGGAACTTGTTGGTGGCGACACCGACCGAGCACGTCAATCGCTGCTCGGAGAGCACCCGGGCGCGGATCTCGGCGGCGATCGCCGCAGCCCGGTCTTCACCGTGCAGCGCGCCCCGCACGTCGAGGAAGGCCTCGTCGAGCGACAGCGGTTCGACCAGGGGCGTCACATCGCGCAGGATCGCCATCACCGCCGCGCTCACCTCGCCGTAGTGGGCGTGGTCGCCCGGCAGGAAGACCGCGTGGGGGCAGAGTCGACGCGCCCGGGTCGAGGGCATGGCCGAGTGGATCCCGAAGAGCCGCGCCTCGTAGCTCGCCGCCGCCACGACACCGCGGTCTCCCGTGCCGCCGACGACCACGGGTTGCCCGCGCAGTTCGGGGCGGCGCCGCAGCTCGACCGACGCGAAGAACGCGTCCATGTCGACATGGACGAATCCCAGTGTGCCGTCGGGCGGACGGCCCGCCTCACTCACGGCCGCACTCGCTCCGCCGACATCTCGGCCGGTGACCGTCCGAGGGCCCGGTACTCGAAGTGCCGGCTGTCGGACCACGGTTCGGACATCCAGTGACGCATCGGCTCGGCGACCCACCGAGGACTCGTGTCGAGCCTGGTGTCGACCGACGCTGCGTCGAGAAAGGTCGCCTCGACGACGATCCCGTCGGGGTCGTCGATGATCAGCGTGCCGCCGTAGCGCTCGGCCAGGTGGACTTCGACCTCCAGGTGCATCTCGAGATCGACGAAGTGCACCTCGGTGGTCCAACAGAGCCGAGCCCAACTCGCCACGGCCAGGCCGGTCTCCTCCTGCACCTCGCGACTGAGCGCACCGAGTGAGGTCTCGCCCTCGTCGACGACGCCCCCGGGCGTGGACCAGTCGATGCGTCCGTCACGGCGACGGTTGGCCACGAGCAGGAGGCCGTCGTCGTTGGTGATCAGACCTCCGGCCACCTTCCACTGGCGCATGGCCCCAGCATGCCAGCCCGTCGGCCGGCCGGTCGCCTAGCCCTCGGGATTCGTCTCCACCGCACCGCCGTTGCCGATGTCGGTCACGATCTCGACGGGCTCCTCGATCGCGGCCGTGGCGATGCGGGCGGCGCCCGGTCCGGTGGCCGTGCCCTCGAGCGATGCCGGCGCCTCGTCGGACACGAGCACCAGTGTCCCGACGCCCGTCGCCGCGATGACCACGCCCACCAGCGGAAGGAGCAGCTGCCGGCGGATGCGCCGCTGGTCGGCCTCCACTTCGCTCCCGCGCCGCATGAGCCGCTTGAGCCGGGACTCGACGTCGTCGGCCGGCAGCGACAGGGCGGTGGACAGGACGTCGAGGTCGATGTCTCGGAGCGGGACGGCGGTGCCGAGCGGCATGGAGCGGAGGCGATAGACGAGCGCCAGGTATCGGATGAGGACCGCGTCCGGTCCGTGGGCGGGGTCGACGCCGACATCGGCCTGGTCGACCGCGATCCGACCCTCGTCGAGATCGATGACCAGCTGTGAGCGGACCGGAACCAGACCGGCGCCGTCGACTCCGTAGGCGTCGACCAGCGCGGTCAGCGTGGGCTCGTCGAGGGAGCGGCGGCCCCGTTCGACGTCGTCGAGCTCGACCACCGACAGCCCGGCCACCGCGGACAGGTCGGCGAGCTCACGCCCGGACGCAACCCGGGCCTGCCGCAGAAGCGAGCCGAGGCGGCGCGGGGGCACGAGGGTGGTGGTCGGGGCCATACCCGACCGATCGGCATTCAGCGACGGAATCTGAGGACCCGGTCGCGCACGCCCCACCAGGAGACGAGCACGAGAGCTTCGACCACGATCCGGCTCGACATCTTCGAGGTTCCCCGCACCCGGTCGACGAACTGGATCGGCACCTCGCGGACGGTGCCGCCGGACTGGAGGACGCGGTGGGCCATCTCGATCTGGAAGCCGTAGCCGTCGGCGCGAACCGTCTGGAAGTCGATCTTCGCGAGGGCCGGAGACGAATAGGCGCGGAACCCGCTCGTCGCGTCCTTCACGCCGATCCCCAGCACGCGCGACGCGTAGCGATTACCCCACTTCGACAGGGCCCGCCGATGCCACTTCCAGTCGGGGATCGACCCGCCCGGCACGTAGCGACTGCCGATCGCGAGATCGGCGCCGTCGGCGACCGCGGCGAGGAGGGCGGGCAGCGCCGCCGGGTCGTGTTGGAGATCGCTGTCCATCTCGACCATCACGTCGAAACCGTGGATCAGGCCGTGGCGGAAGCCGTCGCGATAGGCGGATCCGAGGCCGGACTTCGACGGACGGCGCATGACCTCGACGTTGCCGATCTCGGCGCCCATCGCCTCGGCCAGGTCGGCGGTCCCGTCGGGCGATCCGTCGTCGACCACGAGCACGCTCGCGTCGGGGCAGGCCTTGCGCAGCAGACGAAGCACCTCCTGGATGTTCGCCGCCTCGTCATATGTCGGAAGAACAACCAGGGCACGCACCGTCGGGCACTCTACCGTCGAGCGCCCAGGGGGTCGCGCTGCCTCGGTCGACGGGCCTCCTCGTCGGTAGGATGACCGTCGTGGTGACTCCCCCGCAGCCTTCATCTCCCCCGAACGCCGCTCCGCCCCTGCTCGCCCGGGTGCTCGCGATCGCGGCCATCGTCATCGGCGGGCTCTGCGGCGGACTGATCGGGTTCGCCGTCACCGACGTGTCGTGCACCGACGGCTGCACCGGCACTGCGAGCGTCGTCGGCTTCGCCAGCGCGATCGGATGCGCGATCGGCATCGCCATCGTGGCCGTGCTCGCCCTCCGGGCGATGGCCGAATGGAACGAGAAGGAAGCGCGCCAACGCGCCCACCTCGAATGAGCGACACCTCGGCCGCCCTCCTGGCCGTGGCCGACGCCGCGATCGATCTCGTCGTTCCGCGCCTGCGGTCGCTGCTCGCCGACTTGGAGCTCGGGTCCGAGACCAAGTCGAGCCAGACCGACCTCGTGACCGAGTTCGACAAGTGGTCCGAGGCGACGCTGGTCGACGCGATCACCCAGGTCCGCCCCGGCGACGGGTTCATCGGCGAGGAGGGCGCATCGGTCGCGGGCACCTCTGACGTCTGCTGGCTGATCGACCCGATCGACGGCACGACCAACTTCGTCTACGACCTGCCCGGCTGCTCGGTCTCGGTTGCCGCCCGGGTCGGTGCCACCGTGACCGTCGGGGTGGTGCACGACCTCGTGCGTGACGAACGGTTCCGGGCGACCCTCGGCGAGGGCGCAACCCGCGACGGGGAGTCGATTCGGGTCAGCGCGAAGGCCGATCTCGCGACCGCACTCGTCGCCACCGGCTTCTCCTACGACGCCGATCGCCGCCGGGCCCAGGCGACCGCGCTGGTCGACATCCTCCCGCGGGTGCGCGACATCCGCCGCTTCGGCGGTGCCGCAATCGACCTGTGTGCCCTCGCCTGCGGGCGGGTCGACGCGTACTACGAACGCGGTCTGAGCCCGTGGGACTCGGCCGCCGGGGCGCTGATCGCCGCCGAGGCGGGCGCGGTCATCGCCGACCATTCACACGGTGGCGGCGCTCTGGTCGGCGCGAGTCCCGCAATCGCCGATGAGTTCTTTTCGCTCATTGACGCGGCTGGCGGGCATCTCGCCTGACGGGTTTCGGGGAGTGGTCCCCATCCGGGCCGAGAATCTGGCAGCATCGGGCACCGTGGGAAGCCGAATTCTGACCGTTGAGGACGACGAGCGCATTCGCACGTCGGTCCGTCTCGCACTCGAGGACGAGGGCTACGACGTGGTCGAGGCCGAATCGGGCGAGGACGCGCTCCTCGCCTTCGGCCAGGACCCGGCCGACGTCGTGCTGATCGACATCATGCTGCCCGGGATGGACGGCTTCGAGGTCTGTCGCGCCATCCGCAAGATCTCCGATGTGCCGATCGTCATGGTGACCGCCCGGGCCGACACCCACGACGTGGTCGCCGGACTCGAGGCCGGTGCCGACGACTACCTCACCAAGCCGCACGCACCGAAGGAACTCTCGGCCCGTATCCGTGCCCTGTTGCGCCGCGTGCGGCCGACCGAGCCCGGGGCCCGTCAGCTCGTGTTCGGCGAGCTCGAGATCATCCCCGATGAGGGCGTGGTCCGCGTCGGCGCGGAGGAGGTCCACCTCACCAAGACGGAGTTCCGGCTCCTTGTGGAGCTCGCGTCGAATGCGGGGCGGGTGTTCTCACGCGAGGTACTCCTCGAGCGGGTGTGGGGCTACGGGTACTTCGGCGACGGGCGCCTCGTCGACGTCCACATCCGCCGGCTGCGCACGAAGATCGAACCCGACCCGGCCAATCCCCGTCACGTGGTCACCGTGCGCGGTCTGGGCTACAAGCTCCAGGCCTGAACACCATGCGCTCGCGATGGGAGCGGCTGGGTCTTCGGGCCCGCGTCGCCCTGCTCTTCGCGCTGGGGGGACTCCTCCTGTCGGTGATGATCTCCGTGGTCACCCTGACGTTCACGCGCCAGACCCTGCTCGAACAACGCGAGGAAGCCGCCTTCGAGAGCTTCAACTTCAATGCCAGGACCGTGCAGGAGCAGCTCACCGAGGACTCCGACGCCGCCGCCATCCGGGGCATCATCGAGTTGCTGTCGACGTCCCGCGGCGAGTTCCCCCTCCTCCGCGTCGACGAGCTCTGGGACGGGCGCAACACCACCCGCTTCAACCAGGACAAGCTCCCGCTGGGCCTGGTCGATGTGGTCAGCGCCGGCAATGCAGCGACGATCCGCACCGAGATCGACGGCGTACCTGCGATCGTCAACGGCATCCGGCTCTCCAACAGCTCGCGCAACGCCGACTACTACGAGGCCCTCCTGCTCGACGACGTCGAGGACACGCTCTCCTCGTTGAGCACCGTCATCTTCGCAGCGAGCGCGATCACCACGATGCTCGCCGCGGCGATCGGCGTCTGGGCGGCCCGCCGTGCCCTCTCCCCCGTCAGCGATGTGCGGCTCGCGGCCGAGTCGCTCGCCGCCGGTGAGCTCGACACCCGGCTCGACATGCCGGCCGACCACGACCTCGCCTCGCTCGCCGCGTCGTTCAACGGCATGGCCACCTCGCTCGAGGACCGCATCGAACGCGACGCCCGCTTCGCCTCCGAGGTCAGCCACGAACTGCGCTCCCCGCTGATGACGCTCAGTGCGTCGATCGAGGTGCTCAACAACAGTCGTGAGGTGATGCCCGAGCGCAGCCAGCAGGCCTTGGCGCTGCTCAACGACGACGTGAGCCGATTCACGCAGCTCGTCGAGGACCTACTCGAGATCAGCCGGTTCGACGTGGGCACCGCCTCGCTGCAGAGCCAGCCTCTGCCCGTCGTCGAGTTCGTCCGCCAGGCTGTGAGCCACTCGACCCGGCCCGATGCGATGGTGACGGCCACTCCCGATGTCGAAGACCTCGTTCTCGCCGCGGACAAACGACGCCTCGGCCAGGTCATCGCCAACCTCGTCGAAAACGCCGACCGCTACGGGGCCGGCGGTATCGAGATCCAGATCTCCCATTGGGAGGACACCGTGATCATCGCCGTCGAGGACGAGGGCCCAGGGGTGCCAGAAGAAGAACGAGCCGTCATCTTCGATCGCTTCAGCCGTGGTTCGGCCGGTGGCCGCCGTGGCTACGACACCGGCAGCGGGCTCGGACTCTCCCTGGTCGCGGAACACATCGGCTTGCACGGGGGTACCGTCTGGACGGAAGACCGCCTCGACGGTCGCTCCGGCGCCCGCTTCGTGATCGCACTCCCCATCGGTGACGCTGCGATGGAGGACCTTGCATGAAGACCATCTCCACGGCATTGGTCCTTTGCCTCGCTGTGGCGAGCTGCTCACTTCCCAGCGACGACAGCATCGAGGTGATCGCGCAGACTGAGCTGGCACCCTCGCTGCAACAGTCGACGACCACCACGTCGACCACCCTGCCTGAGGTCAGGACTGTCGACTTCGCCTATTACCTCCTGGCCAATCAGGCCGATTCGGAGCAGCGGTTCATCCAGCAGGTCCCCCCGGTATCGATCGCTGATGGCTCTCTCTTCGAGGCAATCGAGCCGATGGAGGTCGACGGCTTCAAAGAGACGATCGGGGCCAACGAGACCCTGTTCAATGTGGTTCCCCAATACGACATCGTCGACGTCGTGGTCGACGGCAACCGCATCGCCACCGTCTCGCTGGTCACGCTGGTCGAGGCCCCTGACAACCGCCCCCTCCGTGATGTGGCCGCCCAACTCGTCTGGACGCTCACCGGCGACGAACGGGTCGACGGTGTGCTGTTCGTCATCGACGGCGACCCGGTCGACATTCCGACCACCAACGAGAACACGCCCGAACGCCCGGTCACCATCGACGACTACCAGGCCTACAACGCCGAGGCCGACGACACCACGACCACCTCGACCTCGTCGACGACCACGACCACGACGGTGCCGCTGGACGACAACTAGCTGAAGAACGTCCGGTTGGCGTCGAGCAGGTCGGGGTGGGTGTACTTCAACTCGGCGATGCACTCCGCCAAGGGCGCCCGCACCACTTCACCGTTGCGCAGCGCCACCATCGTGCCGAAATCGCGGTCGTGGGCCGCGTCCATCGCCGCCACGCCGTACCAGGTCGACAGCACCCGATCGAACGACGTCGGCGTGCCCCCCCGCTGCACGTGGCCGAGCACGGTCACGCGGGTCTCGAAGCCGGTCCGCGCCTCGATCTCAGCCGCCACGACGTTGACGATGCCGCCCAGACGCTGATGGCCGTACTCGTCGACCGAGGGTTCGGGGACAACGATCGTCCCGGGAGCCGGCACCGCACCCTCGGCGACGACCACGATCGAGGCGAACCGGCCCCGCTCGTGACGACGAAGGAGGGACTCGCACACCGCCGCGATGTCGAACGGTTCCTCGGGCACCAGCGTCACCGTCGCCCCGCCGGCAATGCCCGCCCAGGTCGCGATGTGACCCACATGACGGCCCATGACCTCGACCACCATCACCCGGTTGTGCGACTCGGCGGTGGTGTGGAGCCGATCGATCGCGTCGGTGGCGATCTGCACGGCAGTGTCGAACCCGAATGTCATCTCGGTGCCACCGATGTCGTTGTCGATCGTCTTGGGCACGCCGACGACCGGCACGCCGTCCTCGACCATCAACCGGTTCGCGCACGACAAGGTGCCTTCGCCGCCGATCACGATCAGCCCCTCGACGCCGTTCTCGGCCATGGTGGCCTTGACGCGCTCGACCCCGTCGTCGCTCATGTAGGGCGTCGTCCTCGTCGTCCCGATGATCGTGCCGCCCTTCGGCAGCAACCCTCGACAGGCCTCGACATCCAGCGGCATCCAGCGGTTCTCGATCACTCCCTGGTAGCCGTCGAGGAAGCCGACGACCTCGTCGCCGTAGTCGCGTTCGGCCTTGCGGACCACGCCGCGGATCACCGCGTTGAGTCCGGGGCAGTCACCACCGCCGGTCAGTACTCCGACTCTCATTGCGTCTCCTCGGGGTCGGCACGGATCGTAGCGACCGCCGGGACGCAAGAGCCGGAGTATCGTCGCCCGCCATGGGAATCGTCATCGCCATCGACGCCGGCACCACGGGAGTGCGCTGCTTCGCCATCGACGAGCAGGGCACGCCGCTCGGCTTCACGTATCGGGAGTTCACCCAACACTTCCCCCAACCGGGGTGGGTCGAACACGACGCCGACGAGATCTGGGACGCCGTCGTCACCACACTGGCCGAACTGGTCGACACGCTCGACCAGCCGATCGCGGCCATCGGCATCACCGATCAGCGCGAGACGGTCGTCATGTGGGACAAGGCGACCGGCCGCCCCCGCCATCGCGCCATCGTCTGGCAGGACCGGCGCACGGCGGCCCGATGCGAGGAACTCGAAGCGGATGGCGCTCGTGACCTCGTACGGGCCACGACGGGCCTGGTGCTCGACCCCTACTTCTCCGGCACCAAGGTCGAATGGCTGCTGCAGCACGGCGGGGTCGAAGTCGACGACAACCTGTTGTTCGGCACCGTCGATTCCTGGCTCGTCTGGAAGCTCACCGGTGGCGTGCACGCCACCGACGCGTCCAACGCGAGCCGCACGATGCTCTACGACATCCGCACCAACGAGTGGTCCCCCGCCATGTGCGATCTCCTCCACGTGCCGATGGGCATCCTGCCGGAGATCCGGCCGTCGTCGGGTCGTTTCGGCCAGACCACCGCCGACATCCCCACCGGTGCGGGAATCCCCGTGAGCGGGATCGCGGGCGACCAGCAGGCGTCGCTGTTCGGTCAGGCGTGTTTCGCGCCCGGACAGGCCAAGAACACTTACGGAACCGGCTCCTTCGTGCTCATGAACGTCGGTACCGAGTGCCCGGCGCCGGTCGAGGGCCTGCTCACGACGGTTGCATGGACCCTCGACGGCCCCGCCGGACTCGAGACCACCTACGCCTACGAAGGGGCGATCTTCGCCACCGGCGCGGCGATCCAATGGTTGCGCGACGGTCTCGGCATCATCGACGACGCCGCGGAGACCGGCCCGCTGGCCGCATCGGTCGACGACAGCGGCGGCGTCGTGTTCGTCCCCGCCCTCGCCGGACTCGGCGCGCCCCATTGGGACCCGCGGGCGCGCGGCACCATCCTCGGCCTCACCCGAGGCACCGGGCGAGCGGAGATCGTCCGGGCCACGGTCGAGGCGATCGCCTACCAGAGCCGCGACGTGGTCGATGCCATGGCCAACGCCGCCGGCACCGGGGTCACCGATCTGCGCGTCGACGGCGGCGCGTCCGTGATGGATCTGTTGCTCCAGTTCCAGGCCGACCAGCTCGGCGTGCCCGTGATCCGGGCATCGGTGCCGGAGACCACCGCCCTCGGCGCGGCATATCTCGCCGGCATCGCAGAGGGGGTGTGGAGCGGCACCGACGACGTGGCGGCCAACTGGTCCGCGGACCGTACCTTCACACCGGCAACGGACCGGACCCGGGCCGACGCCGACTACGCCCGCTGGGAGCGAGCCGTGGCCCGCTCACTCGACTGGGAACTCGACTGAACTAGCCCAGGCGGGTCAGGGCCCGGCCGAGGTTGCGCGTCGCCTGGTTGATGCGCTGCTCGTTCTCGATGAGCGCGAACCGCACATGACCCTCGCCACCGGGGCCGAACCCGACGCCGGGTGAGAGGGCGACGTTGGCTTCGCGCACGAGCATCGACGCGAACTCGACACTGCCCATATCGCTGTACTGCTCGGGAATCGGCGCCCACGTGAACATCGTCCCGCGGGGCGGCTCGATGTCCCACCCGACCCGGGCGAGGCCGTCGATGAGCGTGTTGCGTCGGCTCTCGTAGACGGCGCGGGCCTCGTCGGGATACTCGGGGGCCTCGTTGAGGGTGACCGTCGCCGCGATCTGCACCGGCTGGAAGGTGCCGTAGTCGAGATAGCTCTTGAGCTTCTGGAGCGCGGCGACGATCTCGGCGTTGCCGACCATGTAAGCCACCCGCCAGCCGGCCATCGAATAGCTCTTGGTCATCGAGTAGAGCTCCACCGCCACGTCCTTGGCCCCTTCGACCTCGAGGATCGAGGGCGGCAGGTAGCCGTCGTAGCCGAGGTCGGCGTAGGCGAAGTCGTGAACCAGGATGACTTCCTTCTCGCGGGCGAAGTCGACGACCTTCTGCATGAAGTCGAGGTCGACACACATCGTGGTGGGGTTGTGGGGGAAGGAGAGGACGATCACCCGAGGGCGAGGCCACGAGTACTCGAACCGCTCCTGCAGGGTCTCGAGGAAGGTGTCCTGGTCGTTGGTGACCGGCATCTCACGCACGTTGGCGCCGGCGAACAGGGGCGCGAACAGATGGATCGGATACGACGGAGCGGGCACCAGCACCGAGTCGCCCGCCTGCAGCAGCACCCACATCAGATGACTGAAGCCCTCTTTCGCACCGATCGTGTTGATCACCTCGGTCTCTGGATCGAGGGTCACGCCGAACCGGCGCTCGTAGAGGCCGGCGACCGCTTCGCGGAGCTTCGGGATGCCGCGGCTCGAGGAGTAGCGATGGTTCCGGGAATTGCGGGCGGCCTCGACGAGCTTCTCGACCGCGATCTCGGGCGACGGGAGATCGGGGTTGCCGAAGCCGAGGTCGATGACGTCCTCGCCTGCTCGACGCGCCTCGATCTTCAGCGAGTCGATGATGGTGAAGACGTAGGGCGGCAGCCCGTTGATTCGACGGAAATCCATCGAGCCAGGCTAGCCAGGCGAACCCGCCGCTAGACGAGAGTTCCGGCCTCGATCGTGTCGGCGCATTCGGCCCCTGCATCGGCGACCCACGCGTCCATGCCCTCGCCCTCGCCGATCACGAGGACCTGGACGTCGTCGGGAAACAGCGCGAGCCGATCGAGGGTGGAGGCGTCGGCTTCGCCCATGACCACCACGACCGGGATCGGTCCGGCGACACCCCGAGGCACGCGGGCGGCGAGCGCCGCGGCCGCGTCGGCACCGGCCCGGCCGTCGTTGCGGCGTTCGGCGAGTTCGACGAGCAACTGGGCGCTCTCGCGCTGCACCAGACGGTCGTCGTGTTCTTCCGCGAGATTGAGTTCGGTCGCCGCGAGCACGTGGAGCTTGAGTCGGGCGTCGACCACCTTGGCGAGCGCCTGGCGGGTGTGCGCGACGGCCTCCTCGGCCTCGCGGACCACGGCCCGTTCCTCGTCGAGTCGATCCACGCGGGACCCGTCTCCGAGCTCCTCGAGGGCCTCGAGCTCTTCATTCGCCCGTTCGCGGTCTCGCAGCAGTCGGACCGCGAGGTCGTCGGCCGCTGTGAGCACCTGGATCCACGAGTCGCCGAGCGCCACGACCGCGGCGTCGCTGGCCAACGACTCGTGGCCGCCGGCACCGGCGGCTGCGAGGGCATCGCGGAGATGGGCGAGCCCGGCTTCGCGTGCCACCCCGACGGTGGAAGCGTCGACCGTCAGCGTCTGGAGCGCCGTCATGATCGCATCGTCGTCATCGTCGTCGGCGTCGGTCTGGGGATCGCGGCCGATCAGCTCGATCGCGTGCTCCTGCGCTCGGTCGATGGCCGCGAGCACGTCCTGGATTTCGGTGTCTCGTTCGATCCGCGCCATGACCATCGCGAGTTCGAGTTCGGCGGCCTCGAGGGCGACCTGTGTGCGTTCGTACTCTTCGAGCACCTCCGGCGGCACGGCAACCACGCCGTTGCCCATCCGATAGGCCGCCCACGTCGGGTAGCCGAACGGATCCAGCGCGTCGTGGAGCGCGGCCAATGCCTCTTCGAACGCCGCCTTGCCGGCACCACGGCGCACGCCGCGGCCGGCCTTCTGCTCGGCCTGGATCATGGCCTCGTGGAGCTGACCGAGACGGTCCGACTCAACCTGCGAGATCTTGCGCGGCGCGGCGGCGTCCTCGGCCCGGCGGGCCTCGGCGTGCGCGGCGTCGAGCCGGGCGGCAACCGCTTCGGTGCCACCGCCGCCCGCTTCAAAGCGGGATTCGAGACCGCGCAGGCGCTGATGCAGTGACGACCACGCCTGGGCGAGCGCCATCGCCTCGGGGTTCGGGACTGCGCCGGACACGATCGCGGCGCGGGCGGTCGCCGTTGCGGCGGCCAGAGCGGGGCGGTCGCCGGAAGGAAGTTCGTCGAGCAACTGATCGAGTTCGGCGATGTGGGCGCGGAGGTCGTCGATGCGTGCCGTCACGTCGCCCATGCCGGTCCACGGATCAGGACGATCGGCGAGACGGGCCGCTCGTCCGAGCGCGCCGTCGGCCTGATCGAGGGCGTCGAACGCCGCGGCGTCGACCTGGGCGAGGGCCGAGGTCAGCTCGGCGCTCATCGTCGACCGCACGGAGCTGCTGGCCTCGAGCTCTTCGGCCAGTCCGGCGATACGTTCGTCGAGATCACGGAGGCGGGCCCGCGCCGATTCGAGACTGCCGACGTCCGGCTGCTCCTCGTCGTCGAGGCTGGCGACGACCACCTCGGGAAGACTCGCGGCGTTGATGATCAGCGCCGCGTCGGCCGTCTCGCCGAAGCGTTCGAGGGCGACTGCGAGATCGAGTTCTTCGCCGTCGATCTCCACCCTGCCGCCCCAATCGGGCTGCTCCCCCAGCGCGACCTCGTGGGCCATGCCGACCACGGAGACGCGCGCCGCCGAATCGAGGCCCTTGAGCCACGTGATTCTGGGGTGGAGACGAAGCGGTGCCGTGTCGGGGGACGGCCGCAGTTCAACGAAGCGCATCGTTGGATCTATCGGCACGCTCCGTGGGCGATCAAGCCCCAAGGTCAGCTATCGCGGGAGGATTCGTCGTCCTCGTCGGGGGCGTTGAAACCGCTGACGAACGCATCGACGATCGACCGGCCACCTTCGACCGCCGACGCGAACGCTCCCGGATCGGCCACGACCCGCTCCGTCGCCTCGATCAACTGCTTCAGCGAGGCGATGACCGCGCCCGCAGCCTCTCTGACCTCGTCGAAGGTCGCGTCGGCGCCGGCCTCGGTCTGGTCGGGCCCGGTCGAGTCCGACGGCGGCTCGGCGGGCGCAGTCACCCGGCCCGGGACTCCACGTATCGGGTGAAGTCCTCGAGCGCCGTGCGCACGATCCGCGCCTCGGCTCGGCGCTTCACGAAACCCGGCAGCGGCACGGACAGGTCGACGGCGAGGTGGTAGACGACCTCGCACGAGCCGGGATCGGACGCGACGGGAAGGAACTCGTATTCGCCGTCGAGGCGACGGGTCACGTCGCCCCGCTGGAGGCGCCACGCGAGGCGGCGCGGGTTCGAGCCGTAGAAGTAGCGCAGGGTGTAGGTCGTGCTCCGCCCCATCGCCGCAGCCCGGAACTCGACGTCGACAGCGCGGCCGTCGTCGTCGCGGGAGAGGATTCTCGCCATCTTGACGTCGGTCGCCCACTCCGGATAGCGCTCGAAGTCGACCGCCGCCTCGTAGCAGGCGTCCGGGGTGGCCATCACCGTGGTCTGTTCGGTTGTCTGATCGACCACTCGGGACCTCCCTGTCAGTACGCGTTGAGACCCTACCGGGCCGTGTCGTCGCGGGGTGCGAACTCGCCGTGGCGGGCGCACCACAGGCCCGCGAGGCCCAGGCCCCACACGGGGACGAGGATGCCGAACGCCACGCTGGTGAAGACCCGGATCGATGCAGTGGTGAACGCCACCACGAGTTGCACGGCCAGCGACGCCATCAGGTGACGGCGCACGGAGGCGGGCGCAGAACCGGCGCCGAAGTAGAGACCTCCCATGCCGATCATCACCTCGCGGCTTCGCTGGACGGCGATGAGGAAGGCCCAGAACATGGCGATGCTGCCACCGGCGAACAGCACGAGCGACACCACCACGTTGGGCAACCCGAGCGATTCGGGATCGATCGTGGCCAACGTGGCGACCACGGCGAACACCGCCGTGCCGGCCCAGGAGGCCTTGATGATGCCGTCGCCGACCCCGGTCATGTCGCGACCATCTCGTCGAGCGCGACCCGCAGCCGTTCGGCCAGCACGTCGTAGCTGAACTCGGTCTCGGCCCTGATTCGACTCGCCTCGGACATCGCGGCTCGCCGGTCTTCGTCGTCGAGCAGATCGGCGATGGCCGACGCGACGGCCGCCTCGTCGGTGGGGTCGTCGACGACCAACCCGGTCTCGTCGTGGGCGACCGCCTCGTGGGCGCCGCCGCTACGGCCGGCGACCTGGGGCACACCGGCGGCGGCGGCCTCGACGAACACGATGCCGAAACCCTCCTGTTCGAGGCCACCCCAGCGGGTCCGACACAGCATGGCGAACACGTCGCCACAGGCGTAGAGGGCCGGCATGTCGGCATCCGGCAGGCGGCCCAGGAGGGTCACCGGGGCGCCCAATTCGTCGATCATGCGCTGGAGCCGTGTCTGGTCGCGGCCCCCGCCGGAGATCGCGACGTGGACATCGGGGTGACGATCTCGCACGCGCAACGACGCCTTGATGAGCACGTCCATCCCCTTGCGGGGAACGAGCCGGCTGGCGGAGGTCACGAGCGGGCCCTCGACCGGCAGCCCGAAATGGACGCGGGCCGAGCGCTTGGCGACGCCGTCGAGCGGGACGATCCGTTCGGTGTCGACGCCGGGCGGAACCACCGTGGTGGGCAGCGACCGGCCCAGCGAGCGTTCACCCTCGGCCGCCGGATACCCGCCTGCCGCGATCACCCCGACGGCATCGTTCAACACCCGGTTGAGCAGCGTGTGGGTCACCGGCAACCGGCCGGGGATGGTGACCTCGGCGCCGTGGAGCACGACGCCGTAGGGCCGGTTGAGATGGGGGCCGATCAACCCGGCGGGGACGGCAGGATCGAGGATCACGAGCTCGGCGCCGTACTCGTCGGCCATCGCGTTGACGCGGCGGATCAGCACCGGTTGCGGGAGCAGCCAGGGCTCGCGGCTGCGGATGACGGTGAAGTCCTGGGCGGCGTCGAATTCGGCCGTGCTCTCGTAGGGCGTGGTGTGGACGATCACGTCGTCGGGCGGCAGCCGTCGCCAGAGCTCCCAGAGGTAACTCTGGATTCCGCCGACCTTGGGCGGAAAGTCGTTGGTGACGAGGAGATGACGCACCACAGCGGCGGACCCTACGCCGTCGTCGGGCCCGACGGAACGTCGGCGAGGGGGACATGCGCCCGGGCGAGTTCGGCCCGCACATCGGCGGCGGGGTCGTCGTGGACGAGGCCGAGGTGAGCATCGAGCCCCAGCCGGCGAGCTGCCCACACTGCGTGGGCCCGCACCAGCGCGCGATCGTCGAGCAGGGCACTGCGCACCGCAGCTCCGACCCGCGGGTCGCTCCCATCACCGATGTTGCCGAGCACGACGAGCAGGTTGCGACGCAGGTAGACGGGGTCTCGGTGGGGGATGTACCACCGCCCGAGTCGCTCCATGAGGGCCTCGTCGCGCAGCCCGAGCACCTCGAGGATCGGCACCCAGGCGCCGTCGTCGCCCGCACCGGAGGGTCGACGTCGTCGGATCTGGTTCGGTGGGCAGACGTCCTGGCAGTCGTCGCAGCCGTAGAGCCGATCGCCGAGCGCCACGCGGTAGTCGACCGGGAACATGCCGTCGGTCTGCAGCAGCCAGGCCAGGCAGCGGGCGGCATCGATCACCCCGGGCTCGATGATCGCCCCGGTCGGACAACCGTCGAGGCATTGGGTGCAGGTGCGGCAGCCGTCGGCGACCGGCGCGACATCGGGGGTTTCGAGTGGAGCGTCGGTCAGCACCGAACCGAGCACCACCAAGCTCCCGACGCCGGGCACCAGGACGTTGCTGCTCTTCCCCCACCATCCGATCCCGGCCCGGGCGGCGGCCGCCCGGTCGACGAGATGGTTCTGGTCGGCGAGCACGATCGCCCGGTGGCCTGCGGCCCGCAGCGGTCCGGCCATCGCATCGAGCGCCTCGCGCAACACGGCGTAGTGGTCTTCCCAGGAGTAGGCCGCCACCCGCCCCGCCGGTTCACCCAGCGGCCGTTGCGGGGCCAGTCGTTGGTAGTCGTAGGCCCCGACGATCAGGGTCGTGGCGCCGGGCAGCGTCCGCTGCGGGTCGGTCGAACGAGCCGGGTTGCGGTAGGTGAACTGCATGCCGGCGTCGAGGCCGCGGGCCTTGCGGGTGACGAGATCGTCGAGGGTGTCGGGGAACGGGTCGGCCGAAGTGGCCCCGACCGCGCACAGACCGGCGGCGAGGCCGAGTGATTCGAGGTCGGCGAACGTGACAGCCACCACGTCATCGTGGCACGGAGTGACGACACTGCGGCCCGCCGGCCGAACCGGCGCCGATCAGGCCACGCCGGGACGGGGGGCGAAGCGGCTTGCCGGCACGAGCCCCGCGTCGGCCAGCAACTCCACAGCGCGCTTCTCCTCGGCGTCGAGTACCACCGGGGTGCCCACCTCATGCCCGACCAGATAGCTCACGACACAGTCGTCGCACGCATCGGTGTCGCGCACCTCGCACACCGCACAGTCGATGGTGAGCGCAGGTTCTTCGACCTGGTGATCGAGAAGCGACGAGACCAGGCGGAGGTGGGAAGTGTGTGCCATGTGCCGCACCATAC
>JBDQKM010000051.1:0-18717 GCA_040263275.1 Acidimicrobiales bacterium
GCCGGTGGCCGGTTCGGCCGAGGGGGCAGGAAGGGTCGGTGGCAGCGATGGCGGGGCGGCGGTCTTGTGCGAGTCGAGCGTGAAGGACAGCCGCGACGACAGCAGCGGTTCGGGCACGAAGGCGAGGTCGACGTGATGGTTCCCGGCGGTGAGCGGACGGATCGGGACGTGGAGGTAATCGTCGTGGTCGGCCCGCTCCTTCTCGATCCCGCCGACGACCGCACCCGGCGGGTCGGAGTCGACGAGGACCGAGTGGACATGGTCCTCGCCCCCGGGCGAGTGGACCTCGAGCACGGCGTTGGCGACCTCGCCGAGCTCGAGACTCCGTTCGCGCACTTCGTGCCCGTGGGGGTCGAGCACGCGAACCAGCCGAGCGAAGTTCGATTCGGCGTAGAACTTGTTGCCGCGCAGCCGGTGGACGACTCGGCGCCACGCCACGCGTGCCTCGTGGTCGGATCGGGGCGGACGCAGCCCCTCGCCGGAGGCCCGCCAGGCGAAGTACGGCGGTTGTGTGGGGTGGGAACGGAGCGGCGCGATCAACGCGTCCTCGTCCTCGACCACGGGCCAGGGACCGACCTTGATCGTCACCTTCAGCCCGTTGCGCCCCTGCTCGGCGGCGGTGACCGTCGCGTAGCGGGCCGGGTCGACCTGGGCATAGGGGGAGTCGGACAGGATCACGATGGCGCCCTCGCCGACCACGACCTCGAGGCCGGGGGTCAACCATCGTTCCGCGTAGGTGATGTCGAACTCGGTGCCCTCCGGGGCAGACACGAGGGCAACGTTCTGCTGGCGGTACTGGAGGATGCGACCCGCCTTGAGCAGGTGAAGCAGCTGGGAGGGCTCGTCCGCCATGGCGGGAGGATATGGGCGGTTGGTCGCGGAGACCAGCGCGTACGCTGCTGCGGTGGCCCGGTATCGACGTCGCCGACAGAAGTCGGTCCGAGAAGTGCTCGACAGCCTCGGGTTCGAACCCGACGCGATCGAAGAGGCCGAGGAGACGGGCACGGCGGAGTTGCTCGCGATCGACGGGCTCGTGTTGCCCGAGCGCGGCAAGCTGACCCTCGCCGAACTCGCCGAGAAGGTCGGCGCCGAACCCGACGCGGTGCGGGTCCTGTGGCGGAGCCTCGGATTCGTCGAGCCGGTGGAGGACGATCGGATCTTCACCAAGACCGACGTGCGTATCCTGCGGAACCTGATCGGGCTCACCCAGGCGGGCATCGTGCAACCGGCGGTGGCGCTCCAGCTCGGTCGGGTGCTGGGTCAGACGATGTCGCAGATCGCGACCGCCGTGATCGACGCGACCGAAGCCCAGGCGGCCGAGGCGCGCGAACACGACGACCACGGGTCAGCCTTCGCGACCAGCGCCGGCGACGTGTTGCCGTTCCTCTCCGATGCCGTCGACTACACCTTTCGCCGGCACCTGCGGGCCGCGGCGCGCCGACGAGTCGACCTCGCCACCACGGTCGAGGGAG
Organism: Acidimicrobiales bacterium; assembly: GCA_040263275.1. Classification (GTDB taxonomy): domain Bacteria; phylum Actinomycetota; class Acidimicrobiia; order Acidimicrobiales; family Aldehydirespiratoraceae; genus JAJRXC01. Next base: position 1,473 of record JBDQKM010000051.1, read on the forward strand.
CCGAGCAGGTGATCGGCTTCGCCGATCTGGTCCGCTTCACCGAGATCAGCCGACAACTCGACGACGGTGAGCTCGCAGAGGTCGTCGGCCGGTTCGACGATCTCGTCCATCAGGTGGTCGTCGAGCACGACGGGCGGATCGTGAAGATGATCGGTGACGCGGCCATGTTCACGGTCGTCGACCCGGCCCTGGGCGCGACGATCGCGCTGGAGATGGCCGAGGTCGTCGCGGCCGAGGAAACGCTCGGCAACCTCCGCATCGGCTTGGCCTACGGGCCGATCGTCTCGCGAGACGGCGACCTCTACGGACCGGTCGTCAACCTCGCCAGTCGCCTCGTGGGAGTCGGCCGGGCCGGTGCGGTCAACGTCAGCCACGAGCTACGCGACGCGATCGCCGGCGACGACCGGTTCGCCCTGCGCAGCCTCGGCGACAAGCCGCTCAAGGGGATCGGTGAGACGCGGGTCTATCGCCTGCGTCCCGGGGCCGAGTGGGGTCTGTCCTAGGGCTGGCGGGCCAAGCCGCTGCCGCCGAGGTCGCGGATCAACGCCATCATGCGCGACGGGTCGCCACTGCCGCCGGCGATGATGCGCTTGCGGACCGACGACGAAACGGTGTCGATGAAGACGACCACCGCCACGGTGATGATCAGCACGGCGCCGACCTCGGGGAAGTTGCGGAACCGCAGCTGGGCGATGAGTTCCGAGCCGATCCCGCCGGCGCCGATCATGCCGAGCACGGCGGAGGCCCGCACGTTGATCTCGAACCGGAAGAGCCAGTAGCTCGCGATCTGGGGCAACACCTGGGGGAGCACACCCCAGCGCACGCGTGAGATGAAGGTTCCGCCGCAGGCCTCGACGGCTTCGACGGGGCCGTGGGCAGCCGACTCGATCTCTTCGCTCGAGAGCTTCCCCAGCGTGCCGATCGAGTGGAGCCCGATGGCCAGCGCGCCGGCCCAGGCCCCCAGGGGCACGACACCGAGGAGCACGACGGCCACGATCAGTTCGGGCACGGCGCGAATGACGTTGAACAGCTGCCGGATCGGGAGCCGGATGAAGGCCGGCGAGATGTTGTTCGACGCCAGGAAGGCCAACGGAAGCGACAGCGTGGCGGCGATGACCGTGCCGATCCATGCGATGTAGACCGACTCGAGCACCTTGCCGATCGCGCCGCGTTCGATCACGGTTGCGAAGTCGGGCGGCCACATCAGGCGGAGGATGGCCCAGGCGTCGCCGGGAGCAGACCGCAGCCGCTCGAACGACGCGTCCAACCCGGAGACACCCCAGATGAAGCCGACCACGATCACGAGGAACACCGCAAGGCGCGCCAGGCGGGGACGAAGGGGGCGGGGGATACGCCCGGTCTCCGACGCGGCGTCGTCGGCCTGGTCGGATGGGAGGGTCGCCGTCATCAGACGAGCCTCCGACGCAGCGCCACGCTGATCTGTTCGATCACGAAGACGACCACGAAGACGATGACGAGGATCCCCAGGATCCGGTCGAAGTTGAAGAAGGTCCGCTGCGCCTCGACGATGCGGCCGATGCCGCCGGCACCGACCAGGCCGAGGACGATCGACGCCCGGATGTTGAGCTCGAATACGTAGAGGGCGTAGGCGACATACGACGGGAGCACGGTGGGCAACACGCCGGTGCGAACGGCGGGCACGTGACGGGACCCGGCGGCGCGGGCGGCTTCGAGGGGACCGGGATCCGCGCCGTCGATGGTCTCCGAGAAGAGTTTGACCATCACCGCGAAGGAGAAGATCGACAATGCCCAGGCGCCGGCGAAGGCGCCGATACCGATGGCGGTCACGAGAAGCTTCGCCCAGAACAGGTCGGGCACGGCTCGCACGATGCTCATGACGATCCGGCTGACCCAGTAGGTGGGTGAGTTCGGTGCGGTGAGCCTGCTCATGGCGAACGCGGCCGGCAGGGCGAGGCCGCAGCCGATGACGGTCGCGACGATCGCGATCTGGAAGGTCTCGATCAGCGGATCGATGACGTTGCCGCGGTCGAGCACCCACTCCCAGGGAATGGGCCAGAACTTCTCCCACAGCGGGTTGGTCCACACGTCGACGAACGTCGACCAGCGGAACCCGACCTCGCGGGCGGTGAAGACGGTCCACACGACGAGCGCGATCGCGACCAGGAAGGTCAGGGGCTTCGGCCGAGGCTTCGCCGGCCGCTCGCCGGTGCCGGGGGCGACTGCCTCGGTCACGTGTCGTTGTCGGCGAGGATGTCGCCGGTGGTGATCGAGCGCCCGTAGATCTCGCGGAAGGTGTCGTCGTCGACGTCGGCGATGTTGCCGTCGAAGACGAGTTCGCCGGCCCTCAGGCCGATGAGGCGCTGCCCGTATTCCTGGGCGAGGTCGAGATAGTGGAGGTTGATGAGGGTGGTGATGCCGAGCTCGGTGTTGATGCGGGCGAGGTCGCCCATCACCTGGCGGCTCGTCACCGGATCGAGGGCCGCGACCGGTTCGTCGGCCAGCATGAGCGTGGGTTTCTGGGCCAGCGCCCGAGCGATGCCGACGCGTTGCTGCTGGCCGCCGGAGAGGTTCGAGGCCCGCACGTAGGCCTTCTCGACGATGCCGACCCGCTCGAGTGCTTCGAGGGCGATCTCGCGATCAGCGGCCGGCCAGAGACCGAGGGTCGATCGCCAGGCCGGGACGTTGCTGAGGCGGCCCATGAGCACGTTGTTGAGCACGGTGGTGCGTTCGGCCAGGTTGAACGTCTGGAAGATCATGCCGATCTTGGAGCGGACCTCCCGAAGTCGCGCGCCGGACGCGCCCACGACTTCGATGCCGTCGACCTTGGCCGATCCGCTCGTGGCGGGCACCAGGCCGTTGAGGACCCGCAGGAGGGTCGACTTGCCGGCGCCCGACAGGCCGACGACCACCACGAACTCGCCGTCGTCGATGGTGAGGTCGACGTTGCGCAACGCCTTCACACCGCCGCGATAGGTGACGGACACGTCTTTGAGTTCGATCATGTCGAGCCTGACTCGTTGTGGAGAATGGGCCGGAACCGCAACCGGCTGCGGAGCCCCTTCTCAGGGGTTCCGCAGCCGGCAACGATCACGAGATGACGGAAGAATCCGCCGGATGATCAGCCGGGGGGCTCGGTGATGCCGAGGGCCGTGGCGGCCTCACGAACGACGTCGAAGTCCGAGTCGCTGGCAGGGGCGATGTCGGTCCAGCTGTAGATCTCGTCGAAGACGGCTTCGCCTTCCTCGGTGTCGAGGTAGGCCTCGATGGCCGAGTAGATGGCGTCCTTCAGCGACTGCGGCAGGGCGGAGCGCACTGCCACCACGTCGTTGGGGATCTCGTCGGTGATCGAGAACACGATGACCTTCTCGCCGACGTCGGCGTTGATGTCGTCGATGGTGCTGCGAGCGTCGTCGAACGAGAGGCCGAACTTGGCATCGCCGTTGTAGACGGCGGTGACGGCGGCATCGTGGCCACCGGTGAAGATCGGGGTGATGTCGCTGGTGGGATCGATGCCGAGGTTGGTGAGGTCCAGGGCCGGGAAGAGGTAACCCGATGTCGAGGTCTCCGAGGTGAAGGCCACCGACTCGCCGGCCACCGACGACAGGTCGCCGATGCAGCTCGTGCCGGAGCTGATCACGTCGTCGTTGTCGTTGATCTTGCCGTCGGACTTGCCGTCGTCACCGAAGAAGTGGCCGACCTGCAGGGCGACCGCGTCCATGGCCGAGACCTGGACGATCTCGCCGTCCTGGTTCTCGAGGGCGGTTGCCTCGGCGAGGGTGCCTTCCTGGCAGACCGAAGGATCGTTCGTGAACCACTGGCCGTGGTAGGTGGCCGAACCGAACCGCACCGACTGGATCAGCGGCTCGATGTTGCCGAACTCGTCCTTGCCCAGCGTGTAGCCGAACGGGCCGAACGCACCGAGGTCGGTCTGGTCCGTGCCCATCGAGGTGACGAGGCCGGTGTAGTCGGTGGTGACCACGCCGTTGACCTCGATGCCGAGTGCGTCTTCGAGCACGGTGATGAAGGGCGCGATGTTGTCCTGCAGCGTGGCCTGGTCCTGGCTGGGAACGAAGCCGAACGTGATGGACTCGGGCCAGTCGCTGTGCTCGCCGTCGTCATCGCCGCATGCCGCAGCGAAGAGCGCGAACCCGAGCATCAACGCAAGAATGCGCGTCAGTGTTTTGTGCATTGTTTCCCTCCAGGGATGTCTGTTGCCCGCGACCGTAACCACATCGGTGCCCTCTCGTGCTGCTGAGGGTGTTACGGGCCCGTGAACCCTGACGCGGTCAGCTGGACCGGCCCCTCACCACGGCCTCGAAGTCGGCCCAGTCGTACACGTCGATCGTGCCGGGCACCGGCGTGTTCCACGGGCGGACGTAGCGACAGACCGCGGCGTCGGGATGGGCCGCGGTGAGTGCTTCGAGGTTGTGGTCGGCGTCGTCGAGGTAGACGTCGCATTCGACCTGGGTCTTGTCGTCGAGGATGTGGATCTCGGTCGACGGCACACGATGGCGAGCCAGCCAGTCGTAGGTGTCGTGGATCGAGAAGTGGGGTTTGGTGGTCAGGATCACCAGATGATGTCCTGCGCCCCGCAGGTCGTGGAGGGCGTCGAGTGCGCCGTCGTAGGGGTCGAGACCGTGGAACAGGCTGCGTCCGTCGGCGCACGTCTCCGCCCACTTCCAGAACGCCGACATGGTGGGGAAGTGGCTCAGGGCCGTCGGGGCGTTCCACTCGACGACGTCGGCGGCGGTGAGTTCGCCCCCGAGGCGCGGGAGTTCGTGGGGGAAGTCGCGGTTGTAGCGGGTGGTCCAGCCGTGGTTGAAGTCGGCGACGACGCCGTCGAGGTCGATACCGAGTCGGAGCTTGTGCACGAGACCAACTCTCGCAGCTCCGGCCGGGTGTGGCACCCTCGGGGTATGTCCTCCACGCCCGATCGGCCCTTCGTGTTCGGCGTCGATCTCGACGGGGTCGTCGCCGACTACACGGCCGGTTTCCGCGAGATCGTGGCCGAGGAACGGGGCGTCGACCCGTCGAGCCTCACCGACGAGCGGTCGTGGGACTTCGCAGAGTGGGGCCTCGACGTCGACGACTTCAACCGTCTCCACAACTACGCCGTCAACGAACGGCGGATGCTGGCGACCCTGCCGGCGTTCCCCGGCGCGGCCGATGCCCTGTGGCGTCTCTCCGATGCAGGGGTGTGGATTCGGATCGTGACCCACCGTCTCTACGTCAACTGGGGTCACGCCGCCGCGATCAACGACACGGTCACCTGGCTCGACGCCAACCGCATTCCCTATCGCGACATCTGCTTTCTCGGCGCGAAGCCCGAGGTCGAAGCCGACTGCTACATCGACGACGCGCCGCACAACATCGAACAGCTGCGCTCGGCCGACAACGACGTCATCGTGTTCGACCAGCCCTACAACCGGGCGTTCGACGGGCTGCGGGCCCGCACCTGGGAAGAGGTCGAGACGATCGTCGTGGAGTTGGCGGCGGCGAAGGCCGGAGCGGTCGAAGTGCAGCTCCCCGGCATCGAACCCGGTGCCGACCGTCTGACGCGTCGCATCGGACCGGCCTAGGCTCCGGGCCATGAGCGCAGACGCAGAATACGAGCCGAGCACATGGGGTTGGGTGGCCGACCAGGTCGCCGAGTACGAGGCCTCCGGTGGCGAGCGGGCGAACACCCTGATGGACACCGGCATCCCGATCGTCGTGACCACGATGGTCGGGCACAAGAGCGGCAAGATCCGCAAGGTGCCGCTGATGCGGGTGGAGCACGAGGGCGAATACGCCCTGATCGCCTCGAAGGCAGGCATGCCCCACCATCCGGGTTGGTACTACAACCTCGTCGACGCCACCCACGTGACGGTGCAGGACGGCCCCGAGCCGGCCGAGTACACCGTGCGCGAAGTCACCGGCGAGGAGCGCGACGAGTGGTACGCCCGCGGCGTCGCCGTCTATCCGGACTACGCCGATTATGCGGTGTCGGCCGCCGAACACGATCGGGTCATCCCGGTCTTCGTCGCCACCCCCACCTGATCGTTGTCAGACACTCGTCGCAGCGAGCGTCTGGTCAGATACCGCCGGCGGAGAGGGCGTTGGCGATCCGATTGATCGTCTGCACCAAGCCGACGTGTTCGGTCTCGAAGCGACCGATCGCGTCCTCGATGTGGTCGATGATGTTCGGATCGTCGTCCTCGTCCTCGTCGGCTTCGACCTCGATCCGCCGGACCAGGTCGTCGTGATGGGTCCGGTCGTCGCCGGCGAGCCCGTCGGCCTCGGCGATGGCGGACTTCAGTTCTTCGAGCAGTTCAGTCATGTCGCGATCGTTCACGGGGCCAGTCTTCCCGAGATCGGTGCGCGGGTGTCTGACCCCGACCACCCGATCTCGGGAAGACTGGCTGCGTGTCGGAACTGCGCATGAACCAGACCATCGATCTGCTCCAGCAGCTGATCCGCAACGAGTGTGTCAACGACGGCACCGCCGAGTCGGGCCACGAGGTGCGCAACGCCGACGTGCTGCAGCATTGGCTGGAGGGGTCCGGCCTCGACTTCCAGCGCTACGAGCCGAGTCCCGGTCGGGTCTCACTCGTGTCGCGGATCGAGGGCTCGGACCCGTCGGCCCCCAGCCTGTGTCTGATGGGCCACACCGATGTCGTGCCCGTCACCCGCGACGGGTGGACCCGTGACCCGTTCGGCGGCGAACGGATCGTCTCCCCGGAGGGAGTCGACGAGATCTGGGGGCGCGGTGCGGTCGACATGCTCAACCTCACGGCGTCGATGGCGGTGGCCTTCCGCGAACTCGCCCGCCGAGATTTCCGGCCCCGCGGTGACCTGATCTTCTTCGCCGTCGCCGACGAGGAGTCGGGCAGCGCCCACGGGGCGCGGTGGATGGCGGACAACGAGCGCGACGCCATCTGGGCCGACTACGTGCTGACCGAGAACGGCGGCCTGCACTCCGGCCCGGCCGACGCCCCTCGGATCGGGATCAACGTCGCTGAGAAGGGTGTCGCCTGGCGCCGTCTCCGGGTGAAGGGGACACCGGGCCACGGGTCCCGGCCCTTCCGGGCGGACAACGCCCTCGTGAAGGCCGCGGCCGTTGTCGCGCGTCTCGCCGACTATCGCCCGCCTCCCCGCTTCCACGAGCTGTGGCCGCAACAGGTGGCGAACATGCCCGTCGACGAGGAGACCAAGGCGGCGATGCTCGATCCCGACCGACTCGACGATCTCTTGGCCGAGCTGCCCGATGCCGGCCGCGCCGCGCACTTCTACTCGTGCACCCACACGACGTTCTCCCCCAACCTGCTCGAGGCGGGCGAGACCCGCATGAAGACCAACGTGATCCCGGATGCGATCGACATCGACGTCGACATCCGCACGATGCCCGGCGACACTGCCGAGGAGGTGCAGGCGCACCTCGATGCGGCTCTCGATGGGCTCGGCGAAAAGGTCGACATCGAGATCGAGTCGCTCATGAACGACCCGGCCAGCACGAGTTCGGCCGACACGCCGCTGTGGGACAGCCTCCAGCGGGCCGTGGCGAAGCCCTTCCCCGGGGCTCGTCTGGCGCCCCAGTTCGTCGTGGGATTCACCGACTCACGGATCTATCGCGAGATGGGCGCGGTGGCCTACGGCGCAGGGCTGTTCAGCCCGGAGCTCGACGTCGGGTCGTTCGGCCGACGGTTCCACGGCAACGACGAACGCATCGACGTCGAGTCGCTCCGCCTGAGCACCGATCTGTTCCTCGATGTCGCAACCGATCTGCTCGGGTGAAGGCTCGCCGAGATGAACGATGCCGTTCCCCTCGAGTCGGTCCGCCTGCCGGCCGGTGTCGAGCTGGCGCGGACCACGCCGGAGTTCACGGCAGCGTCGGTCCCGGCCGGGCTGCTGTCCGCCCATCAGGTGGCCGACGGCGTGTGGGGTCGGCTCCGTGTGCTCGCCGGTGCGGTCGTCTATGTCGTGGAGGTCACCGGTCAACGACGAACGATCACCGCCGGTGGCGCGCAGGTCATCGAGCCGGGCCTCGTTCACCACGTGGAGCCCGCATCGGACGCCCGCTTCGTGGTCGAGTTCCATCGCTGACCAGCGACGCCTCGACTGCGGAACGCGTCAGTCGTCGTCGATGATGATGAAGAGCCCGAGCCCGAAGAACCCGCCGGTGATCGACGTGTTGACCGGTTCGAGCAACTGCGGTCTCACGCACCGGCGGATCGGGCCCGAACGGGCGTCGCGGGGGTTCGCCCGGAGCGTTCCACCTCCGTAGGGTGGGGCCAACGGACCAGGGGGCGCAGTCATGGTGCAGACACAGGTGTATGCCGAGTCGGTGACGGGTCAACGCGTCGACCTTCCCGGCATCTACGGCGACGTCGACTTCTCCATCGTCCCCGAGCGGCTGGACGCGGAGGCGACGGTCGACGATGACCGGTTCGCCAAGTCTCGCGACGCCGTCGCCCGAGTGTTCGACAATCCGTCGCTGGTCGAGATGGTGCGTAACTACACGATGACCGGCGACCGGGTCGCCGATGCGTACGCATCCCTCATTCCCGAGCACGGCTTCCGCACGCTCGTCGACATGCTCGATCTCGCGTGTGAGCGGGGGATCGACGCGGTGGCCGAGGAGTTCGGCGCGGCACCGCCGGAACTCAACGCGTTCATCGAGGCCATGGAGGCCACACCGGAGTGGGTCGACATGGCGCTGGTCGAGCAGGGCGCACGGGCCGAACGGATCCCGATGGCCACGGGTACGCCCTTCGCGATCCGCGGTGCCTTCCTCGCCACCTTCCTGAACAAGTACGCGGCGCTGCCCATGACGATGACCGGCACATTGTCCGACGAAGCGGCGGCGAAGCGGGTGTTCGAGACGGCCTCCTTCTTCACGGCCACCACACTGCCGGGAGCGCTCGACCGCCACGGCAAGGGGTTCCAGGCCGCGGCCAAGGTGCGTCTGATGCACTCGATGGTGCGGTTCCACCTGCTGTCCTCCGGTCGCTGGGATGTCGCTACCTACGGGATCCCGATCCCACAGGTCGACCAGATGCCGGCCGGCACGATCGGGGTGTTCCTCATGTCGGCCCGCCTGCTGGCCAAGGGAAGGACGGAGTTCACCGAGGCCCAGAAGGCCACGGTGGAGTTGGCTCGCTACCGGTGCTTCCTGCTCGGGTTGCCCCAGGACCTTCTGGGTGAGACCCCGCAGGAGATCGTCGATCTCCTCGTCGCCCGCCACATCACGCTGCGCGAGGCGTATGACGACGAGGTGTGCGGTGCGCTGGTGCGGGGGACGATGGACGCCGAGCTCTTCGACGAATCGACCGTGCGGGGCAAGGTCCACAGTTGGCTCGAGAACGGCTTCTCGCGCTTCGTGCTGATCAACAACTTCCTGAGCGGTGACGCCGACCGGGCGGCGTCGATCGGGATCACCTTCGGGCGCCGCGACAAGGTGGCCGCCGGTCTGGCGATGGCCGTGGTGATGGGCAAGACCGCGTTCTACAACCTGGGACTGCGGGTGCCGGTCCGGGCGGTGTCGGACCGGGTCGACGAACGCCTCAACGTTCGACTCGCCCAGCTGCTCGACCTCTACGGCCACGCCGACTTCGTGACCGATCCCGACAAGTACCACCTCGACGCCGCGGCCTAGCCGGGACGCCGACCCGACCGGGGGGTCTACAGTCGAGGCCACCAGAGCGCGTCGACGTCGGGAGCCGCGGCCATGAGTGACGAGGACGAGGAGCGCCCGGATCTCGCACCGCGCTACGAGGACATCGACGACCCGGAGATCGCCGAGATGGGTCGCAAGGTCGCCGAGAACGAGGCTCGTCAGGACCTGATCGATCAGGCCGATGACGCGCTCGATGCGATGAGTTCCATTGCGCCGGTGAGCCAGCTGCCTGTCGAGGACGACCTCCCCGAGTCGGTCATTCCTCAACTGGCCGAGTTCGTCGTCGATCCGGGGGCGCCGCCGAACCGATCGCCCCACACCCGCAAGGTCGCGGCCGCCATCGCCGCTGGTGCGGTGATCATCGGTGTCGGCATCGGGATCGTCGTGCTGTCGGGCGACAAGGATCCGGACCCGCTCGACGCCTTCGAGAACGGTCCGGTCGATGCCGAGCAGGTCGACGCGGTGTTCGACGACGAAGTCGATGGTGGAGACGCCACCGGGCAGGGGAGCAGCGGTGGGCTGATCGACCCGACCGGCAACTGGCTGCCGTCGGATGACTTCGACGAGATCATCCCCGAACGGGAGGCCGACGGGCTCCTGGCCGCTGACGCGCTCTCGGCCACCGACGTGGTCGGCGTCGATCTCGTCTCCGATGGCGAGAGCACGCGGATCGGTGTGGACCACGCGGGCGACGCACAAGCGGTCGAGGCTCATCCGCGCGCCGTGCTCCGCACCGGGATCGTCTGGGTCGGCCTCGACGGCAGCGTGGTCGACGTCAACTACAACGACGGCGAGGTCAAGATCACCGACAAGCCGTCGGACTGGACGATCGAGGCACTGTGGGAGACACCCGAACGACTCGTCTTCGTCATCGACGGTGTGGGAATCGTGCCCGGGACCGTGGTGGCCCTGGATGTGTTCCTCTCGCTGTTCGACGGGGTCAACCTCCAACGGATGGAGCTGACCGCGAGCTAGCCGGTCAGGCGTCGTCGAGGACGTCGAAGGTGAGTCCGGCGTGCTCGATCAGCGCATCGATGAGCCCGTCGCCGAGGGCTGTGGCCGGAGTCCAGAACCCGCCGGCGACCCCCGTGTCTGCGTCGCGGCTCGTGGCGAGGAGGGTCGTGGCGCTCTCGCCGAGCATCTTCGCGGTCGACCCGTAGCCGGGGTCGCGGTCGCCGGTGACCTTGGTGGTGATGGCCTGGTCGGCGGCCGTGGTGCCGTGGAACCGGATGTCGAAGAACCCGGCCGCCTGGGCCTCCGGGCTCGGTCCATCACCGGGCTTGGGGAGGACCCGATTGAGCAGCGTGCGGGCGGGGCGCAGGGAGGCGACACCCATGAAGCCGCCGAGGCCGCCGGCCAGGCCGGCGGCCTTGGCCGCCCCCAGAGGCCCGGAGCCCATGCTCATGGCCTCGTCGTATCGGAAGTCGTCGCCCCACGGCCGCCCGAGGAGGGCGTGGCTGCGATGGACGACACGGGTGTTGATCTGGGCCATGACGAACGGGCCGATCCACTCGCCCGTGGTCGGGTCCTTCTTCGGTGCGAGGGTGTCGGGCTGGTCCACGCCCGTGCGCATCCCCTCCGGGGCGAGGGCGTAGGGATTGGCGAGGGTCTTCCGCAGTGACGGGTCGTTCGCCGTCTCCTCCATCACGTTCATCATGCTGGCGATGGTGCCGCCGCTGGCCCCTCCCTTCATCGCGTGCACCCGCATGGAGATCCGGGTGCACGGCTCGCCGAATTCTGCGATGGCGCGTTGTTGGGTGAACCAGACGCCGAGGTCCGACGGAATGGAGTCGAAGCCGCAGGTGTGGACGATGCGCGAGCCCGTGTCGGCCGCCTTCGCGCCGTGAGCGTCGATCATACGTTGCATCCACTGGGGCTCGCCGGTGAGGTCGCAGTAGTCGGTGCCCGAGGCTGCGGCCGCGCCCACCAGCTCGGAGCCGTAGAGCGCATAGGGGCCGACCGTGGAGATGACGAGGCGAGAGGAATCGACGAGCGACGCCATGTCGTCGGGGCTTCCCGCGTCGGCCACGATGCGGGGGACGTCGGCCCCGGTCGACTCGGCGACCGCCGCGAGCTTGTCGGCGCTGCGGCCGGCGATCGCCCACGCGAGTTCGCCGGTGGTGCCGTGGCGCTCGACCAGGTACCGGCACAGGATCTCGCCGACGAAGCTGGTGGCGCCGAAGACGACGATGTCGTGCGGCCGGTCGGAAGGTGCAGTCATGGGATGAGGTTAGGCGGCCAGAGAAATCCTGCATCCGGGATCAGGGCTCGGTCCGTAGCAAGGGGACAACACCATCGCCGCATCCTGAGCGGCAGGAGGTGACGGTCCCCGCGGGATCGATCATCTCGGCAATCAACTCCCCCGAGCCCTGCACGGAAGGCGGCCCGCATCGGCGGGCCGCCTTTCTCGTGGGGCCACGGCGGGTTTGCCGAACCCGGTCGCGGGCCGGTTGCATGGGGCCATGACCCAACGGACCCACGCATCACCCACCTTCGGGATCATCGGCGCCGGGATGTCGGGCATTCTCGCCGCGATCAAGCTGCAGGAGGCCGGCTACGGGTTCACCGTCTTCGAGAAGGCCGACCGGCTCGGCGGAACATGGCGTGACAACACCTACCCGGGAATCGCCTGCGACGTGCCGTCGCACATCTACAGCTACTCGTTCGCCCTCAACCCGGAGTGGAGTCATTTCGCCTCGCCGGGCAGCGAGATCCTCGAGTACTTCGAGGGGGTGGCCCGCCGCTACGGCGTCGATGACCAGATCCGGTTCTCCGATCCCGTGGTCCGCTGCACCTGGACCGACGAGGAACGGTGGGAGGTCGAGACGGCCACCGGCCATGTCGAGACGTTCGACTTCGTCATTGCCGCCACCGGCATCCTTCACCACCCGAAGCTGCCCGACATCGAAGGGCTCGACTCGTTTGCCGGTCCGATGTTCCACAGCGCCCGGTGGGACCACGACGTTGCGCTCGACGGCCGCCGTGTCGGGGTCGTCGGCACCGGCTCGACGGGCGTACAGATCACCGGCGCGCTCGCGCCCAGGGCCGGCCACCTGAGTGTCTTCCAGCGGACGGCCCAATGGGTCGTGCCGGTCGATCAGGTGGCCTACACCGAGGAGGAGAAGCAGAACTTCCGTACCGACGCCGACGCGCTCGACCGCCTGCACGAGGAGCTGACGCAGGCCTTCAACGACGGTTTCGGTACCTCCATCCTCGACGGCGAATCGGAAATGGTCGACGGGATCGAGGCCCGCTGCCGTGAGGAGTTGGCGACGATCGCCGACGAAGAGCTTCGGGCCAAGATCACCCCCACCTATCGGGCGGGGTGCAAGCGGCTCGTCATCTCGCACAACTGGTACGACGCCGTCCAGACGGAGACCGTCGAGATCGTCACCGACGACATCGAACGGATCGAGCCCACCGGTGTGCGCACCGCCGACGGCCGCCTCCACGAGCTCGACGTGCTCGTGCTCGCGACCGGGTTCAAGGTCGACTCGTTCATGCGGCCGATGACCATCACGGGGGCCGACGGTGCCGATCTCGACGACGTGTGGGCGCAACGGCCGAGCGCCTACATGGCGATCGCCTTGCCGGGCTTCCCCAACTTCTTCATGCTCAACGGGCCGAATTCGCCGGTCGGTAACTTCTCGCTGATCCAGACCGCCGAACTGCAGTTCGAGTACGCCATGGACATGGTCGAGCGGGTCGTGTCGGGCCAGCTCGACCGGGTCCAGCCCAAGGAGGACGCCGCCCAACGCTTCGAGGACGAGCGGGTCGACGCGGCGCAGAACACGGTGTGGGCCACCGGCTGCAACAGCTGGTACCTCGACGATCGCGGCATCCCGTTCGCCTGGCCGTTCCCGTTCGAGCGGTTCCGTCGCGAGATGGCCGAGCCCCGCCTCGGCGACTACGAGGGTGCCAACGCCTGACGTGCGGTGAAGGGGGAGAACCGCGGTGCGGTCAGCGTCGGCGTTGCGAGCGCACGGCGGCGCCCCCGAGACGCAGGAACCGCACATCGCCGAACGGCGTACCGGCGACGGCGTTGACCACGAACCCGACCGAGAGGCCGGTGTCGGGGTCGCCCCACGCGCCCGAACCGCCGAAGCCGAAGTGTCCGAACCCGGCGGGAAGCACGCCGGCCGTGGTGGCCGCCATGTGGTAGCCGAGTCGCCATCGCATGTTGAACCCGATGACGGAATCGCGCTCTCTCGTCTGGATCTCTGTCGCCTGCTCGGTCGTTTCGGCCGACAGGAGTCGCGGTTCGTCGAAGTCGTCGGGCGTCGCCAGAGCGGCATACATACGGGCCAGCGACCGGGCGGTGAAGACGCCGTTGGCGGCGGGGATCTCGCTGTCGTGGATCTGGTCCGTGAGCGTCATGGCAAGGAAGTCCTCGACCATCAGCGCCTCCACGAACGGCCGGTAGCGATCCCGGCGCTCGAGGAACCGGGCCAGCGCCTCGAGGCGGGCGATGGCCTTGGGCGACATGAGCAGCTCTGCGGCCCGCGCTCTTTCCGGTTCGGGCAGGCCGACTCGGAGGCCGTCGAGTCCGAGGGGTTCGGCGATCTCGCGCTGGACGGCCTCGTCCACCGTCAGGCCCGTCACGCGGCGGATCACCTCGCCGACGAGCCAGCCGTAGGTGAGGGCGTGATAGCCGGGTCGCAGGCCGGGTTCCCACCGTGGCTCGGCTGCGGCGAGCCGGGCCACCATGTCGTCCCAGTCGAGGAGGTTCCGGGCGGAGCTGACCAACCCCCGCACGTCGTGGAGCCCTGCCTGGTGGGTCAGGAGGTGGCGAACCGTGATCTCCTGCTTGCCCGCGGCTGCGAACTCGGGCCAGTAGCGGGCAACCGGGTCGTCGTAGGCGATCTCGCCGCGGTCGACCAGACGGTGGACGACGGTCGCCACCACACCCTTGGTCGTGGAGAAGCTCGTGGCCATGGTGTCGCGTTCCCATGGACTGCCGGCGGCGTCCCTGACTCCGCCCCATGCATCGACCACCAGGTCGCCCCGGCGATACACGGTCACCGCGGCGCCGCCGCGACCGCGCGAGAACCATCCGCCGTCGAGCACTCGGCCGAGCTTCTCGGCCACTGGGGCGAAGTCGGGGTGAACGTATCCCTCCATGCCCGACAGCCTGCCCCAGTCCGTGGAGATGCAGAGAGTCCGGTGGCCGGATCAGCGGAAGCTGACGAGTCCGCCGCCGTCGAGCACGATCGTCTGACCGGTGATCCAGCTGCCGGTCTCGGCCGCCAGGTAGAGCGCAGCACCGGCGATGTCCTCGACCTCGCCGAGGCGGCCGAGGGGATAGGCCTTGGCCACTTCGTCGCCACGGCCGTCGGCCCACAGGGCGCGGGCGAAGTCGGTCTTGATGAGTCCCGGACAGATCGCGTTGACCCGCACGCTCGGCCCCATCTCGGCCGCGAGCTGCTTGGTGGCATGGATCAGGGCGGCCTTGGTGACGTCGTACACACCGAGGATGCTGTTGGTCGACATCCCGCCGACCGACGAGATGTTGATGACGACTCCTCCCGCGTCCTTCATCGAGCGTTGCCAGGCCTCCTGGGTCCACACGAGTGGTGCGGTGAGGTTCACGTCGAGGGTCTTCTGCCAGCGGGGCAGGTCGACGTCGATCATGGGTCCGGCATACGGATTCGTGGCTGCGTTGTTGACGAGCACGTCGACCGAGCCGAATGCGTCGATCGTCTCCTGCACCACGCGAGCGGCGTCGTCGGGTTCGCCGACATGACCGGCCGTCCAGCGACAGCCGTGCCCGATCTCGGCCGCCGCCGCCTCACAGGCGTCGGCCTTGCGGCTCGTGATCATGACGTCCGCGCCCGCCGCGGCGAAGGCCGCGGCGATGGCCGTGCCGATGCCGCGGGACCCTCCGGTGACGAGGGCGGTCGTGTTGTCGAGGCGGAGTTCCATCGAGGAATCCTGCCCCACGCCGGGCCACCGCGCCGACCGGCGCGGCGCAACCGACGGTCGTCGCTCAGGCGACGAGTTCGCGGGAGTCGGCGTCGGCGAGCACTCGCTCGGCCAAGACCGGGCAGCTGCGAAGCAGGCTCCGGAACTCGCGGGCGGTGAAGGCGTAGACGACGCTGTCCTCGGCGGCGGTGACCGTGGCGTTGCGGGGCTGGCGGGTCAGCAAGGCCATCTCACCCATGAAGTCGCCGGGGTGGAGTTCGGCGACCTTCTCGCCACCACGCTCCACGGTGAACGACCCCTCGACGACCATCATGCACTCGCGGCCGACCGCGTCTTCCACCATCGCGGTGCGCCCGGCGGCGAACGGCACGGGAGTGCTGATCATGTCGATCATGGCGAGTTCGCGGCGCGGAAGCGCGTCTGCGATGGGTGTGCCGAGCAGGGTCGGGGTGATGTGGTCGATGCGTCGAAACACGTCGTTGCCTCCTGCCGCTGCATGGGGGTGAGCGGCTCATGCGGATGCGCGCGTTGTCGCGCGCCGACTTCAGTATCGGCCCGCCGAGGCCGACCTTGACGCGGATCTCGTGACTTGTCGTGTGGCGCTTGTCTCATCGCACCGCGGGCGATGCCGGCGTTGGCGCCTAGCGTGGCGTCATGAAGGTGATCGGGTCGGGTTTCGGGCGTACGGGCACGCTGTCGATGAAGCAGGCGCTCGAGGAGCTCGGCGTGGGGCCCTGCTATCACATGGAAGAGGTGATGCGGCACCGTGGCCACGTCGACGTGTGGCACCGCGTCGGTCAGGGTCAGGGCGCCGACTGGCAGGAGTTGTTCGCCGACTTCGAGTCGGCCGTCGACTTCCCGGCCAGCGTCGTCTACCGCGAGCTGCTCGATGCGTTTCCCGATGCCAAGGTGGTCCACACGGTCCGCGATCCGCAGAAGTGGTACGACTCCACGTTCGAGACGATCTACCAGGGCCGCACCCTCATGCCCCGCTGGCTGCGTCGGGTCGTTCCCCTCGCCGGCCGGTTCACCGAGATGGTCGACCTGCTGATCTGGGACGGACTCTTCGACGGCCGGTTCGAGGATCGCGACTACGCCATCGCCCGCTTCGAGGAGTGGACGGCGGAGGTGGTGGCCACCGTTCCGCCCGAGCGGCTGCTCGTCTTCGACGTCCACGACGGTTGGGAGCCCCTGTGTGACTTCCTCGGCGTTCTGCAACCGGACCGCGACTTTCCACGGGTCAACAATCGTGCGTCGATGCTGCGCCGGTTCCGGGCCGTTCGGGTGGCGACCCGTGCGCTGCCCGTCGCGGCCGCCGGTCTCGCGGTGGCCGCGGCGGGCCTCGTTCGTCGTCGACGGGGTGCCGGCGGGTCGACCTCGTGACCCCCGCGGAAGTACTCGCCGCCTGGGTCGATGCCCACGGTCCGTTGGACGAGGGCCGGTCGCAGGCGTTCCTGGCCCGGCCCGAGGTCGCCGAACTCGCCACGATGGACAGGCCCGTGGTGATCGACGCGATCGCGGCGTCGCCGAAGCTCGCCCGAGCGCTCGCACACGCCCGGGCGGCGGGGCCCCGCCCGCCGGTCGACGACGCGGCCTTCGATGCCGACGCGGCGAGCCACCTGCGTGCTCTCACCGGAGACGATGCCGCCGAGTTCCGCGACGGTCAGCTCGACGCGATCCGGGCCC
>JBDQKM010000052.1:0-18597 GCA_040263275.1 Acidimicrobiales bacterium
CGCATCGACCTCGGCGCGGCCGGAGAAAGTACGGGTGCCTGTCCCCGGGGTCAGGCACCCGTACTTTCTTGGCGGCGGCGGGCGGCGACGATGAGGCCGGCGGCGCTGTAGGGGCGACCGAGTCGGCCCAGGAATCGTTCGAGACCCAGCACGGCGCGCACGGCGAGTGCTTCGATCCGGGAGCGGTCGCCGCGATCGCGCACCACAGGCACGTAGGTGACGCTGTCGGTGGGAGCCCAGCCGTGGCGTTGCATCAGCTGGGTGAGGGTTCGCCAGGTGAACATGACGACATGGTCGGGGTGGTTGACCTCGACCCTCCGGGTGATGCTGGCCACCACGTTGACCAGGCCGTAGGCGTTGGGGGTGGTGACGATCAGGGTTCCGCCGGGCGCGCAGAGCAACGCCATGGCGTCGAGGAAGGGTCCCGGCGCACCGAGGTGCTCGATCACTTCTCCTGCCAGTACGACGTCGGCGGGTCGGAGGTCGAGCGCGGCCACGGCAGCGGGGTCGGTGCAATCGACGAGGTGGGCCTCGAAGCCGCCCTCGATCGCCGCCTCGACCCCGGGCCCGTCGTAGTCGAGGCCGACCAACGATTCGGCGACACCGTCGAGATGGCCGTGGAGCCAGCTACCGGCGCGCCCCTGCTCCTCGCGGAAGCCGGCGTCGGCGAAGCCCACGTGGATGACCCTCTTCCCGCGGCACTGTTCGACCAGCCACGGGATGCGGTCGACGATCGTCGTGCGGGGGAGCGGGTGGGCCATCTCGTCCTGGCCGTACTCGGGGATCTCGGTGCTCATGCGGCCGGCTCCGATGCGAAGGTGGGAATGTCGCCGAGTTCGTCGACCACGTCGATCAGACGGCGTTCGGTGTCGGCCACGATGCCCTTGACCCGCTGCTTCATGCCCTCGCGTCCCCACCACATCACCCGGCTGCCGAATCGGCCCACCTCGGGAAGCAACCAGCGTTCCTCGTCGGGGTCGAAGTCGTAGGGATGGGAGTAGAGCCAGGCGTGGGCCGGCGCCCGCTTGGCCGCCCAGCGAATGAGGGGCGCGGGCGCGACGCGGAGATAGACGCCGCCCAGGAGCGGCACCGTGGCCGGACCGAGACCGAAGGTCGGCGACGGGATCTCGATCAAGCCACTCGGCCAGCGGAACGGCTCGGTGGGCGCGCCCGGCCAGCCGTAGAGCGGGTTGCGGGCCGGCAACACGCTCGAGCTGTAGACGAAGCCGAGGTCCGAGAGGATCTCGGGGGCCCACGACGAGTCGGGGACGAGCGAGAAGATCGGCGCCCGGAACCCCTTGATGTCGGTCTGGACCGTCTGGGCGAGCCGGTCCATCGCCTCGGCGGTGACGGTGCGGAAGGTCTCGGCGCCCACGTCGGGAAGCGGCGTGTGGGTGGCGCCGTGGAGGCCGAGTTCGTGGCCGCGGGCAGCGACGCGAGCGACCAGGTCGGGTTGATCGCGCACGACTTCGCCCACCACGAACACGGTGCCGATGACGCCCCACTCCTCGAGATCGTCGAGCAGGTCGTCGGTGACGGCCGGGTACCGGAGCTCGGCCGATTCGTCGGGACGGTGGTCCTCGAGATCGAGCGTGAAGACGACCGCGCTCATACGTTCTGCTCCCGGCGCAGCGCCGCGAACACGCCCTCGGCTCGGAGTCGGTGGAAGATCCAACTCAAGGCGACCGATGCCATCACGATCATCGCGATGTCGATCGGTACCCGATACCTCGTCAGGCCGAACGTGATCGCGGAGGCGAACATGATCATCGGCCACATCGAGAGCAGCGGGGTGAGGCGTTGGCCGCGACGCCGCATGAGCAGACCGCCGACGACCGTGAACGGGACCAGTGCGTAGTAGAGGCCCAGGCCGACCGTGCTGGGCTCCTCCCAGCGTCCTTCCACCGTGTACTGCATCCGCAGGGTGTGGCTGACGCGGTAGACCTCGAGCGATCGACCCATCCGGGCCAGGGCGACCTTCGGGAACCGCTGCCAGTTGTCCTGGTAGTACTCGAGGGCCTGCTCGCGGTTGAACTCGTCGATCACCGATTCGTCGTAGACGACCCGGTCGGCTTCGTCATCGGGCCACGTGCCGGGCAGGGCCGCCTCGAGTTCGGCGATGAGCTCGTCGTCGAAGCAGTTGACCCAGTAGCCGAGCGACTCTCCCGTCCACGCACCGTCGCAGGCGCCCGCGATCATCACGGTGCCGGTCACGGCGCTGATCGTCACCGGCTTCTCGAAGCGCAGGTTGTTGTAGACGAGCCAGGGCGACATCAGCATCAGGCCGGCGATCCCGCAGAGCAGGGTTTGGCGAACCTTCTCCCGGGTGTCGAGCGTCCGGGCCCCCCACCAGACGAGGGGCAGGACCATGAAGCCGTAGAGGCTGAGGGCTTCGGCCCGGATCATCGTCGCAAGGGCGATGGCGATGCCCACGAGGACGATCCGCCGTCGCGTGGGTTCGCGGATCCACTCGTAGGCCGCCCAGAACATGAGGACCACGAAGGGTTGGTACATCCCCTCCGACAGCAACATCAGGTCGTTGATCCAGAGCAGGGGGTGCACGGCGGCGAGCACGGCCGCTGCGGCGCCGGCGACGTTGCCCGCGAGGCGGCGGGTGAAGAGCCCGATCGCCACGACGAGCACGAAGCCCCAGAACGTCGCGGCGAGGCGGTGGTCGGTCACGCCGTCGAAGCCGATCTTCGACCAGCCGGCGAGATAGGCGGCGAACAGTGGCGGGTCGCCGGCCGAGTCGACGAGTTCGCCGGTCGCGAGATGGATGTTGGGGTTCAGGTAGCGGAAGTGGTCGGCGAGCAGGTTGGCCTGACCGTGGTGGTAGAGGGCGTCGCCCGCCAACGTGTAGCAGTCGGCGGCGCCGGTCCGACACGTGGGTCGGTAGACCAGCACGGCCCAGATCCGGAACAGCCAGCCGGCGAGGCCGATGCCGACGATCAGCGACACCGCGCGGGGCGCTTCGCGGATGCGGTCGACGATGCTCATGCCTCGACCACCTCCTTCGGCGTGTCCGTGGTCGGGAGACGGGCTGGACCGTAGCGGTCGATCAGGTGGCTGACGGTGACGGCCGCGAGCACGACGAACACCAGATCGGCGCCGATGCGATAGCGGGAGATGCCGAAGGTGATCGCCGCGGTGAAGATCGACACCCCGGCCACCGCGGCGAGGGGGAGGAGAGTGGAACGTCGACGCCACAGGAGCGCCCCGGGGATCGCGAGCAACATGGCCCCGTAGTGAGCCCAGAGGCCGACGGTCGCGTGGGAGCGCACGCGCCGCTCGAAGAAGACGTCGAAGTCGATGCCCTGGCTGGGGCGGTAGACGCCGAGGATGCGACCGACCCGCGCCGCGACGACCTTGGGGACCTCGTCGAGATGATCGCCGATGTAGGCGCGGGCCTTCGCGTACTTCGCGGCGCCGATGCCCGACTCGTCGGCCCCCTCGGGCCAGGTCGTTCCGTCGTCACATGTGGTGGACCAGTAGCCGAGGTACGGGCCCGAGTAGGTGTCGTCGCAGTTGCCGAGCTCGAGCACGTAGCCGGGGCCGACCGCCAGATAGGTCGGCTCATCGAAGATCGTCACGTTGCGACCCACCCACGGCGCGAGGATCAACATCGCCAGGCCGGCCGCCATCGTCGTCCGTCGGAACCGCTCGCGCCACTCGAGTTGCGAGTGCAGCATCACCAGCGGCGTGAGCAGCAGGAAGAACATGAGGAACGGCTCGCTGCGGGTGAGCGACCCGAGGGCGAGCACGACGGTCAGCTCGAGGATCTTGCGAACGGAGGGGTCGTCGTAGACCCGGTGGGCGAAGAAGATGGCCCACGCGGCCAGCGGGATGTACATCGACTCCGAGAGGATCAGGGCGTCGTTCATCCACAGCGGCGGATAGAGGGCGACCCCGACCATCGCCAGTGCGGCGACCCGCAGCGACAAGAGCCGGTGGAGCAACAGGCCGACCGGCAGCACAACCGACGCGGAGATCACCCCGCCGGCGAAGCGGTGCCAGGTCACCGTGTCGAGCCCGAAGAGCGACCAGAGCGAGAGGTAGACGGTGAAGCCGGGTGGGTGGGCGGCGGTCGGGATGATGACGTCGTTGACCTGGTACTCGAACGGATTCGCGAACCCGTGACCCTCGACCAGGAGGTTGGCGGAGAGGTGGTAGTAGAGGTTGTCGTTGAGGGTCCCGTCCTCGACGAGGGGCACGTCGACGTACCAGCGATTGAGGACGTACCAGCGCACGGCCACGCCCAGGACGAACGTGGCGATCACCACCAGCCCGAGCGGGCTCGTCACCGCTCGTCGAATTCTCGGACCCCAGCGCACCGGGGAATGGTACTTGTGACGTACCGTTGCGGCTCATGCGTGTGACGGTGATCGGCCACTCCTGCCTGCGGGCGGAGACTCGGGCCGGAACGATCCTCGTCGACCCGTGGCTCATCGGGTCCTGCTACTGGCGTTCGTGGTGGCACTTCCCGCCGAGCACGGAGCCGACTCCCGAGATGCTGGCGCCCGACTACGTCTACCTGACGCATCACCATTTCGATCACTTCCACTATCCGTCGATGCGCAAGCTCGACCGGTCCGCCCAGGTGCTGATTCCGCGTTTCGGTGTCGACGTCATGGCCGACGAGGTGGTCAGCCTCGGTTTCGACCGACCCCGGGAGCTGATCCACGGGAGGGTGATCGATCTCGGCGACGGCGTGCGCGTCGCGTCCTACCAGTACGGGTTCGACGACACCGCGTTCGTGATCGCGGAGGACGACCATGTGGTCGTCGATGTCAACGACTGCAAGATCCGGGGCCGGGCACTCGATCAGCTCGTGCACGACTTCGGCAACCCGTCGCTCGCGTGCAAGAGCCACTCGTTCGCCCAGTCGTATCCCGTGCTCTACGACAGTGACGACGCCGAACAGCTCCGCCTGGTGAGTCGCGACACCTATCTCGACGACTTCCACGACGTCATGGGTCGGCTCCGACCCCGCTACGCGATCCCGTTCGGCTCGATGGTCGGCTTCCTCCATCCCGACAGTGCGCCGCTCAACGCCCATCTCGTGACCCCGCTCGCCGTCGTCGAAGGAGTGGCCGAGCGGGGCGGGATCGAGGGCACCGACGTCATCACGATGGCGCCCGGCGACGTTTGGAACAGCGACACCGGCTTCGAGCGCAGCGATGTCGACTGGTACACCGATCGCGAAGCTCACCTGGCGGTGCTGGCCGAGAAGTACGCACCCAAGATCGCCGAACGAACCGCGGCAGAGGAGGGCGTGCGGGTCGAGTGGCGCGACTTCGATGCCCACCTCGGCCGGCTCGTGCGCGAGGTCCCACGGGTCTTCGCGCGGCGGCTCTCACCGCGGCCGTTCGTGTTCCACGTGCCCTCCGACGAGGAGCGCCCCTACTGGTGGGTCTCGTTCCGGTCGCGCTCGGTCGGCCGGTCGGCGACCATGCCGGACGATGCGTCCGGCCTGACGACCATCCCCGAGGCGGTGCTCAGCGAGGCGATCCGCGATCGGATCGTCCACATCCTCCACGGGGCGATGCGGATCCACACGCGGCTCGAACCCGGTGGCGTGCAGAGCGATCTCGGCTTCTGGGGGGTCGTGATGATGTGGGAGCTCGGGTATCTGCCCCTCCGGGTCAGCGCCCGCCATCCGCGGCTGTGGTTCGCGATGGCCCGGCGCTGGCGCGAGTTCCTCGACCAGGCACCGAGCGTGATCTCCCGCAACCCGGTCGATCATCTGGCCGAGCGTTTCGGCGCCGACGTCTGACACCGGCCGACGCTCCACCCGTGGCCACGACGGAGTGCTCGGGAGCCGTCAGCGGTGACAGGGGTGGAGCGCCATACCATGCGCGCATGCGCCGTTCGCTCTCCACCCTCGTGCTCCTCCTGACCCTCGCGCTCGTCGCCGCCTCCTGTGGCGACGACGGCGGCTCCTCCGCCGACCCGGTCGTCGACGAGACGACCACGACGACCGAGGCCCCGGCGGCCACGACGACAGAGGCTGCGGCGACCACGACGACCACGACGGCGCCCGAGCCCCTGCTCGTCCTCGTCAGCAACGACGACGGCGTCGACGCGCCGGGTCTCGACGCACTGGTCGAGATGTTGATCGCTCGCGGCGACGTCGATGTGGTGGTCGTCGCCCCCGACGGCAATCGCAGCGGCAGTTCCGACACCACGACCGACGACGGCGAGGTCACCGCCGTCGATGCCACCACGGCCAGCGGCCACCCGGCCGTGGCGGTCAGTGGCTTCCCCGCCGATGCCGTCATCCACGCGCTCGAAGTCATGGGCGTCGAGCCCGATCTCGTCATCAGCGGCATCAACGAGGGCGCCAACATCGGGCCCTTCAGCGAACTCTCCGGCACGGTCGGCGCCGCGCGTACCGGCGCCCGAGCCGGCTACCCCGCGCTCGCCGCGAGCCAGGGGTTTGGTGAGCCGGCCGACTTCGCGACCGGTGCTCGCTTCGTCTCCGGATGGCTCGATGACCACATCGAGGAGCTGCGAGGCGGGAGCGGACCCTTCGTCGAGAGCCTCAACATCCCGACCTGCACCGAGGCCCAGGTCCGCGGCATGGTCGAGGTGCCGACCGCCACCGATTTCGGTGAACGCGATGCCCTCGCGTCGGACTGCACCAGCGGGGTCGACGATCCGGCCGACGACGTCGACGCCATGCATGTCGGCTTCGCCAGCCTCGCCGAGCTGACCTTCTGACGCGTCCGTCAATAGGCGTCCATGTCGAGGAATTCGAACGTGTCGAGCTCGATCGTGTCCTGATCGACACCCGGGTCGAGGTGACGGATGATCAGGTTGAGCGGCGAGGGCTGCAGGCGCCGCGGCGGCCGGATGCCGCGCACGACCACGGAGCGGTTGAATCCGGCGTAGACGGCGAACCCGGCTCGATGGAAGCGCGTGGCCGAACGGATGGCCCGCGTCGCGTCGATCGGGGCGGAACCGGCGGTGAGCGGGAAGGCCTTGAGCACGACACAGGCCGGAACGGGGCCGAGGCTCGAGCGGGTCGTGATCAGCGCGATGTCGTCGGCCTGATGCACGAAGTAGCGGGTCTCCGGACAGGCGAGGCGCCAGCGCAGGACCTCGGGGGTGTAGTCGGTGGCCCAGCCACTGACCGGGTGTCGGTCGACGGTCGAGGCGAACTCCTCGAAGGCCGGCGAGTCGAGCCAGTTGGCGTCGATCTCGTGGTGGGTCATCCGGCGGTGGCCCCGACCGAGCGGGTGCACGATGCGCACGGGCAGCGGGCCCGCCAGGCGCCACCCCATGTACTTCACGACCGCCCCGGTCGACTTCTCGTTGGTGACGCCGACCACGAACGATCGGTCATCGCGAGCCGCTTCCTCGTAGATCTCGAGTCCGATGCGGGTGAAGTGGCGGGCCCGCTGGTGGTCGTGGTGGACGACCGCATTGAGCGACCACGCGCCGTCGCTGCGTTCGCCGTCGGGCCCACGGAACCGACGCGGCATGTTGGCGTAGTGGGCCACGAGTTTCGTGCCGGGCTCGTCGGCCACCAGCTGGTGGCGCTCCCAGGCTCGCCCGAGCGGGTTCTCGCGATACGCCCAGCAGAGATAGTCGCTCGACACGAAGCGGGGGTCGGGGAGCTCGCCGTCTAGCAGGGCGGTGGCCTCGTCGAGGATCGCGGGGTCGTCGGCGCGACCGTCGATCGTCCAGCCCTCGACTCCCTCGTGGACGGTGGCGCCCTCCGGCGGCTCCTGCGTGGTCATGGATCGGACGGTACCGTGCGGCTGAGCGACCCGGGAGCAGGACATGGCCGATCTGATCGAGTTGTCGTCGAGGATCATCGACCGCGGTGTGGCCGACGAACCCGCGAACCGCATCACCTTCGAGCTGTCGGAGGTGGCCGACGGTCTGTCGATCGTCGAGGCGTTCTCCCACATCTGGAGCGTCGACACCGGTGACGGCCTGGTGCTGGTCGACGCCAGCGGCTCGTTGGCCGGGACCCGGTGCATCGACGCCATTCGGGCCTGGCGCACCGATCGGGTGCACTCGATCGTCTACACCCACGGTCATGCCGACCATGTGGGCGGCAGCCCCGCGATCTTCGCCGATGCCGAGCGGCGCGGCCACGGCGCGCCCGACGTGATCGCCCACGAGGCGGTGCACGACCGATTCGCCCGCTATCGCGAGACCGCGGGGTGGAACCTGGCCATCAACTCCCGCCAGTTCGGCGGTACCAAGAAAGACCCCGACTTCATGGGGGTCGGGGAAGGCCGCTACCTCCCCGACGACGTGGCCGTGCCGACGATCACCCACGAGGAGGGCATGGATCTCACGGTGGGCGACACCCGCTTCGAGTTGCACCACGCCAAGGGTGAGACCGACGACCACACCTGGTTGTGGGATCCCGGTCGCAAGGCGGTCTATGTGGGCGACCTGTTCATGTGGAACTTCCCCAATGCGGGCAACCCGCAGAAGGTGCAGCGGTTCGCGGGCGACTGGGCCACGGCGCTGCGGGCGATGATCGCGAAGGATCCGGAGCTGCTGCTGCCGGCGCACGGTCTCCCGGTTGCCGGCGCCGAGCGCGTGGCGATGGTGCTCGACATGGCGGCGAGCGCCCTCGAGTACCTGGTGCGTGAGACGGTCGCCCTCATGAACGAGGGCGCCACCCTCGACACCGTGCTCCACACGGTGAAGCTGCCCGACCGGTTTCGCGACGTTCCCTATCTCCCGCCGACCTACGACGAACCCGAGTTCGTCGTCCGTGGCATCTATCGCCTCTACGGCGGATGGTGGGACGGTGATCCCTCGACCCTGCACCCGGCGCCCAAGGCCGCGCTCGGCGCCGAGGTCGCGTCGCTCGCCGGCGGCGCGGTCGCCCTCGCCCAGCGTGCCCTCGAGCTGGTCGAGGCCGGCGACCTCGCGTTGGCCGGTCATCTCGTGCAGATGGCCAGCGACGCCGAGCCCGACAATCGAGCCGTCCACGAGATCCGCAAGGAGGTCTTCACCGCCCGTCGGGCGGCGGCGACCTCCCTGATGGCCAAGGGCATCTACATGAGCGCGATCAACGTCTCACGAGAGGCACTCGGCGAGTAGCCCCGGGCGTCGTCAGTCGCGGAGGGAGGCGACCGGGTCGTTCGCCGGGCGGAAGTCGTCGCCCGCGATCGTGACCGGGGTGCCGAGCACGACCAGATCCCCCGAACTCAGCAGCGCCTGGACTCGACCGCCGCCGTCGTGGCCCACCTGCTCGACGCGGAGCCATGCCCCGTCGCGATGGATCCAGTTGCCCACTCGGACGAGCTCCGGGGGGAGCACCGCCGCTGGTCGCACCTTGACGGGTCGGCCGGGGGTCTCGGTCCTCATGAGTCGAACGGCCGGGACGAGAATGGCCAACGACCCGAGGGCACACATGAGCGCGACCAGGGTGACGGTCTCGTTCTCGCCGCCGACCGCACCGCTGGTCGCGAGGCTGAGGCCGCCGCCGAGCGTCAGCGCGGCGATGACGATGAGGGCGATCGTGCCTCGCTGGTCGTCGGACTCCAGCCGCGGCCCTTCGACCAGGCGACCGCTCTCTGCAAACTCGAGGATCTGCGAGGCCACGTCCTGTGGCCGCCGTTCAATCCAACCCATGTCCCAAAACCCCGTCGATGACCACCCGCGACCGCCGCCCGCAAGCGTGGCACAGGATCCATCGAGTTGCCACCGGCGATTTCGGCCGGGTCGGCGTCGGATGGCGAATCGCGGTTGTCGGCGTCTTGTACGGTCCGGAGCGAGGGGGCGGACATGGTCAGCGCGACGATTCGATTCAACATGGCGCTGCCCGGCCAGGACCCCGAGCAGAACGCCGCTCGCCACCAGGCGGTGCTCGACATCGCCGAAGCCGCCGATGCCGCCGGACTCGACACCATCAGCCTCGAGGAACACCACGGCGTGACCTTCGAGGGACGGGTGCAGGGCTGGTGCGCGTCGCCCACGACCCCTTGCGGCTTGCCGAAGACGTCGCGACCCTCGACCTCCTCGCCCCGGGCCGCGTCGTGCTCACCGTCAACACGGGCTACCGCGAACTCGAGTTCATGGCCCACGACCAGGTCTTCGCGGACCGGGCCGCCACGTTCGAAACCACGCTCGAACTCCTTCGGGCCGCGTGGACCGGTGGGTCGATCCGCAAGGACGGCCACGACATCGTCGTCACGCCCCGCCCGGCCAGCCAGCCCCACCCGATGCTGCTGGTCGGCGGTGCCCACGCCGACGACGCCGTGCTCGCGGCCCGGTGTGGCCTGCCCTTCCGCCCGTCGGCCGACGTGCCCGCCCTGAGAGATGCCTACGAGACCGCGTGTGCCGATGCCGGGTCGCCGCCCATGTATCTCGCCCCGCCGGCGCGAGTGAGCCTCGTGCAGGTCGCGCACGATCCCGATCGTTGGTGGCAGCAGGTCGGGGAGCACATGCTCCGCGAAGCCCGCATCTACGACAGCTGGATCCGGCCCGGGGAGTTCAGCGCGGCACAGCACCGCGACCAAGGGTCGATCCTGTTCCACCCGTTCGCCGGAGGAACGCCGCTCGATCTGGCCCTCGAGTCGGCCGAGCTCTTCACCGGCACCGTGCTGCCCGATCTGGCCTGACCGTTCGAACGGGCCGGATCCGAGTTGTGCGCGAGGGGGGACTTGAACCCCCACACCCTTTCGGGCACAGGCACCTGAAGCCTGCGCGTCTGCCAATTCCGCCACTCGCGCGTGGCCGTACACCGAAGTGGACGTTCCCAGAGGCTAGCGCGGTGTGACGCATTTTCGCCCCGATCGGGTGGTGGCCCCCGAGTGATTCACGAGCGGCGCTAGCCTCCGACCCGTGGGCCTGCGATCTGTGGAACGACGCCTCGAGCGCTTTGTCGAAGGCACCGTCGGCCGCTTCTTCCGCGGCGGCGTGCGACCCGTCGAGATCGGTCACCGCATCGCCCGCGAGATGGCCGACTCCCGCAGTGTGGGGGTCAAGGGCCAGCCGGTGGTGGCGAACCACTTCGTCGTCCGCCTGGCCACCTCCGATCTCGAGCGTTTCGCCGAGGTGAAGGACTCCCTCGTCCGTGAGCTGTGCGACGCCACCCGCGATCATGCGCGCGAGGAGGGCTGGACGTTCATGGGTCCGGTCCAGGTCGAGATCGAAGGCGACGACGCCGTCCGCGGCGGGGCGATCGACGTCCGGGGCCGGATGAAGGAGGCCGATGGCGGCGTCGGGGTGCTCCATCTGCCCACCGGCCAGCAGGTCGTCCTCGGCGAGTTCATCGTCACGATGGGTCGACTCTCCGACTGCACGATCTCGTTCGACGACCCCAACATCAGTCGTGAACATGCGGCGATCCGGCCCGACGGCGACGGTTTCGTCCTCAGCGACAACGGCTCGACCAACGGCACCCTCGTGAACGGCACCCCCATCACCGCGCATCGCCTGGTCGACGGCGACCGGATCGACCTGGGCGCCACCAGCATCGAGTTCCGGGCCGGTTGACCACGAGCGGTCGTGGGCGCGTCACTTGTCGGGCGGCCTGCAGGGTTAGTCTCGGCGCACCGTGTCGGACCAGCTGTTCATCGTCCTCCGGGTGTGTCTTCTTGCCCTCGTCTACCTCGTGTTTCTGCGCGTCCTGCGTGCGGTCTGGGTGGAGCTGAGGGCCGAATCGGCCGCACCGGCCGGCCCTGCCCCCGCGCCGGCGCCGTCGCGTCGGCCACCGAAGCCGGTGCCGGCCGGCGCCGATCCCCGTCCCGCCGCGTCCCCGACGATGGTGTCGACCGGTGGCGCCCGCCTCGTCGTGGTCGCGCCGGTGGCGCTCGCAGGCCACAGCTTCGTCCTCGAGGGCGAGACCACCATCGGTCGTGGTGCCGGCTGCGGCGTGTCGATCGACGACGCCCACGTGTCGAAGCTCCACGCCCGGCTGTCGCCCGACGGCGGCGAATGGATGCTCGAGGATCTCGGCTCCACCAACGGCACGGTGCTCGACGGCGACCCGATCTCGCGTCCCACCCCGATCCGCCGCGGGAGCCGCATCACCATCGGCGACGTCGTGTTGGAGTTCGCATGACCGAGTTCCGATGGGGTACCGCAACCGATGTCGGCAGGGTCCGGTCGGCCAACCAGGACCAGTTGCTGACGATGGCCCCGGTCTTCGTCGTCGCTGACGGGATGGGCGGCCACAACGGTGGTGAGGTCGCCGCCGCGATCGCGGTCGACGAGATGGCCAAGGCCGACGGCGTGGCGTCGGTCGACGACCTGATCGAATCCGTCCAGACCGCCAACCGGGAAATCGTCGACCGATCGAAGCTCGAGCCCGAACTCCGTGGCATGGGCACCACCCTCGTCGCCCTCGTCGGGATGACCGTCGACGAGTCGGCCCGCCTCGGTGTGGCCAACGTGGGCGACTCTCGGCTCTACCGCGTGGCCGACGACGCCCTTGCCCAGATCACCGAGGACCACACGCTGGTCGAGGCCCTCGTGCGCGACGGGCGGCTGACCCCCGACGAGGCCCTCACCCACCCCCAGCGCAACATCGTGACCCGGGCGTTGGGGATCGACGAGAAGGTGCTGGTCGACACCTGGGAGCTCGCCCCGGTCGTCGGCGACCGCTACGTGCTGTGCAGCGACGGACTCTTCAACGAGCTGTCCTCGGCCGAGATGCTCGACGTCCTGCGCGAGGTCGAGGAACCGGCCGAGGCCGCGATCGCGCTGGTCAATGCCGCCTGCGACGCCGGAGGCCGCGACAACGTCACCGTGGTCATCGTCGACGTGGTCGACGCCGACGGCGCGGCCGACGAGGCACCCGCCGATCGCATCCTCTCCACCCACACGGCCGTGCCCGACAGCGTGCTGCGGCTCGATCCGCCGGTCGAGACCGGCCCCGGCGACCCGCACCCCGACGAGATCTTCGTCGACCGGTCGACCTCCAAGGCGCCGTTCGTCACCTGGCGGCTCGGTCTGTTCGTCGGCGCCGTGTTGCTCGTGCTCGGCGTGCTCGTCTCGTCGGTGGTGGCCTACGCCCGGTCCGCCTACTTCGTGGGCCTCGACGGCGAGGAGGTCGTGATCTTCCGCGGCCGGCCCGACGGCGTGCTCTGGTTCGACCCGACGGTCGAGGAGCCGCTCGTGCTCACGGTTGCCGAGCTCGAGGCCGACGATCTGCGTGAGGTCGTCGACGGTGTCGAGTTCGACACGCTCGACGAGGCCCGCGACTACGCGGAGACCCTCGTGCAGCGGGCGACCACCGACGACCCGTGACCGCCGTCGAACGCCGCCCTTCGGCGCGCCCCCGCGTGGCACCCCTGCGCCCCCGTCGCGTCGAGCTCGGCCTGATCGCGCTGATCGCGATCGTGGTCGTGTCGGCCTACGGGCTGGCCAGCCTCGGAGAATCGGCC
This sequence comes from Acidimicrobiales bacterium, assembly GCA_040263275.1. Taxonomy (GTDB): domain Bacteria; phylum Actinomycetota; class Acidimicrobiia; order Acidimicrobiales; family Aldehydirespiratoraceae; genus JAJRXC01. The sequence goes on from JBDQKM010000052.1 coordinate 13,365, forward strand.
TCGGTGCCGGCCGACATCGGCCCCTTCCTGGCGTGGATGCTCGGCCTCTTCTTCTTCGTGCATCTGGCGGTGCGTCGCTTCGCGGCCAACGCCGACCCGGTGCTGTTGCCCATGGCGTTGCTGCTCAACGGGATCGGCTACGTCATGATCGCCCGGCTCAGCGAAGACGTGGAGGACGGCAGCGACCTGGCCGGGCTCCAGTCGGTCTGGACCGCGGTGGGCATCGTCGCGTTCGTGGCGACGCTGGTCTTCGTTCCCCGCATCCGCATGCTGGCCCAGTACCGCTACCTGCTCGGCGTCGCCGGACTCGGCCTGCTCGCATTGCCGCTGCTCCCGATCGGGGTGGAGATCAACGGCGCCCGCATCTGGGTGAGCATCGGGCCGGTCAACTTCCAGCCGGGCGAGTTCGCCAAGATCGCGCTGGCCATCTTCTTCGCGAGCTATCTGGTCGATGCCCGCGAACTGATCAAGACCCGCATCGAACTGCGTGACCTCGCCCCGATCGGTGCCGCCTGGGCCGCATCGGTCGGCGTGATGGTGCTCGAACGGGATCTCGGTTCGTCGATGCTCGTGTTCGCCCTCTTCGTCGTGCTGATGTGGGTCGCCACCGAGCGGACCCTGTTCCTGGGCCTCGGTGCCGGGCTGTTCATGGTGGGCGGCGTCGTCGCCTTTCGGGCCTTCAGCCATGTCGAACGCCGGATCGACGGCTGGCTCGACCCGTGGGCCGACCCGCAGGACGGCGGGTTCCAGATCATCCAGGCCACCTACTCGATGGCCGAGGGCGGGCTGACCGGCACCGGACTCGGCCGGGGTGAGCCCGACCGGGTGCCGTTCGCCGAGACCGACTTCATCTTCGCCGCGATCGGCGAGGAGATGGGCTTGGCCGGCACGGCCGCGATCCTCATGGCGTTCCTGCTCGTGATCGGCAGCGGGCTCCGCATCGCGATCCGGGCGACGCGGCCGTTCGAGAAGCTGCTGGCCGTCGGCCTCACGACGCTGCTCGGCATCCAGGCCTTCATCATCATGGGCGGCGTGGTGCGGCTGATCCCGTTGACCGGCATCACCCTGCCGTTCGTGTCCTACGGCGGCTCGGCCCTCGTCTCCAACTATGTGGTGCTGGCCCTGTTGATGCGCCTGTCGCACGAGCAGCGCACCCGGCCGAACGCCGCCGACGCGGTCGCGCCCCGATGAACGGTCGCATCCGCACCCTCGGCGTGGCGTTCATCGTGCTCTACACGGTGCTGTTCGCCCAGCTCAACCGGGTCCAGTTCGTCGACGCCGAGGACTACAAGGACCACGAGGGCAACATCCGTCCCCAGCTGCGGGCCTTCGGCCAGGAGCGCGGCGACATCGTCACCGCCGACGGGGTGATCGCGGCGTTCTCGGTGCCGGTCGAGGCGGGCGAGATCGACTTCCGTCGCAGTTATCCGACCGACGAGCTCTACGCCCACGTCGTCGGGTTCCAGTCGCTCAACCAGGGGGCATTCGGGCTCGAACGCGAATACAACGACGAGCTCGCCGGATCGCGTCTCGATCAACAGTTCGGTTCGCTCAAGGACCTGTTCGTCGACCGCGACACGACCGGCACGGTGGTGATGACGCTGCGCGACGACATCCAGCGGGCCGCCGCCGACGCGCTCGGGGAACGCAACGGGTCGGTGGTCGCGATCGACCCGGCGACCGGCGACGTCCTGGCCATGTGGACCTACCCGAGTTTCGATCCCAACCTGCTCTCGGGCCTCGACGGGACCGCCGTCAACGAGGCCTACCGAGCGCTGCTCGACGACCCCGACAACCCGCTGCTGGCCAAGTCGTTCCGGGAGGTCTTCTTCCCCGGCTCGACGTTCAAGCTCGTGACGGCGGCCGCGGCCCTCGACCTCGGCGGGATCACCCTGACCGACCCGGTGTGGCCCGAGACCGATCGCTACGAGCCGGTGCCCGCAGGTTCGGCGATCCGCAACTTCGGCGGCTCCACCTGCGGCGGCGATCTCCTGCTGGCCCTCCAGCGTTCGTGCAACGCGACGTTCGCCGAGATCGGCGCCGAGTGGCTGGGCCCCGACGCGATGGTTCGCACGGCCGAGAAGTTCGGCTTCAACGCCGACCCGGCCATCGATCTGCCGGATGCCGCGGGTTCCCGCTATCCGACCGACTACGGCGCCTTCATCGCCGAGCTCGACGCGTACCAGCCCGAAGACAGCGATCCTCTGCCCAACGGTGACACGCCGATCCACGAGAACTCCGCCGTCCTCGCCCAGACCGCGATCGGCCAGAACGACGTGAAGGCCACGCCGCTGCACATGGCGATGGTCGCCGCGGCGATCGCCAACGACGGCCAGATGATGACCCCCCATGTCGTCGACGAGGTGCGCGACGCCGACGGCGGCGTCTACGAGCGGATCGAGCCGTCGGTCTGGCGGACCTCTCTCTCGCCGTTCGCGGCGGGGCAGCTCCGCGAGGCCATGGTCAACGTTGCGGTGAACGGCACGGCGCGGGCCATGCAGGTGGATGGGCTCGAGGTGGGTGGCAAGACCGGCACGGCCCAGCTGGGGACCACACCGGCGAGTTCCCACGCGTGGGTCGTCGGCTTCGCCGGCCTGCCCGGCCAGGCCCCGGAGATCGCCGTCGCCGTGATCGTCGAGGCCCAACCGGGTGCCAGCGAGCAGACCGGCGGCGCGGTGGCCGCGCCGATCGCCCGGGCCGTGATCGAGGCGGCGTTCGGCTCCGGATGAGGGGCTGCAACGGTCCCGCGCCCCCGCGCAGTTAGAATCGGCCGAATGTCCGATCAGGGCCCCACCGTCTTCAACGGACGTTACGAACTCCTGCGCCACATCGCCCGTGGCGGGATGGCCGATGTCTATCTCGCCCGGGATGAGCTGCTCGACCGCGAGGTCGCGCTCAAGGTGCTCTTCCCCGAGTTCGCCAACGATCCCAACTTCGTCGAGCGTTTCCGGCGTGAGGCCCAGGCCGCCGCCAACCTCAACCACCCCAACATCGTGGGCATCTACGACTGGGGCCAGGAGCGCGGCACCTACTACATCGTGATGGAGCACGTCGCCGGACGCAGCATGTCCGATGTCCTCCGTTCGACCGGCCCCCTGCAGCCCGACCGAGCCGCTGAGATCGCCGCCGACGTCGCGTCGGCCCTGTCGACCGCCCACCAGGCCGGCCTCGTCCACCGCGACGTGAAGCTCGGCAACATCCTGGTGTCCGACGGCGGCGACGTGAAGGTCGCCGACTTCGGCATCGCCACCGCGCTGGCGGGGGGAACCGATGCCGGCCTGACCCAGCACGGCTCGGTCATGGGCACTGCCACCTATTTCTCCCCTGAGCAGGCCCAGGGCAAGCAGGTCGACGGACGCAGCGATCTCTACTCCCTCGGTGTGGTGCTCTACGAGATGCTCGCCGGCACGCCGCCGTTCCAGGCCGAGACCCCGGTGGCCGTCGCCTACAAACACGTCCAGGAGAAGCCCGACACGCTCATCGAGCGGGGCGTTCCCGTGGCCAAGTCGCTCAACGCGATCACGATGAAGCTGCTGGCCAAGAACCCGGCCAACCGCTACCCGACGGCCGACGACCTGCGCAGCGACCTCCGTCGCTATCTCGCCGGGGCCCACCAGGTCCCCGGTGGTGCCGCGACCGCTGCTGCGGCCACGCCGCCCGCCGTCGTCGATCCCACCACCGTGCAGCCGGCGACGCCGACGGCCACGCCGGCGGTCGGACCCGCCCCCGTTGCGACCGTATCCGGCCCGATGCTCGACCAGAACGCCCTCGCCGCCCAATACGCCGCGGGCGGCTACTACTACGACGACGAGCCGGCTCCCCGAGACGACTGGAAGCGGACGGTTGCCCTGCTCGTGGGGCTCGGCGTGCTCATCTTCATCCTCGGGTTCCTCACCATCGCCTTCGGCCGCCAGCTCGGCATCTTCGGCGACGACGACGGCGATCCCGACGAAGTGGTGGTCGAGAAGGTCGACGTGCCCAATCTCGACGGCATGACCGTGCTGGAGGCCGAGGCCGCGCTGCGCGACCTGGGGCTCAGCTCGACCATCACCGAACGGCGCAACGCCAACGTCGATGCCGGACTGGTGTTCGACCAGCTGCCGGTGCCGGGCCAGCGACTCGACCCCGGCGAGCCGGTCGAGCTCATCGTCAGTACCGGCGAGGCGATCACGGTGCCCACGGTGATCACCCTCACCGAGTCCGAGGCCATCGCCCTCCTCGGTGAGCGGGGCTACACCGCCGAGTCGGTCCCCGAGGCCAACGCCCAGGAAGTCGGCACCGTGGTGAGCCAGAGCCCGCCGCCCGGCACCGAGCACCCGCTCGACCAGCCGGTGATCATCAACGTGTCGACCGGCCCCGACCAGGTTGTCATCCCCGACATGAAGAACAAGAGCGTCGCCCAGGCGCTCAACGAGTTGCGAGATCTCGGCTTCACCGTGGCCGACGAGACGATCGAGGAACCGTCCGACACGATCGACGAGGGCGATGTCACAAGAACCGATCCGGCGGCCGCACAGATCGTCGCCGCCGGCACTCGCATCACGATCTACGTGTCGTCGGGTGTCGAGCAGGTGTCGGTGCCCTCGGTGATCACGCTGTTCTACGACACCGCCGAGCTGACCCTGCGCAACCAGGGCCTCGTCCCGGTGCCCGAGTTCCGCACCGTGCCGTTCGGTGACCCGCAGGTCGGGTTGGTGATCGAGCAGAACCCCGGCAGCTTCACGCTGGTCGACAAGGGTTCGGAGGTCGTCATCGTGGTCGGCGAGGCGGGCCCACCGCCGACATCGACCACCACGACGACCACGACCACGACGACCGAGCCGCCCGCCGACGAATAGGGCTCAGGCCTGGGCGGTGGCGCCGCAGCGGGCCAGGAAGTTCTTCAGCAGGTCGTGGCCTGCGTTGGTGAGCACCGATTCGGGGTGGAACTGCACGCCCTCGACGTCGAACTCGCGATGGCGCAACCCCATGATCAGACCGTCGTCGGTCTCGGCCGTGATCTCGAGTGTGTCGGGCAGTGTCGAGCGGTCGACGATCAGGGAGTGGTAGCGGGTCGCCTCGACCGGGTTCGGGAGGCCGGCGAACACCCCGACGTCGTGATGGCGGACGAACGACGTCTTGCCGTGCATCACCTCGGGGGCTCGGATCACGTCGCCGCCGTAGACCTGGCCCATGCACTGCATGCCGAGGCACACACCGAAGATGGGTGCGGCCCCCTTCAGCTCCTCGAGCA
>JBDQKM010000053.1:0-18579 GCA_040263275.1 Acidimicrobiales bacterium
GTACACGCAGGGCCTGGAGATGAGCGACCGAGGCCTGATCGAGGGCACCGGCCGGCGGGGCCAGAGCTCCCTGCGGCTCGTGGAGCCGGCCACGGGCGAGATCCTCGATGCCGCCGAGCTCGACGACAGCCTCTTCGGCGAGGGTCTCACCGTCGCCGACGACGAGGTCGTCCAGCTCACCTGGGAGGCCGGTCGCGCCCTTCGGTATCGACTCGACGACTTCGCCCCCGTCGGCGAGTTCACCTATGCGGGTGAGGGTTGGGGGATCTGCACCGACGACGCGGGCTTCTGGATGTCGAACGGCACCGCCACGCTCACCCGACGCGACCGCTCGACGTTCGAGGCGGTCGGCTCGATCGCGGTGACCCGCGGCGGCGTGGCCGTCGACGACCTCAACGAGCTCGAGTGCATCGGCGACCATGTGGTCGCCAACATCTGGAAGTCGCCCGAGATCGTGGTGATCGACCCGGTGGACGGCCGTGTCGTGGCGACCATCGATGCCACTCCCCTGGTCCGCGAGGTCGGCGCGACCGACGCCCAGGAGGTGCTCAACGGGATCGCCGACCTGGGCGACGGCACCCTGCTGCTCGGGGGCAAGCGTTGGCCGACGTTCTTCGTGGTCGAGGTGGTCGAGGGCTGACCCCTGTCACACCGGCGTCGTAGGGTTGCGGCATCGCTCCCTCCGGCTTGTCCCGCCCTGTTTCTTCGATGCCGCCGACCTACGGCCTCGACATCGAGACCGACACGACCGTCGACGGGCTCGACCCGACGGTGTCGCCGGTCGTCTCGATCGCCCTGATCGGCGACGAGGTGGAGCTGGTGCTCGATGGCGACGAGGCCGTCATCATCGCCGAACTCGACCGCACCCTGGCCACGCTCCCCGCCGGTGTGCTCATCACCTGGAACGGCGGCGGCTTCGATCTTCCCTTCCTGCGGTACCGGGCCGCCCGGCTGGGCCTGGGACTCGGACTCGAGCTCTGCCTCGACCCGCTGATCGGCGGCCGCCACGATCCGTTGCCCGGCCATGCCGGCGCCTACCGCGGCCGCTGGCATCATCACGGCCATGTCGACGGGTACCAGCTGTTTCGTGCCGACGTAGGCGCCACGCTGGGCTTCTCGTGCGGCCTGAAATCCCTCGCCCGCATGGTCGGGCTCCCGGTCGTCGAGGTCGACCGCGCCCGCATCCACGACCTCAGCGAAGCCGAACGTCGGGCCTATGTCGCCAGCGATGCCCGGCTGGCGCGCACGCTGGTCGAGCGGCGAACCGGATGGATCGCCGCCGTCGATCAGCTGTCGAGCGGCTCGTAACCGGCCACGTCGTGATGGGGCGTGTCGAGATAGACCTTGGCTTCGGGCACACCGGCGAACTTGCCGTGGCTCCACCGAACCTCGACATGCCCTTCGATCACGCGTTCGCCGCCGGCCCGGTCGGCAAGATCGGCCCGCCACCGAACGGTCGGTTGGCCGGCGTGTTCTCCCCACATGTCGAAGCTGCGCAGCTCGAAGCGATTGCGAAAGTCCCACGGGGTGCCGACCCGGTAGCGCAGCGGCTCCTCGTCGAGGCCGGCACCCAGCACGAAGTAGGGCGCGGCCTGTAGCCGCAGCACCCGCCAGAGGAACTCCTCGCGCTCACGCCGTCCCGGCGCGGCCTCGAGCAGCCGGGCGGCGCTGGCTCGGGCGATCTCGAACGCCACGAGCTGCCAATCGGTACGCAGCGGGGCGGGCCAGTGTCCCTTCAACGCGGCTTTCAGCCGCTGACGATGATCGGGCGCGAGGTCGGCCACCCGGTCCGGGAGCGTCGGGTCGTCGACATACGCTCGCACCTCGGCGTAGAAGTCCTGGAACGACTCGGGCGCGACCGACGCGAACCAGTCGCCCGACTGCTTGGCGCGCTCGCTGAGGGCCCGGTCGAAGACGTGCCACGGCGACGCGTTGTGGAGGATGTTGGATCCGTACTTGCAGCTCAGCAGGTAGACGTGGTCGACCCGCAGGTCGGCCGGGATCTGTTCGTAGGCCGGCGGACGGTGCGGGCCCTTCCACTCGACGATCCAGGGCGGCCGCCCCCGGAGCCCGTCGTCGGCCCGGGCGAACACCGCACCGTTGTCGTAGGCCGTGTGGAAGGCCCGATCGTGGTCGCCGCCGGCGAAGGCGCGATCGAGGCGGTCGTAGACCGCATCGTCGACGTTCAGGATGAACCGCGGTCGGGCCGCCAACGCCCGCTCGATGTCGCGGAAGCCGAACAGTCCGAGGCCGGTGACGATCTCGGTGATCTCCGTGCGGGTGTCAGGCATGGCCGCGACGCTCGCCGGGCCCGACGTCGTCCTGGGAGAACAAGCGGGTGAACTGGAGTTGGGCGCCGATCATCTCGGCCGGCAGGTCGTCGTGGGAGTAGACGCTCTTTCCGTCGTAGACGTCGATGCCGGTGCCGGTGCCGCGGATCCAGGCCACCGTGGCGTCACCCCACCGCTCCTCGAGAAGCGCCGCACGGATCTCCGCGGCTTGCGCGCCCAACAGCACCGGGTCGGTCCGGGCCACCACCTCGAGCGCAAGGACGCGGTGGAGGAGGTCGATGTCGTCGGCCAGGAAGATCGACGGAGGTTCGGTGTGCACGACCGCGTAGGCGACCAGCGCCATCAGAACACGGCCATCAGATCTTCTCGATGTCGCTCTCGGTCCAGAAACCGGGGATCGGCAGCACGGCGCCACCCTCGGCGTAGGCCCGGAGACGGGCGACGCCCGCCTTGTCGAACATCTCCACCGCATCGAAGACCTGATCGGGGCCGACGGCCCGCAGTGCCTTGTCGCCCTCGCTGTTGGCCTTCGGCAGGTTGGAGGTGAGCACCAGGACCCGGCTGGGATCCTGGGGTTCGTCGGTGGCTCGCAGGACGTGGATGCGGCCGAGCGTCTTCCACAGGGTGTCGGTCCGCATGAGGCCGGGGCGCACGGTGGTGAAGGCGCCCGACACGTCGACGTAGAACTGGCCGCCGTCGGCATCGGCCACCTGGAAGTTGAACTGGACGCCGACCTTCGGCACCTTGACCGGCGACTTCACGACCTCGAAGCCCGCCTCGACCAGGACCCGTTCGGCGATGTCGGCGGCCTTCTTACCCTCGCTGGTGGCCCGAGCTTGGAAGAACTCCTGGCGATCGGCATCGTCGTCGGGCAACTCGAACAACGGATCCTCGGCCTCGACCTCGACGGTGCGCAGGTGGGGGCGGGTTCGCTCCGCATCGACCCGCTCGGCGGCGATCTCGCAGTACTCGGGATCGAGGTCGAACCCGAAGCCGCGGCGTCCGGTGCGTTCGGCTGCGACGAGCGTGGAGCCCGACCCGAGGAAGGGATCGAGCACGGCGTCGCCCTCGTAGGTGTATAGGTCGATCAGCCGCCGCGGGAGCTCGACCGGGAACGGCGCCGGGTGCCGAACCCGCTTGGCCGACTCCGGGCTGATCTTCCAGACATCGAGGGTGGCCTCCATGAAGTCGTCGGCTGACATGGTGCTGCGCCGGTCCTTCGACTGGGCCCGGTCGAAGCGACCCTTGCTGGCGACGATGACCCGCTCGGTCAGGTCGCGCAGCACCGGGTTGGTCGCCTTTCGATACGAGCCCCACGCCACCGACCCGGTTGCCCCCTCGGCCTTCTGCCAGATGATCTCGCCCCGGAGCAGGAGCCCGAGGTCGTCCTGGAGGATCGAGATCACGTCGGCGCTGAGACTGCGATAGGGCTTGCGCCCGAGGTTGGCGACGTTGACTGCGATCCGACCACCCGGCTCGAGCACTTCCACGCACGACGCGAAGACGTCGCGCAGCATCTGGAGATAGTCGAAGTAGGAGGTCGGCACGCTCGGCACCGAGCTGCGGGTGTCGGGGTCGCCCGTGACCGCCAACTCGTATTCCTTGCCCACGAAGTAGGGCGGCGACGTCGCCACGAGGGCCACCGAGTTGGCGGGGAGCACCTGCGAGATGTCGCGGCTGTCGCGATTGTGGATGGCCCCGAGCGAGGCCGGGATCGGGTTGACCGTGTCGTCGGTGCTGATCTCGGGCGGCGTGAACCGCTCGTAGAACGACGAAGAGTCGTGGCTCTCGCGCTTGCCGACACCGAATGCGGTGGTGGCCGTGGTTTTCCGGTCGCTCACGTCGATCTCTCCGAGGGGTACTGGCTGATCCTACGAGGCGAGTATCCACAGGGGGTGTGACACCCGGTGCGGGTCAGGTGGCGAAGAGTTCCGCCAGCCGGTCCCTGACCGCCGGTTCGAGTGTGTTCCAGTCGTAGATCGACCCGCCGATCGAGCCCGTGTCCTCCAGCGCGACCACGAACCGCTCGATCTCCTCGACCGTGGCCAGCGGCTCCGGCGGGTCGGGCGGGTCGTCGACGCCGTCGAGACCCCCGATGCCGCCGATGCCGTGGACGAGGGCATCGGGGTCGCCCACGTTCGCCCGCAGCCGCCGGGTCGACTCCTCGTGGTACGTGTAGCCCTCGCCGTAGCCGGAGGAGTCGGACCGGAACGACCAGTAGCTCATCGGCAGCCAGACGTCGTAGACCGCGGCGATCTCGTCCCAGGGGAAACCGGGCCAGAACGACGTGTTGATCACCTCGGTCTGCACCGGCGGCGGCACGATCGCGCCCACGGGATCGTCGCCGGCCACGACGGCGAGGCCGGTGGTCAACTCGACCAGCCGCTGTGAGCGGGTCTCGTCGTCGATCGGGTTGCCCTCGCGATCGGGGCCGATCCACTCGATGTCGACCGCCACCCCGGCGAAACGTTGCCCCAACACCTCGAAGTCCGAGAGTGCGGTGAGCCGTTCGAGATCCTCTGTCCCCGCCTCGAACCGGGGCAGGTACCACGCGACGACGGCCACTTCCTCGGCGGCCGCGGCCAGCACCATCTCGGTGAGCAGCCAGGGGTCGACCAACCCGTTCGGGGTCCGGTCGTCGAGTCGGGCCGCCTGCAGATAGAGCGTCCGTACGCCGAGGTCGGCCATCTCGGCGACGTCGTCGGCCGTGACGGTGGGCGTGTTGTAGGCCGGATCGAAGTCGAAGACGTCGACCCACGTGCCGTAGCCGCGATAGGGATCGACGGAGCGTGGCGGGGCCGGGTCGACGAGAAGCTCGGCCGAGACGGCGGTCGCGGAGGCCGGTGCCACCTGCACCACGATGGGCTCGGGGTCTTCGACGAAGCTGTTCGCGACATAGATGCCACCGCCGATCGCGAAGGTCGCGAGCACGGCACACGCGCCCCGCCACAGCAGCCGCACCTGCGTCGTCGGGGACATCGGCCGTCATCGTAGGGGAAACCCGAGCGCCACCGCGTTTGCGAACCCGCCGCGACCTGGCATCCTGTCATGAGGCCATCGCGTCGACATCTGCCGACGATGACCGTCTCCGACACTCCGGTAAGGACTCCCCTTGAGCTACAAGCCTGGTGACCGCGTCGTCTATCCCCACCACGGGGCCGCGGTGATCGAGAAAAAGGAAAAGCGCACCGCGTTCGGCGAAGAGAAGGAATACCTCGTCCTGCGCATGGCACACGGCGAGATGACCCTCGCCGTGCCGGTCGACAAGGCCGAAGAGGTCGGCATGCGCTGGCCCATCTCGACCGAAGACGTCGAAGACCTCTTCGAGGTGCTGGCCAAGCGAGACGTGCGCGAGCCCGCCAACTGGTCCCGGCGCTTCAAGAACCACCAGGAGAAGCTCAAGTCGGGCGACGTCTACCAAGTCGCCGAAGTGGTGCGCAACCTCGCGCTGCGCGATCAGGCCAAGGGCCTGTCGGCGGGCGAGAAGTCGCTCTACACGAAGGCCCGCAACGTGCTGGTCTCCGAACTCGCCTTCGCCCTCGACGTCGAGGAAGACGACGCGATGGCCAAGGTCGACGGCGCGCTCGTCTAGCGACTAGCGACCGACGCGATCGAGCTGCGTCTTCAGCTCGCTCGCGATGTTGTCGCCGATCCCGGCGAACGCCACTTGCAGACCCCGGTCGAGCAGCCTCGCCGCGCCCTTCATCGACACGTCGAGATCGAGCGTGATACTCGAGCCACCGTCACGCTCGACGATCTCGATCACGTCACGACCCTTCACCCGGCCCCCGATCTCGAGGATGATCCGCGACGGCTCGTCCAGCTCCGCCACCGTGTAGGTCGCGTCGATCGCCTTGCCGTAGAAGCCGACGGTGACGTCGAAGTGATCGCCGTTCGCCGCGACGCTGCGGACCGACGGGTCCCACTCCGCCCGGTTCAGCGGATCGGACAGGTAGGCGAACGCGGCGGCGGGAGTCGCGTCGACATTGATCGTGGCGGAATAGGTGGCCATACGAAATGCTCGCCCGCTCCGGGGCGTTCGGCAATGGGCCAGATGGCCTAGCCGGTCTGGCGGAGCCGGAACCCGGCGATCGCGGCGAAGAACCAGATCGTGCAGAAGCACAGCACGGGGCCCCACAGCTCCCACGAGAACGAGTCCTGCAGTTCGTGACCGAGACCACGCCCCAGCGCAGGTGCGACGAGGAGCGTCGTGAGGAATTGACGCCGGGCCGAGTACCGAGCGAGACGGAGCTGTTCGGCCACGAAGTCGAGGGTCGCCGGAATGCAGGGCAGCCAGATGAACCACAGGTCGAGGTCCTCCGGCCACAGCGACCAGCCGACGAGAGTGAGCACGGTGAAGAGCGCCGCGACCGGATACAGGGTGAGGCAGCGGCGGCAGTAGTGCGCCCTGCCGATTCTCACGCAGCGGTCGTACTGGTCGGGGTGGTGGTGGGCGCGCCAGAGCGCTCGACGCCCCGCCTCTTCCTGGGCGCGGGCGTTGATCTCGGCGACCTTCGCGGCGAACTGCTCGTCGGGATCGACCACATGAGCCATACGACCTATGTCGGCTGATCGGTCACCATGCTGAGGAGTCGGGCCCGATCGATCTGGCCGGTGGCTCGATCGGATCCATCAAGCGAGACGGGCGCGGAGGGTGTCGAGGAACTCCCCCTCGTGTCGACCGAGCTGGTCATCGACCTGGGCCGGGGTCAGGTCCTTCACGTGGATACGCACGTTGACCGTGTCGCAGCCCGCGGCGTCGAGGAAGTCCGCCAGTCGTTCGGCGGCCTCACCCGGCGTCGGCGCGGCGATGAGCTGATCGCCGTCCCAGTTCTTCATCGCCGCCTCGGGGGCATAGCTGCGATAGTGCGCCATCTGGGCGGCCATCTCCTCGTCGGGAGGATCCCCGATCCAGACACGACGAATGGCGATACGGGGTCCGGTGCCGCCCGCCTCCACGAATACGTCACTCAACCGGGCAGTGACCTCAGCGGTCTGCAGGCTGTCGTAGAGGATGCCGCAGCCGAGGCGGGCCGCCCGCCGCACCGCGCCGGGACTCTGGGCTGCGACGACCATGGGCAGCGGGTCGCCCGCGGTACGGGCGATGGCCCGATCGGCGGCGAGCGGCGTGTCGTCCTCACCGCGGAGCGCCGCGACGACACGGGGGAGCGCGTCCTTGAAGCGGGCGACGATCTCGTCGAACGGCACCTCGGCCAGCTCGAAGTCGACCGGCAGGGCGCCGGCCGCGAAGCCCGCACCGACCCGGCCCGGGTAGGCGGCATCGAGCCAGGCGAGATCCTCGGCGATCAGCGCGTAGGGCTTCATGGGCAACAGCAACGGGCACGGTGCCGCCCAGCCGGAGGGCATGGCGTCGAGCAGGAAGCCGGCCAGCTGGACGGGGTTGGGCAGGTAACCGGGGAAGTCGGCGTGGTGCTCGCTGACCATCACCCCGTCGTAGCCCGCCTCGGCCCCTCGAGCCGCCTGCGACCTGATCAGCGCGAGCTGCTCGACCGCATCGGTGTCGTGGGGGTAGAGGCGCAGCGAGACCGATCCGTTGGCGAGTGGCGCAGCCGACACGGCGGACCCGCTCACCCGAGACGTTCGATGATCGTGACGTTGGCCTGCCCGCCGCCCTCACACATCGTCTGGAAGCCATAGCGGCCGCCCGTGCGCTCGAGCTCGTGCAACAGGGTGGTCATCAGCTTGGCGCCGGTCGCCCCCAGCGGGTGACCGAGGGCGATCGCCCCGCCGTTGACGTTGACCTTCTCGTGCGGGATGCCGTGCTCCTTCATCCACGCCAAGGGGACCGGCGCAAAGGCCTCGTTGCACTCGAACAGATCCATGTCGTCGATCGACATCCCGGTCTTCTCGAGGGCGTAGGCGGTGGCCGGGATCGGGCCGGTCAGCATGTAGATCGGGTCGTCACCGCGCACCGACATGTGGTGGATGCGGGCCCGTGGCGTGAGGTCGTGATCCTTCAGCGCCTGTTCGGAGGCGATGAGCAGCGCTGCGGACGCATCGCTGATCTGGCTCGCACAGGCCGCCGTCAGGCGGCCACCCTCGACCAGTGGCGCCAGCTGCTGCATCTTCTCGAGCGTGCCACCGCGCCGGGGGCCCTCGTCCATGGTGCACTCGCCCACGGGCACGATCTCGGCATCGAAGCGACCCTCGTCGATCGCCCGGATCGCCCGCTCGTGGCTCTCGAACGCGAACCGTTCGCACTCGTCGCGGCTGATGTCCCACTTCTCGGCGATCATCTCCGCGCCGCGGAACTGGGAGACCTCCTGGGTGCCATAGCGATCGACCCATCCGGTCGAGCCGGAGAAGGGGTCGTCGAACCCGAGTTCGGCCGCCAGGGTCATCGCCGACGAGATCGGGATCTGCGACATCTGCTGCACGCCACCGGCGACCACGAGATCCTGCACCCCGGCCATGATGCCCATCGCCGCGAACGACACGGCCTGCTGGCCCGAACCGCATTGGCGATCGACCGTGGTACCGGGCACGGCCTCGGGCATCCCCGCCGCGAGCCACGCGGTGCGGGCGATGTCGCCGGCCTGCCCGCCCACCGAATCGACGTTGCCGAACACGACGTCTTCCACGGCAGCCGGATCGATCCCGGTGCGCTCGACGAGCGCAGTGATCGCGGCAGCGCCGAGATCGGCCGGATGGAGGTGGGCGAGGCCGCCGCCCCGCTTGCCGGTTGGAGTCCGCACGGCATCAACGAGGTAGGCGGTGGGAGAGGACGCGTCAGTCATGCTCCCATCCTGCCTCGCCGAGGCATCGCCGACACATCCGTGCAAGCGTTGGCGAGGAATCAGATGGGGGAACTGCGGATGGAACGTTTCTGGCGCGCGATTGCGGTCGGGCTGGGCAAGTACTGGTGGGCTGTTGGGCTCGCCGTCATCGCCATCACTGGCGTCCTCGCGATCGGGGCGACCCGAATCGAGTTCGCGACCGGGCAGGACAGCTATCTGAACTCCGACAGTCAGGCCGCGATCGACAATGTCGAGTTCCAGACCGAGTTCGGCGGAGAAGCCGTCATCCTCCTGTTCTCGTCGGAGGGCGAGGCCACCATCGAGGACCTGATGAGCGACGCCAACCGGGCCGAGCTGGTCCGGCTCGAGGCCGAGTTGCGGGCCGTGCCCGAGGTCCATGCAGTCATCACCCCACTGGTCTCCATGGAGTTCTCCTCCGCGATCCTCGACGAGAGCGTGGCCACGCAAGCCCTCGCTCGCGCGACGGGCGTCGACGACGACGCCGACTCGGCTGCCCGCCGGAGCACCGACACCTCCACCTCGCTGGCCCGCCTGAGCGCATCGCGACCGGCCGGGCTCGACAATCCGGCGTGGGTCGAGCTGATCCTGTGGGACAACACCGGCTACGAGGTCGGCGGCGGCGCCATCAGCACCACGCCACCGTTCGAGGAGCGCCAGATCCGCCGCTCGCTCGGGAGCACGTACCCCGACAAGTTCACCGCGGTGGGCGGCGTGATCCTCGAGGGCAACGCCGATCTCGACACCCTGTCCTCCGGCACCGAGGCGATCCTCGAGATCATGGAGTCGGCCCAGATCGAGGGCTTCGAGGTGACGACCACCGGCTCGCCGGTGTTCCTGAAGGACATCAACGACTATCTCCAGGGCGGCATGCTCACCCTGGGCGCCGCGGCCGTCGCGATCATGGCGCTGGTGCTGGCGATCACGTTCCGCGTGCGCTGGCGCCTGCTGCCACTGCTAGCCGTGCTCATCGCCGTGGCCTGGACGTTCTCGTTCCTCGGCCTCATCGGCATCGACCTGTCGCTGGTCACCATCTCGGGCCTGCCCATCCTCATCGGTCTGGGTGTCGACTTCGCCATCCAGGTGCACAACCGGGTGGAGGAGGAGGTCGTGCTGGACCGCTCGACCAACCCGATCCAGGAGACGCTGGCGAACCTCGGGCCACCACTGGTGGCGGCAACGTTCGCCGCTGTCGCTGCGTTCGTGGTGATGCGGGTCTCGCTCGTGCCGATGATCCGCGACTTCGGCGTCATGCTCGCCGTCGGCATCATCATCATCCTGCTCGTCGGCATCGTGGTCCCCACCGCCGTGCTCGGCATCCGGGAGTACCGGGCCCGCACCCAGTCGCTCGCCGAGCTGTCACCGATCGAACGGGGCATCGTCGCCATCGGCGGCCTCCCGCAGAGGTTCGTGATCCCGCTGATCATCGCTGCGGTCGGCGTCCTCGTCGCCGGCATCGCCCTCGAAGACCAGTTCGAGATCGAGAGCGACCCGGTGCGCTGGGTCAACCAGGACACCGACACCGTGCGCGACATCCGCCGCCTCGAGACCGAAACCGGTTTCGAGAGCACCCTCGGTGTGCTGATCGAGGCCAACAACGTCCGCGACCAGGCGGTGATCGACCTGGTCTGGGACTTCGTCGAGGCCAACGAGGACGGCACCGAGATCCGCAACAGCTCGAGCATGGTCTCGACCCTCTCGAAGATCATCAACTACGACGACACCGTCAACCCGGTGCCCCCGCGCTCCGAAGACGTCGTCGCACTGATCGACGTGATGCCCGACGACATCCGTCGGGTGTTGATCAACGACGAGGGCACGGCCGCCCAGCTGAACCTGAGGCTCGGTCCGGCCCCGCTTTCGCAGGACGCCGAGCTGGTGGCCCGGCTCAACGAGGACCTGTCCGCGCGCATCGCCGACCTCGATCTTCCGTCTGATTCGATCCTGCTGACCGACCTCGATGCGGATCAGGATGCCGTGCGAGCCGTCCCGGCCGGCCTGGCAGTGGTCGGCGTCGGCCTGCTCGAGAACCTCTCGGCCAACCGGGCGATCCTCACCTACCTCGCCCTCGCGACCGCCGGCCTCTGGATCCTCCTCCGGTTCCGCAGTGCGGTGCGCGCCCTCCTGGCGATGGTGCCCGTCCTGCTCGCGGTGGGCACCGCCTCGGTCATCGTCGCGGTGCTCGGGCTCACGCTCAGTCCGCTGACCACCGTGAGCGGACCGCTCGTGATCGCATCGTGTACCGAGTTCAGCATCCTGATCCTCGGGCGCTATCTCGAGGAGCGACAACGCGGACTCACCCCGAAGGAGGCGACCGACCGAGCCTCGGCCCGTACCGGTCGCGCGTTCTTAACCTCGGCGCTGACGACCATCGGCGGCTTCGGTGTGCTCGTGTTCTCGGCCCTCCCGCTGCTGTCGGACTTCGGCATGATCGTGACCCTCAATGTCGCCGTCGCCCTGTTGTCGGCGCTCATCGTCATGCCGCCGCTGCTGGTCTGGGCCGACAACCACGGCTGGCTCGGCGTCGGCGACAACGCCCACGCCGACGAGCACGCGGTCGTGCTGGCCGACCGGGTCCGCCCCGGTCTGGTCCTGGCCGGCGCCGCCGTCCTCGCCGTCGCCGTCACGTTGTTCCTCTCGGCCGAGTCCGAGGAGGGCAATGCCGCCGAGCTCGAGTTCGCGGCGGTTCCGCTGCCCACCACCACGACCACGACCACCACGACGACCACCCTCGATCCGAGCGTCGAACCGCCGCCGCCAGAGGAGATCGACATCACCCAGTTCGGCACCGAACGGCCCGGCGGGTTCATCGGTGGCGCCCTGTTCGACCTCCTCACGGGCCCCGACGTCGGGGTGGAACCTCAGCGGGCCGTGTGTGCCGCGGAGACCTTGCTCTCGCGCTTCACCGAGGACCAGTTGCTCAACGAGTTCCAGGTTCTGACCTTCACCGAATCGGCCGTCGTTCCGGTGGTCGCTGCGGCGGAGGACTGTGGCATCACCACCGAACAGATCGACGCGGCACTGACCATCGCCCGCGGCGGCTGACCCCCGCCATGACGCTTGAGGCGTCCAGCGGTTCACGGGAGTGGCGTTCTGAGAAGGTCCACGCTCCAGCGTGCTCGCGGCCGCGGCCGCCGCGCTCGAAGAGCGCGGTTGGGACGACTTCTCCATCAGCGAGATCGCGAGCCGAGCCGGCGTCAGCGGCAGGGCCGCCCACCAATGGTTCTCCGGCAAGGGCGAGATCTGAGCCCGTCTGCAGACCGCCCGCTCGCTGGCCTGAGCGCCCCGGCTCCCGCTACGGTCGACAGCCCCCGGCTTCACTGACTGCGCACAAGGAAAAACCATGCGTGACGATTCCGGCCCCTCGACCAGCGACGGCGGCAAGACGGTCCGCGGCGACCGCGACGGTCGCCGCCGCGACGTGCTCACCGCGGCGACCGAGATCATCGAGGAGAGCGGATGGGACGGGCTCTCCATCCGCGCCATCGCATCCCGGGCCGGCGTGAGCACCGGTGCCGTCTACCAATGGTTCTCCGGCAAGGACGAGATCTTCGGCGAGCTCTACGACCGCGAGATCAGAGCCGGGCTCGATCTCATCGATGCGTTCCCCGACGACGTCGACCTCCCGACCACAGTGCGGTTGATGATGGACTGGGTCGTCGACCTCTACGAGAAGCTGGGGCGCTACGAGCTCGAGTTCGTCGAGGCGACGAGTGGGCGATCAGGACGCGAGGTCGCACCGACGATGACCGCGACCTACCTGGCCCTCGGCAAACAGGCCGACGCGCTGCTCGATCGTGCGGCTGCGGCCGACGGCACCGACTTGGTCGCCGACACCGGCGACCGGATCACGTGGTTCTGGGCCGGCTGCCTGGGGGTGGCCGAGCGCCTCGTCGTCAGCGCGAAACACTTCACGGGAGATCGACGCGAGGAGTTCCTCGAGTTCTCCGCGGCGCGGCTGACGCGAAGCCTGCTGGCCTAGCCGGCCACGACCCCAACTCCGCAGTTTGCGGCTAGGCCCGCGGCTTACGGCCGAGGGTGGCGATCGACGCCGGACTCAACATCACGAACCCCGGCTCCCTCACCTGCGCGAGTGCGGCTTCGCCGTCGGCTTCGCTGACCATCCCGGCCGAGACGAGGTGGGGCACCGCCCGTTCGAGGGCGAGGAACCACCACTCCCCTCCCGCCTCCCCGGGCCGCATCGCCCACAGGTCGCCGACGGCATCGAGATCGACGAGACCGTGGGCCCGCATCCGATCGAGGATCTGGAGACCGAAGTCGGGGTCGCGCCATTCCTCCTGGCTTCCGGCCGAGATGATCCGGTGGATCGTCCGGTAGGGCTCCGCGAGGCCCTGCTCACCGAACCCCATGAACTGGCCGTCCTCGAGGATCAGCCAACCTCCGGGCTTGAGTGCGTCGACCAGCTTGCTGATGACGTTCTCACGGCTCGGCACGTGTTGCAGCACGGCGCGTGCGTGGATCAGGTCGAAGTGGTCGGCCGGAAGCGGATCGGACTCGACGTCGTGGCGTTGCACCTCGACGTTCGCCGGCATGTCGGCATGGAACTGGAGGTCGATGTCGGTGGACACCACCCGTCCCTCGTCCCCCACGCGCTCGGCCAGCCACGCGCTGACGGTGCCCGCACCGGCCCCCAACTCGAGGACCTGCATCCCAGGGGTAACCCCGATGCCCTCCAGCACCCGGAACGTCTTCGGGTCGCGGGCGGTAGCCAGCATGCCGAGCCGGACCCGTTCGATGTCGATCTCTGCGTCGTCGGTTCCGTAGCGTTCCTGGCTCATCGTGCGCCAACAGTAGGTCGCCTCCCGGTTGGCGTCGATCGAACCCGGGCGGGAGACTCGCCCACGATGAGCGAGACCGACGAGATCACCGAACCGCCCGAACACGCTTCCTACCGGGCCGAAGTACGGGCCTGGTACGACGCTCACGCCACCCCCAAGACGCCCGACGATCCCTGGGCCACCACGGTCCACGCCGACCCGGCGGAGGCCGCCGCCCACTTCGAGGGCTCACGCGATTGGGTGCGCACGCTCTTCGAGGCCGGCTACTCGGGCATCGCCTGGCCGGCCGAGTACGGCGGAGGCGGCGGCGAGTCGTGGATGACCCGCATCGAGCGCGAGATCGCCGCGGACTACGAGGAGTTCACCGGGTTTCCGGGGGCGACCATCGCCATGCTCGGCCCCACGCTTCTGCGGCACGGCACCGAAGAGCAGAAGAAGGAGTTCATCCCGAAACTGCTGTCGGCGGAGCTGACGTTCTGCCAGCTGTTCAGCGAACCGGGCGCCGGTTCAGACCTCGCGTCACTCGGGACCAAGGCCGTCCGCGACGGTGACGAGTTCGTGGTCAACGGCCAGAAGGTCTGGAACAGCTCGGCCCAGTTCACCGACTGGGGATTCCTCCTCGTGCGCACCGACCCGGACGCGCCGAAGCACAAGGGCATCACCTTCCTTCTCGTCGACATGGCGACGCCCGGCATCGAGGTGCGTCCGCTCGTGCAGATCAATCGATCGGCCCACTTCAACGAGGTGTTCCTCAACGACGTACGCATCCCGGTCGCCAACGTGGTGGGCGAGATCAACGAGGGATGGGCCCCGGCCCGCACGGTGCTCTCCAACGAGTCGGCCTTCATCGCCGGCAACCGCATCCCGACCGGCGAGAAGCTACGGAAGCTGGCGCAGCGCTGCGCATGCACCGACGACCCGGTGATCCGTCAGCAGCTGGCCGACTTCCTCGCCCGGGAGCACATCGCCGGGTGGATGGGCGAACAGGTGCAGCAGGCAATCCGCCGCGGCGAGATGCCGCCGATGGACCCGGGGCTGCTGAAGCTGTTGGCATCGGAGAACCGGCGCCGCGCCGGCGACTTGGCCATGGCGATCCTCGGGGCTGCCGGCCAGGCCGGCGCCGAACCGGAGATCCACTGGGCCCAGGTGGAGCTGATGGGCCGCTATTCGATCTCGATCGGCGGCGGCACCGACCAGGTGCTCAAGAACAACATCGGCGAGCGCTCACTTCAACTCCCGCGCGAACCCGGCTACGACAAGAACCAGGCCTGGCGCGACATCCCGAAGTGATCAGCCGCAGCAGGCCTGCTCAACCGCAGCAGGGTTTGCCGTCGCTGCTCACGACGGTGTTCTCCAACTGATCGGCTTCGCCGGTCTTCACGTACCACTCCCAACGGGTGTCGTCGGGGCCGGCGACCCAGGTCTCGGTCTTCTCGGCGAAGCAGCAGATCGTGTCGTCGACACCAGTCGTCTCGATGCCGTCGCCCGACAGGCGAGCTTCGGCCGCGCTGACCTCTGCGGCCGTCTCCACCTCGACGCCGAGATGGTTGATGGTGCCGCCGCCGGCGGCGTTCTCGAACAGCACGAGCTTGAGCGGCGGCTGTTCGATGGCGAAGTTGGCGTAACCGGGCTTCACCTTGGCGGGCTCCGTCGCGAACATCTTCGAGTAGAAGTCGATCGCTTCGTCGAGATCGCTGACGTCGATGGCGAGTTGAAGGCGCATGGGTGGTCTCCTGATTCATTTCGATGATGGTCGATATGTCGACCTGGTGCAACCTTGCCGAACGTATCGATATCTGTCAATATGTTTTTCATGCAGATCTCGCTGTCGGCTCCGTGTTGCACTCCTCTCCAGGCCTCCCCCCTCTCCGAAGACGACGCCGACGAGCTCGCCGGCATGCTCAAGGCGCTGGCCGATCCCGTCCGCCTGCGGCTCCTCAGCCTGATCGCGGCGACCGACGCCGGCGAGGCCTGTGCGTGCGACCTCACCGAACCGACCGGCCGCTCGCAGGCAACGGTGAGCCACCATCTGTCGCAACTCACCCAGGCCGGCATCCTCCGGCGCGAACAGCGCGGCAAGTGGGCCTGGTTCACGCTCGACCGCGAGCGACTCAACGGCATCTGCGCCTCGGTCTGTGCGACGACGACCGATTAGGCGAACGGGAAGCGCATCACTCGATCTCGGTGCCGTCGGGTCGGAGGACGTGCCACGCTCCGGTCGGGTCACGCCACACCGCGAACCCCTTCTGTTTCCATCGGTTGTGCTTCCCACAGAAGAGTCCCCCGTTGCCGGGGTCGGTTCTGCCGCCTCGGGAGTGATCGACGGTGTGATCGATCTCGCATCGACTTGACGGCACCGTGCAGCCGGGCCACGGGCAGTGCTGCTCGCTGAGCTGGACGGCGAGACGGCTCCGCCCGTGAAGAAGCGGGTTCGACCGAGGTCGATGACGACACCGGCGGCGTCGGTCACGACCCGGCGCATCATCGACACCAGGGCGTTGGCCGCCGCTTCGGTGGGCTCGAGCGGAGCTCCGTCGATCGTGCGGCAGGTCACCCGGCCCGGATCGAGCGGCTCGGGCGCCTCACCGGCGAGCCGGCGGAGCATCTCCTCGAAGGTGGCCTGGTCCCACACGATGTTGTGGACGAAACCGACCGGACAGGCACCGCCGGGCGCCGCAGCCGCATCCTGGAACACCCGCCAAAGGGCATCGGCGCGGCGCTGCGACTCGATGCGAGGGAGGTCGGCGGCCGTCGCGGCATCGCCGAATTCGGCCCGGGCCTTCTCCCAATCGGCCAGGCGCTCGGCGGCGATGTAGTGCTCGAAGATCTCGGCGATCACCGCGCCCTGCATCGCGCCGAACGCCCCCTTCAGCTGCCACGACAGATCGATGCCGTCCTGCAGGAGCGACACATTTCGCGTGTCGTGGTGACCGGAGTTCTTCGGTTCGGGTCCGTCGGCATCGGCGAAGCGCTCCCACGTGCGCACCTCGGCCTCGAAGTCGGCGAACGACAAGCGCCCGGCGATGCGCAGGAACCATCCCTGCGCATCGACCATGTGGTCTCGCACCCGCGGGTTGGACCACACCCGGCCCAGGAGGTCGAACTGATCGACCCCGAGCGAACCTGCCACCAGCGCAGCCCACAGCTCCGGCAATGCCGTCGCCATTCGGGCTCCCCTTTCGCGGGCTGCGGCCGCACCCGGCGACAGGCGGGCACAGTGTCGCGACATCGCCTTGGCCGACCCGAACCCGTCGGCCCCGTACACCCCCGACGCCTCGAGCTCGCCCTGCACCTCGATCTGCACCGCCCGCAGCTTCCGAGCGCACACCTCGACCCGGCGGACCAATGCCGACGCGTCGCGTGCGGAACCCACCGACGCAGGCTCGGCAAGAAGCGCCTCGAGCGCCTTCTCCACCTCCGCCAATCCGCCAGAACCGAACATTTGTTCGATACTACGGCGCCGGTGTGACAGCGTGACCGATCAGTCCTTGCGCCACACCGACACGTGCGAGGTGCTCTCGTCCGTGAACGGCTCGCGGCCCCATCCGCCTCAGCGCGCGCATGGCGGACGCAGTTGCCCGTCGAATCGGCTAGACCGAGCCGATGACACTCACCGACGCCACCATCGTTCTCGCCGGCGCGACCGGACAGGTCGGCAAGCCGCTGGCCAAGGCGCTCGCCGCCCAGGGCAACGAGGTCCACGGGCTGGCCCGGTTCAAGGACCCGACCGCCCGCGAGGAGATGGAGTCCGCCGGCGTGATCTGCCACGCCGTCGACCTCATCGAACCCGACCTCTCGACCGTGCCGACCGACCCGGACCACCTGCTCAACTTCGCCGTCACGAAGACCGGCAAGTGGGACAAGGACCTGGCCGCCAACGCCGACGCCGCCGGCCTGCTCATGCAGCACTGCCGCTCGGCGAAGAGCGTGCTGCACTGCTCCTCGACCGCCGTCTACGCACCGACCGGCGGGGAGCCGATGCACGAGGACTCACCGCTCGGGCAGGACCACCACCAGTACATGATGCCCACCTACTCGACGGCCAAGACCGCGGCCGAGTCGGTGGCGAGCTTCGCGGCCAAGGCGTTCGATCTGCCCACCACGATCGCCCGCCTATGCGTGCCCTACGGCGACGAGGGGGGATGGCCCATGTTCCATCTGTTGATGGCCCAGGGCGGTCAGCCGATCCCGGTCCACACCGACGGATCCCGCTACAACGTGATCCACCACGAGGACATCATCGCCCAGATCCCCGCACTCCTCGGTGCCGCCTCGACCCCGGCGACGATCCTCAACTGGGGAAGTGACGAGGTCGTGTCCGTCGAGGAATGGACCCGCTAC
The DNA here is from genome assembly GCA_040263275.1 of Acidimicrobiales bacterium. GTDB lineage: Bacteria > Actinomycetota > Acidimicrobiia > Acidimicrobiales > Aldehydirespiratoraceae > JAJRXC01. Next base: position 18,208 of record JBDQKM010000053.1, read on the forward strand.
ATGGCCGACATCGCCGGCGCACCCGAGCCGACCTTCGAGCCGACCGACTTCACGATCCCGAGTGCGGTCGTCGACACGTCGTTGTCGCGACCGGTCCTCGGGCCCTGCACGGTGGGTTGGCAGGACGGCTTCCGTCGCCTGACCGAGATCTTCGCAGCCTCGTAGCTCCGCTCAGTCGGGCTGACAGGTCGGACACCACCACACCCGCCGCTTGGCCAGCTCGGTGCGGCGGATGTGGTCACCACAGCGACGACAGGCCCGGTCGTCGCGCTTGTAGGCGTAGAGCCGATCGCTGCGGGGGACGTCACGCCAGCGGTCCACGCCGGCCTCGGCCGGGTCGACGGTGACGATGCGACCGATACGCTCCCCGAC
>JBDQKM010000054.1:0-18314 GCA_040263275.1 Acidimicrobiales bacterium
GTCGACCCCACACGTCGATCCGGTCGTAGGGCCGGACATGGGCGTGGGCCCGCGCCGCCATCGGCGCCAGGGCGCCGGTGCCGACGATCAACAGGCGTCGGACGTCGTCGCGGGCCAACCGGGACGCAGCCGCCGCGCTCGCCGCTGCGGTACGCCGGGTGGTGAGTTCGTTGGCCGCGCAACAACCGATCAACGCGCCGTGACGGCCGTCGAACAGCAGGAACCCCGCCTGGATGGTCGGGCGATCGATCGTGCCGTTGTCGGGAAACACCGTCACGACTTTGACCCCGATGACCTCGCCGGTGATCCAGCCCGGCTTCATCAGGAGCGATGCATCGGTACCGTCGGGCACGGGCACCGTGTGGACCGTTCGGGGCGGCGCCGAACCGTCGGGGTCGGTCACCGCGGCCTCGACCGCAGCGATCAGGTCGCCCCACGGCAGCGCCGCGGCGACTGTGGCATCGTCGAGCATCACGGGAGACGTCATTCGGGGATCCAGTCCTCGGTGGGCACGCCGAGACCGTCGGCGATTCGGTTCACGTAGGCGTAGTAGGCCGTCACCTCGACGATGTCGAGCACGTCGCGGTCGCTGAACCCGACAGCCCGCAATCCGTCGATGTCGGCGGCCTCCATGTCACCGGGCCGGTGCGTCAGCTTCACCACATAGTCGAGCATCGCCCGGCGCGGGGCCGAGAGCCCGGCCGACCGCCAGTCGGCTTCGACCGCCGCGAGGAGCTCGTCGTCCTTGAGTAATCGGCGCAGACCGCGCCGATGGTGGACGATTCAATAGTGACAGTGGTTCTCGAGGCTGACGACGAGGGCGATGAGTTCGCGTTCGACCTTGCGCAACGACCCTGTGCCCGCCATCGCCGAGCCGTAGAGGGCGTTGTGGGCGGCGAGTCCACGCGGGTTGAGCGAGTGGATCGCCATGATGTGGTCGACCCGCCCGTGTTCGCGGTCGACGACCTGTTCGTGCAGGGACGCGAGTTCGCCGGTCCATGCGTCGTCGGGAACGGTCTCGATCCAGGGCGTCTCGTCGGGGGCCATGGCCAGATACTGGCCCATGCGCCCTTGACGGGCAGCCAGATAACCGTTTAGTTATGTGGCTATGGCAGTGACGGAGCAGCCCACCGCAACCGAACTGGAAGCCCTGCTCAAGGCGGTCGCCAGCGAACGAAGGGTCCAGATCCTCGAGTGGCTGAAGGACCCGGTCGCCCACTTCCCGGCGCAGGTCCACGGCGATCCCCTGGTCCACGGCGCCTGCAACCAGTTCATCGCCGACAAACTCGGAGTGAGTCAACCGGCCGCGTCGCGTCACCTCAAGGTCCTGACCGACGCCGGTCTGATCATCCCCACCGCCCGCAGGGGATGGACCTACTACCGCCGCAACGAAGTCGCGCTCGACATGCTCAAGCAGCGGTTCGCCGCCCTCTGAACCGGAGATCCGAATGACCACTGGACACGAGTCACTCGACCGCAAGGTCGTCCTCGTCACCGGTGCCGGGAAGGGCATCGGTGCGGCGCTGGCGGCCCGATTCGCGTCGGTCGGCGCGATCGTGGCCGTCAACGACATCGACCCGTCTGCAGCCGACGACACCGTCGCGGCGATCACCGCCGAGGGCGGAACGGCGCGTGCACTCCCGGCCGACGTGTCGGACGGGGCCCAGGTGGCCGAGATGTTCGACAGCCTCATGGCCGCCCACGGCACCATCGACGTGCTCCTCAACAACGCCGGTCTCGTGAGCCCGATGCTGCACTTCTTCGAAGCCGACGAGGCGTGGTGGCGCCGCATCGTCGACGTCAACCTGACCGGCCACTTCCTGTGCTGCCATCGCGCCGCGCGCATCATGGCCAAGGCCGGCGGTGGCTCGATCATCAACATGTCGTCGGGTGGCGCCACACGGGCCCACCGCTCGTTCACGGCCTACGACGCGGCCAAGGGCGGCATCGAGGCGTTCACCCGGGCCCTGGCCCTCGACCTCGGGCCCTACGGCATCCGCGTCAACGCCCTCATGCCCGGGTCGATCGACACCAGCGGCCTGTCGGTCGAGGATCGCACGCTGCGCGGCGAGAACGTACCCCTCGGCCGAATCGGCGAACCGTTCGACATGACCGGCGCTGCGCTCTTCTTGGCGTCCGACGATGCGGCCTACATCACCGGCGACGTGATCAAGGTCGACGGCGGGATGCTCGCCCAGCAGCGCTCCGCCACCGTCGACATCAAGCCGCCGTCCGAGTTCCCGCGGGTCGAGGACCTCTGAGCATGTCGGTCCGGATCGGCGCCGACGTAGGCGGCACGTTCACCGACATCGTGATCGAGGTCGACGCGGGCGCGTCGGCGCCCGAACTGCACTCCGCCAAGATCCTCACCACCCACGACGCACCCGAACAGGGCATCCTCGAGGGCATTTCGAGGGCCGCCACCGAGGCAGGGATCGACCTCGCCGACGTCGACCAGATCATCCACGGCACCACCCTCGCCACCAACGCCCTCATCGAGCGGCGCGGCGCGGCAACCGCGCTCGTCACCACCGCCGGTTTCCGCGACGTGATCGAGACCCGCACCGAGAGCCGCTTCGAGCAGTACGACCTCGACATCGTGCTCCCCCGCCCGCTGGTCGCACGCCACGATCGCCTGGTCGTGACCGAACGACTCGGCCCCGACGGTGAGGTGCTCGTCGCCTTCGACGACGACGGCGCCAGAGCCGTGGTCGACGAGATCGCGACGCGCGGCTACGAAGCCGTCGCCGTCGGGTTCCTGCACAGCTATCGCAACCCCGCCCACGAGCAACGCTTCCGCGAGCTGCTGCGCGCGGTCGTGCCCGACATCGCCGTGTCGATCAGCAGCGACGTCTCCCCCCAGATGCGCGAGTACGAGCGCTTCAACACGGTGTGTGCCAATGCCTACGTGCAACCGCTCATGGCGTCGTACCTCGTCCGGCTGCGAGACCAGCTCCGCCAGCGTGGCGCATCGGCGCCGCTCTACCTGATCCACTCCGGTGGCGGCCTCATCGACGTGGAGACCGCGGCGGCGTTCCCGGTCCGTCTCGTGGAGTCGGGCCCGGCGGGAGGTGCGATCTTCGCCGCCGACCTCGCCCGGCGCTACGGCCGCGACCGCATCCTCTCCTACGACATGGGCGGCACCACGGCGAAGATCAGCCTGATCGAGGACTCCACGCCTCAGACCGCCAAGACCTTCGAGGTCGACCGCACCGCCCGGTTCAAGAAGGGCAGTGGCATGCCCATCTCCATCCCGGTCATCGACATGATCGAGATCGGTGCCGGCGGCGGCTCGATCGCCAGCGTCGACCGGCTGGGGCAGATCCGCATCGGACCCCGCAGCGCCGGCAGCGAGCCCGGACCCGCCGCCTACGATCTCGGGGGCACCGAACCCACCGTCACCGATGCCAATGTCGAACTCGGCCGTCTCCACCCCGAGACCTTCGGCGCGGCCGACATCACCCTGTCCCCCGACCGGGCCCGCGCCGCGATCGCACGCACCGTCGGCGACCCGTTGTCCATGGACGTGCACCTCGCCGCCGTCGGGATCGCCGAGGTGGTCGACGAGAACATGGCCAACGCCGCCCGAGTGCACGCCGTCGAGAACGGCAAGGACCTCGCCGGCTACTCGATGATCGCGTTCGGCGGCGGCGCCCCGCTCCACGCCGCCCGCCTGCTCGACAAGCTCGGTCTCGACGAACTGATCGTTCCGCCGGGCGCCGGCGTCGGCTCCGCGATCGGCTTTCTCCGGGCGCCGTTCAGCTACGAGGCGGTGCGCAGCTTCTACACGACGACTTCAGCCTTCGACATCGCCGGCGCCAACACCGTGCTCGCCGAACTCACCGACGAGGCCCGCTCGTTCGTCCGGGCCGGCACCGACGCCGAGGTCGTCGTCCAGCGCCAGGTCGCCATGCGCTACAAGGGCCAGGGCTGGGAGATCCCCGTCACCATCGAGGTCGAGCGCTTCGACGACCTCGCCGCCGAACAGCTCGAACACGCCTTCACCAAGGCCTACACCGAGTTCTTCGGCCGGGCGATCGACGACGTGGTCGTCGAGGTCGTGAGCTGGTCGGTGCGGGTCGCATCGATCACGGCCGACCCCGCGCCGGTCGAACTCCACACCGCCCACACCACCGAGCCCACGACGTCGACAACCCGGCCGGTGCACGATGCCGCCGCGGGCACCGACGTCGACGCCACGATCGTGCACCGCGACGAACTCGCCCCGGCCACGCGGGTGGCGGGTCCTGCGGTGATCGTCGAGCCGCAGACCACCACGATCCTGGCGAGCCACCACCAGGCAGTCGTCCAGCACGACGGCTCGCTGCTCATCACGAGGAAGGCCCACGCATGAGCACCCGAGCACTCCAAAACCAGGTGATGTGGAACCGCCTGATCTCGGTGGTCGAGGAGCAGGCCGTCACCCTCGTGCGCACGGCGTTCTCCACGTCGGTACGCGAGGCGGGCGACCTCAGCGCCGGCGTGTTCGACCGGGAGGGGCGGATGATCGCCCAGGCCGTCACCGGCACGCCCGGCCACGTCAACACGATGGCCGCCGCGGTTCCGCACTTCATCGCCGACATCGGCCCCGAACGGATCCATCCCGGCGACGTCTACGTCACCAACGACCCGTGGAAGGGAACCGGTCACCTGCACGACATCACCGTGTGCACCCCGGTGTTCCACCACGATGCCCTGATCGGCTTCTTCGCGTCGACCGCCCATGTGGTCGACGTCGGTGGCCGGGGCTACGGGCCGGACGCGGCCGAGGTCTACGAGGAGGGCATCCGCATCCCCATCCTCAAGTGGACCGACCGGGGGACCCTCAACGCCGACCTCGTCACCATCATCCGGCAGAACGTGCGCGAGGCCGACCAGGTGGTGGGAGACATCCACGGTCTCGCCGCGTGCAACGAGACCGGCCGCCGACGCCTGCTCACGATGCTCGACGAGTTCTCCCTCGCCGACCTCGACGAGCTGTCCGAGTTCGTGTTCGACCACACCCGACGGGCGACGCTCGACGCGCTGGCCGCGGTGCCCAAGGGCACCTACCGCAACGAGATGACCGTCGACGGCTACGACCACACCCTCACCCTGGCGGTCACCCTCACCGTCGACGACAACGGTATGCATGCCGATTTCACCGGCACATCCCCGACGAGTGCGTTCGGTATCAACGTGCCGCTCACCTACGCCCAGGCCTACTTCACCTACGGCATGCTCGTCGCCCTCGCGCCGGAGCTCCCCAACAACTTCGCGTCGCTGGCGCCGTTCACGGTGTCGGCTCCACCGGGCGTCATCCTCAACGCAAAGCACCCCGAACCCGTCGCCGTGCGCCACGTGATCGGCCACTTCGTGACCGACCTCTGCCTGGGCGCGATCGCCCAGGCACTCCCCCACGTCGTGCCCGCCGAAGGTGCCGGCGCCCTGTGGAACTTCCAGGCCAGCGCCCGCAGCGCCTCACCCGACGACCCTCGACCGCCGGTCGAGATCCTCATGTTCAACAGCGGCGGCACCGGGGCCCGACCGGGTCTCGACGGCCTGTCCGCCACCGCCTTCCCGTCGGGCGTGCGCACCATGTCGGCCGAGGCCACCGAGCAGGTCGGGCCGATCATCGTCTGGCGCAAGGAGCTGCGACCCGACTCGGGCGGCGCCGGCCGCCGGCGCGGCGGCCTGGGCCAGATCATCGAGGTCGGGCCGGCCGAGGGGTACCTGTTCGAGTTCTCCGCGATGTTCGATCGGGTCGAGAACCCCGCTCGCGGGCGAGCCGGTGGCGGCGACGGCGCTCCCGGCAGGGTCGAACTCGACGACGGCACGCCCTTCGCCACCAAGGGCAGACAGACCGTTCCGGCCGACCGCCGACTGATCATGCACCTCCCGGGCGGTGGCGGGTTCGGCGACCCGACCGAGCGCGACCGTGCCGCCGAGGCCGACGACCGGCACCAGGGGTATGTCACGTGAGCCTCGTGCCGGTGGGCCCCCAGCCGGGCCACGACCGCTACGACGTGGTGATCGTCGGCGGTGCGATCATGGGTTCGTCGGCCGCGTGGTTTCTGTCCGCCCACCCCGACTTCGACGGCTCGATCCTGGTGATCGAGCGCGACCCCACCTACGAGTTCGCCTCCACCAGCCACACCAACAGCTGCATGCGCCAGCAGTTCTCGAACGAACTCAACATCCGCATCTCGCAGTTCGCCGCCGCATTCGTGGGCGACTTCCGCCATCAACTGGGCGACGACCCCGACGTACCCGAGATCGGCGTGCATCATTTCGGCTACATGTATCTCGCCGACACCGACGAGTTCGCGGCAACGCTGCGACGCAACCAGGCGCTGCAGGCATCCTGCGGGGCCGGCACATTGATGATGTCGCCCGCCGAGATCGCCGCCGTCTATCCCTTCTACAACCTCGACGGGATCATCTGCGGCAGCCACAACATGGTCGACGAGGGCTACTTCGACGGCGGCACCATGTTCGACTGGCTACGACGAAAGGCGCGCCAGAACGGCGCCGAGTACTGCACCAACGAGGTCGTCGGCATCCTGCACGACGGCACCAAGGTCCGGTCGGTCACGCTGGCCTCGGGCGAGGTGATCGGTTGCGGCGCAGTCGTCAACGCCGCGGGACCACGCGCCATCGAGCTGGCGCGAATGGCCGGGTTCGAGCTCCCGGTCGAACCACGGAAGCGCTTCTCGTTCGTCTTCGACGCCGCCGAGCCACTCGACGGTGATCTCCCGCTCACGATCGATCCGTCGGGGGTACACGTCCGCAGCGACGGCGGCGCCTATCTCGCCGGCAGCCCACCCGACTTCGACCAGCCGGTCGACTACGACGACTTCGCGATGGACCACGACATCTGGGAGGACAAGGTCTGGCCGGTGCTCGCCCACCGCGTCCCGGCATTCGAACGCGTGAAGCTCCTCAGCCGATGGGTCGGACACTACGCCTACAACACGCTCGATCAGAACGTGATCGTCGGACCCCACCCCGAGGTCGACAACTTCGTGTTCATGAACGGTTTCTCGGGCCATGGCCTGCAGCAGTCACCGGCCATGGGGCGAGGGGTCGCGGAGTACCTCACCTACGGCGAGTACCGCTCGCTCGACCTCAGCCCGCTCGGCTATCACCGCATCCTCACCGGCGAGCCGTTCGTCGAGACGGCCGTCATCTAAGCCATGACCGAGCGCACGGGAGGCCGGGCCGTCGTGGAGTCGCTCGTCGCCCACGGGGTGACGACGACGTTCGGTGTCCCCGGTGAGAGCTATCTGCCCGTGCTCGACGCCCTCCACGACACCGACATCCGGGTCGTCACCTGTCGCCAGGAAGGTGGCGCCGCGTACATGGCCGAAGCCTGGGCGAAGCTGACCGGCGCAACGGGCGTGTGCCTCGTCACCCGTGGCCCCGGTGCCACGAACGCGTCGATCGGTGTCCACGCCGCCCACCAGGCCTCCACCCCGATGCTCCTCCTCGTCGGTCAGGTCGCCACCCACCAACAGGGCCGGGAGGCCTTCCAGGAGGTCGACTACGAGCGGATGTTCGGCGGGCTCGCCAAGTGGGTGACCGAGATCCGAACCGCCGACGACGTGCCCGCCGTCATGGCCGACGCGTTCCACCGCGCCCGCTCCGGGCGGCCCGGCCCGGTCGTGGTTGCCCTGCCCGAGGACGTGCTCACCACCACCGCCGGAGCCTCGCCGGTCGATCCCCGAGCCGTCGATGAGCAGCCGCCGACGGACGACGAGATCGACGCCGTCCTCGCCCACCTCGACACCGCCGAACGCCCCGTGCTGTTGGTCGGGGGCGGGGCCTGGACCGACACCGCCCGTCGTGCCCTCGCCGGCTTCGCCCAGCGCAACCACATCCCGGTGGTCTGCGCCTTCCGGTTCCACGACCTCATGGACAACCACAGCCCGGCCTACGTCGGCGAGGCAGGCGTCGCGATGCCACCGGCGGTCCGCGAGACGCTGGCTTCGGCCGACTGTGTGGTTGCCGTGGGTGTGAGGTTCGGGGAGATGACCACCGCGGCCTGGGATCTGTGGCCGGTTCCCGAACCCGGCGTGGCCATCGTCCACATCCATCCCGGCGCTGGCGAACTCGGCAAGGTCTACACCCCGGCCCTCGGCATCGTCGCCCGTCCGGAACCCTTCCTGCGGGCTCTTGGTGACCGATCGCTGCGGCCCCGGTCGCGCAACTGGTCCGACGACCGTCGCGCCGCCTTCCTCGCCTCGCTCGACTGTCCGCCCCAACCCGGCCCGCTCGACATGGGTCGGGTCATGGCCTGGCTACGGGACCACCTGCCCGACGACGCGGTGCTCACCAACGGGGCCGGCAACTTCACCGTGTGGCCGAACAAGTTCTTCCTCTACGGTCCCGACGCCCGCCTGCTCGCGCCGCAGAGCGGCTCGATGGGCTACGGACTCCCGGCCGCCGTTGCCGCGAAGGTCGCCGACGCCGATCGGACGGTCGTGTGCTTCGCCGGCGATGGCGACGTCCAGATGAACCTCCAGGAGCTCGGCACCGGGATGCAGGAAGAATCCCAGCCGATCGTGCTGGTGATCGACAACGGGATGTACGGCACGATCCGGATGCACCAGGAGCGCCACCATCCGGGCCGCGTGGTCGGAACCGACCTGGTGAACCCCGACTTCGTCGCGCTCGCCGCCGCCTACGGCCTGCACGCCGACCGAGTCGAGCGCACCGACGACTTCCCGGCGGCGTTCGCGCGGGCGATGGCGTCGCCCACCGGTGCGCTGCTGCATCTGGTCGTCGATCCCGGGCAACTCACCCCGACCCAGTCGATCGCGCAAGCCCGCGCCGGTGCTTACGCTTCGCCGAGGTAGCTGGCCCGCAGGTCGGGGTTGGCCAGCAGGGCGTCGGCGGTGTCGTCGAGGACGACCCGGCCGGTCTGGAGCACCCAACCCCGGTCGGCGATCGAGAGCGCCATGTTGGCGTTCTGCTCCACCATGAAGATGGCAACACCGGCTTCGTGGATCTGCTGGATCAGCTCGAAGTTCGTCTGCACCAGCGCCGGAGCGAGCCCCATCGAGGGTTCGTCCATGAGCAGGACGCGGGGTTGCGCCATCAGGGCGCGGCCCATGGCAACCATCTGTTGTTCGCCGCCCGAGAGCGTGCCCGACTTCTGGCTGAGCCGTTCCTTGACCCGGGGGAACATCTCGTAGATGCGCTCGAGGTCGTTCTCGATGCCGTCGCGGTCGTTGCGGAGGTAGGCCCCGAGCTCGAGGTTCTCCTTGACCGACAGGCGCTTGAACAGCCGCCGGTTCTCGGGAACCATCGTGATGCCGCGCTCGACGCGATACGACGTGGGCTTGTCGTTGACCACCTCGCCGTCGAGCACCACCTCACCGGTCGTCGGGGCGACCATCCCGAGCAGGGTCTTGAGGGTGGTCGACTTGCCCGAGGCGTTGCCGCCCAGCAGGCACACGAGTTCGCCCGGATAGATGGCGAGGTCGACGTCCTTGAGGATGTGTACTGCGCCGTAGTGGGTGTTGATCCCGCGCATCTCGAGCAGCGGCGTCGCGCCGTTGTCGCTCACGACGCTCCCTCCACCGGACGACCGAGATACGCCTCGATGACTTCGGGGTCGGTCGAGACCTCCTCGAAGGAGCCCTGGGCGATGGTTTCGCCGTGGTCGAGCACGACCACCCGGTCGGAGACGTCTCGCACGACGTTCATGTCGTGTTCGATCATGACGATCGTGAATCCCCATTCACTGCGGAGCTTGCCGATGAGCCCGGTGAGTTCCTCGGATTCCTTCGGGTTCATGCCGGCCACGGGCTCATCGAGGAGGATGATCGTGGGCTTCGTGGCCATGGCCCGGGCGATCTCGAGCCGGCGCCGGTTGGCGTAGGAGAGCACCGAAGCCGGCTGATGGAGTCGGTATCCGATCAGCCGAGTCCCGAAGAAGCCGAGCACCTTCTCGGCGTGCTCACGGATCTCCTCTTCTTCGCGACGGAAGCCCGGGGTGTTGAAGAGGGCTCCGAAGATGCCCTGTTTGGTGCGGCAGTGCTGGGCCACCATCACGTTCTCGAGGATCGTCATGTTGGCGAAGAGCCGGACGTTCTGGAACGTCCGGGCGATGCCACGGGCGGTCACCTGGTTCGGGTCGTGGCCGAGCAGCGACTCGCCGCGGAACACGATGTCGCCGGCCGTGGGCGTCACCATGCCGGAGATCATGTTGAAGAAGGTCGTCTTGCCGGCGCCGTTCGGCCCGATGACCGAGACGATCTCACCCTCGTCGACATGGAAGTTCAGGTCGTTGAGGGCGTTGAGACCACCGAAGGTGACGCTCAGCGAGTCGATGGTCAGGAGGCGTTCGCCGCTCATGCCGTCGCCCCTCCCTGCGTCGTGTTGTGTTCTTCGTCGTCGTCGGTCTGCCCTCGCAGCCAGGCGTCCTGGAGGAACTCCTCCTGGTGGAGTTCCCGGCTACGGCGGACGTTGGGGATGAGACCCTCGGGCCGCTTCAGCATCATCCAGACGAGCAGGGCGCCGTAGATGAGCAGCTTGAACTCGGAGAACTCCGCGAGCAGACCGGGCTGGTTCGGCCCGCCCAGCACGCCGATCAGCACGACCGCGCCGGCGATGACACCGGCGATACGGCCCATGCCGCCGACGATCACGACCACCAGGATCACGATCGATACCAGGATCTTGAAGCTCGACTCGAACACACTGCCGACCTTGGCGGCGAAGATGGCACCGGAGAACGACGCCAGGATGGCCCCCACCACGAAGGCCATCAGCTTGGCGTTGACCGTGTTGATGCCCATGGCCTCGGCCACCGACTCGTCCTCCCGGACAGCCATCCACGCGCGGCCCAACCGGGAACGCTCGAGTCGCCAGCTCACGTAGATGGCGATGGCACAGAAGAACGCCACGAGATAGAAGACCGCCTGCGGATCGACGCCGCGCACGTCGGCGAGGCCGAGGATGTCGGCCCCCGGGATGCCGGTGATGCCCTGCGCACCGCCGGTCAGACCACTGGCCCAGTCGGAGCGCACGGTGAGGCGGATGATCTCGCCGAAGCCGAGCGTGACGATGGCCAGATAGTCACCGCGCATGCGAATCACCGGCGCACCGATGAACAGGCCGGCCAACGTCGCCATGCCGATGACCACGATGAGGGCGAGGAGCCACGGAAGTTCGGGGGTGAGCCCGGGCGACTGCGGCGAGGTCAGGATGGCCGTCGTGTAGCCGCCCACCGCGAAGAAGGCCACGTAGCCGAGGTCGAGGATGCCGGCGAGGCCGACCACGATGTTGAGTCCGAGCGCGAGCAGCAGGAAGAGGCCGACATTGGCGAGGAGCTCGTTGGTGAGCTTGCCGAGGAACATCGGCAGGACGACCACGGCGACGGCCGTCAGCGCCAGCAGGACCACATTAGCCCGGGCCCGCTCGACCGTCGGCATCGAGTCGTAGCGTTGGCGCACCGCCTTCGCCCGGGTCCGGCCGAAGAGGGAGTAGCCGGCGGCCAGCACGGCGATGGCGAGGGCGCCCTTCGGGGTGAGTCCCCCTCGGGTCTCGAACAACCATTCGAACAGCCATTCGAGCCGGAATCCCTCGGAGATGTCGTCGAGGGCCGACTCCAAGGCCGAGACGAGGAACACGGCGATGACGGCACTGATCGCCGCCCGGGTGACGAACTGCGGAACCACATGGAGCAGACCGCCCACGAGGCCGAGTCCGGCGCCGATCCCGAGCCAGACGAGCACGCCGTACCCGACCGACTCGTTGAAGATCAGCAACTCGAGCAGGTTGTCGCCCCAGTTGACCAGCGGGTCCGACAGGTCGCGGGTGTCGAGGCCCCAGATGAGCAGCGCCAACCCGGCTCCACCGATCAGGCCTACGACGGTGCCGGCGATGAGTTCGTGGACCCCCTTGGCGTGGCTGGCCATGCCCTCGAGTACCTTCTCGGCGTTGACCGCGTAGCCCAGCAGGACCGGGAGCCAGAGCAACGAGAGGTAGCCCATGCTGAGGAAGGGCTCGACGACGATGCGGCTGTCGAGCTTGACCGGCATGCCGATGAGCGAGACGAAGACCAGGGCGAGCGCGAGGAGGGCGCCGAAACGTCCCAGCTTGCGCCAGTCCTGGTCGAGTGGCGCGCGGGCCGGAATAGTCTCGGGGGCCTCGGATTCGAGATGGGCCGTCATGCGCGATCCTCCGACGAGAGCCGCTCGCCGAAGAGGCCGGTGGGCTTGACGAGCAGTACGAAGATGAGCACCAGGAACGCGACCGCGTCCTTGAGCTGCGTGTGTCCCGTGACGCCCAGTGGCTCCAGGACCATCTGGGGAGCCAGCGACTCCGACGATCCGAGCGTCAGGCCACCGGCCATGGCCCCGCCGAGGTTGCCGATGCCGCCGACGACCGCGGCGCTGAACGCCTTGATGCCGGGGAGGAAGCCGGTGAACTCGGTGACGGAACCGAAGAGAATGCCCCAGAGGATCCCGGCGACGCCCGCCATGGCACCGCCGACGGCGAAGGTCGTCACGATCGTGCGGTCGACGTCGATACCCATCAACGAGGCGATCTCCTTGTCTTCTGCGACCGCTCGCATGGCCTTGCCCGTCTTGGTTCGTTCGACGAGGTACCAGAGTCCGGCCATCGAGATCGCCGCGACGACCAGCACCACGACCTTCTTCCCTTCGATCCCGATCCAGGAGATGTCGTCACGGAGCCAGTCGGGAAGCCGTGGGTAACTCTTGGCGCCGGGGCCGAGCAGGAGGGCCGAGGTGTACTGGATGAAGAATGAGACGCCGATCGACGTGATCAACGGGATGAGCCGCGGTGATCCGCGCAACGGGCGGTAGGCCACCCGCTCCATCACCACTGCGGTGATGGTGGAACACAGGACCGACACGAGGATGGCGATCAGGATGGCGAGGATGAAGTTGCTCTCCCAGAGACCACCGTCGGCGAGCTTGTTGGAGGTGATCATCCCGGTCATCGCCCCGACCATGAACACCTCGCCGTGGGCGAAGTTGATGAACCCCAACACGCCGTAGACCATCGAGTAGCCGAGGGCGATCAGGCCGTACATCGCGCCCTGCGACAGGCCGGAGACGACCAGATCCTTGATCGCTTCCCACGACAGTCGCGAGGCGTCCTCGTTGACCGCTCGGGCGAAGAAGTTGTCGGGATCGATCTGCTGGCCGATGAAGGCGAGCAAGCCGACCACGACCAGGGTCGTCAACGCGAAGCGGAGAAACGTGAGAAACCAGTCGACACGCGTGCGTGGCGCGTGACGGGTTCGCATCGCAGTGGTCAAGGATCCCCCCGAGGTCGCCAGGAAAGGCCAGAGGCTAGCCCATTCAGACGCCGGTTGACACAGGCGGAAAACGCGAAGGGCCCCGCCTCCTGCCGGAGGCAGGGCCCTTCTCGGTTCAGACGACTACGCCGGGGCGTACTCGAAGACGACGTTGGCCTTGGAGGCCTCGATGTCGGTCGAGTCGTCGTGCTTGACGATGGTGATCTTCTGCGAACCGCAGTCACCGAACTCGTCACAGTTGATGGTGCCGATGAGGCCGGAGTAACCCGAGATACCGTTGAGGTACTCACGGATGCCGGCCTTGTCGATGACGAGGTTGCCGTCGGCATCGACCGAACTCGCCGCATCGATGGCGTCGAGCAGCATGGCGGTGGCGTCGTAGCTGTGACCCCAGAACGCGGCGGACGGCGGCTCGCCGACCTTCTCGTTGTAGGCGGCGAGCACTTCGTCGGCCGTCTTGCCGGTCGACTCGTTCACGTTCGTGCCGAATCGGGTGTCAGGGCCCGAGAAGTACATGCCCCCGGACTGCGGCAGCTCGAGGAAGCCGTCGACAAGGAGACCGTCGGCTGCGAGCAGCTGGGTCTCACCGAGACCGTCGACGCCGGCAGCCTGGTCGGCGATGAAGTCGCCGGCCGGCTGGAAGATCGGGAAGAACAGGGCCTCAGGGCTCTGCGCCGCGACCTCGGTGAGAACGGGCACCATGTCGGTGTCTTCCTTGTTCACACCGGTGAAGCCGACCATCTCGCCACCGAGTGCCTCATAGGCATCGGCGAACGCCTGGGCGAGGCCCTGGGTGTAGGGGTCGCCGTCGTGGATCGCCGCTGCGGTCACGAGACCGAGATCGTTGAACACGAATTCGGCCATGGCCGCGCCCTGGAACAGGTCGTTGTGAGCCGTCCGGTAGTAGCCGGGGCGGTAGTTCTCGTTGGCGTTGCCCTGGAGATCCGAGGTCAACGACGGCGAGGTGTTGGATCCGGAGATCATCACGAGACCGTTCTCACTGATCAGCGGAGCCGCCGATGCTGCCGCGCCCGAGCACGAGGTGCCGATGACGCCGGCAACCTGCTCGTCGGCGACGATCTGCTGCGCGGCGGCCTGGCCACCCTCAGCGGAGCAGAGGTCATCGAGACCTTCGCCCGACGTCACGTCGAAGCCGTGGATCTGGCCGAAGTCGGCCACGGCCAGCTCGACGCCGTTCTGGTTCGGAATACCGAGGAACGCCACGTCGCCGGTGATGGCGTTGAGCGAACGGATCTGGACAGCCGACCCGGCCTCGACGGTGATGGTGCCGAGCGAGCCGTCGCCGAGGCTGTCGCCGTCGCCCATGTCACCGTCGTCGCCGTCGTCGGCGGCCGCGGTGGTGGTCGTGTCGTCGCCGGCGTCCGTGTCGTCATCGTCGCCACAGGCGGCAGCGATGAGCGAGAACGAGAGCAGCACGGCAAGCAGCATGAGGAGCTTGCGTGAAAACTTCATTGGGTGATTCCCCTCCATTGGGATCGTGCGCGGAAGGACGGCTCCGCACGGCCGTATTACTTGATCGGAGAGTGTAGGGCGGGTCGTGTCGGAATGGGGTACACCACTCGAGTTCAACCACTCTTCGCGGTCGATCCGCTACACCTCTGTCACGCCGTGCGCCCGACGATCTCCTCCACAGGGCCGACCATGCCCGTGTAGAACGCGCCGAACTCGGCGTAGATCGCGGAGGCCGTGTCGTAGCGCATCGTGTAGACGGTGTCCTTCAGGTCGTCGAGCTTGACGCCGAACAGGGTGACGCCCCACTCCCAGTCGTCGAGACCGGTCGACGCGGTGATGAGCTGCACGATGCGCCCCGCGAACTGCCGGCCCGACGTGCCGTGCTCCATCATGAGCGCCTTGCGGTCGTCGTAGGGCAGGTCGTACCAGTTCTGGTCGGCGTTGCGCCGCTTGGTCATGGGGTAGAAGCACCAGGCGTGCTTCCCCTCGGGCGGGAGCTCGGGGTAGAGGCGCATGTTGGCCATCTCCTCGGGCAGACCCTGGGCGTACTCGGAGAGTTCGGTGATCGACACGAAGCTGTCGACCACCATGAGCCCGGCGGCGACCAGGCCGGTCTGGAGGTCGCGCAGCTTCCACCCGTCGGCGTGCAGGGCCATGAAGCACAGCGATGCCTTGTGGCCGAGCACGGCCACGGTCACCACCTGCACCTCGTCGGCCTGAGCGGCCTGCACTGCGGCGATGACGGCAGCGTCGTCGGTGTCGGGGGTGCGCTCGCAGAAGAGGTGGACGACGGCCACGCCCTGCGAAGTGGTCACGGGATCGAGCATGGTCGAAGTCTAGGGAGGCGGTCCAGCAGAGCTAGCGTCGGCCCATGTCCAGAAGCACCCATCAGGCGTTGGCCGACGAACGCAATGCCGACGTCGACATCTACATCAACGGCAAGTTCTTTCCGAGGGACGAGGCCAAGATCTCGGTCTTCGACAGCGGCTTCCTCGTGGGGGACGGCATCTGGGAGGGCATCCGACTCCATCACGGCGTGTTCGCCCACCTCGACCGCCATCTCGACCGGCTCTTCGCCAGCGCCGCAGCCATCGATCTCGACATCGGCCTCGACCGGGCCGGGATCACCGCCGCGCTCCGCGAGACCGTCGACCGCAACGGGATGGACGACATGGTCCACATCCGGCTCATGGTCACGCGGGGCGACAAGAAGACGCCGTCGCAGCATCCCTCCAACAATGTCGGTGGCCCCAACATCGTGATCATCGCCGAGCACAAGGCCGCCGATCCCGAGGTGCGCGATCGCGGCATCTCGCTCTTCACCGCGACGGTGCGCCGTCCCCCGCCCGACACGCTCGACCAGAAGCTCAACTGCCACTCGAAGCTCCACGAGGTCATCGCCCTGATCCAGGCGACGAAGGCCGGCGCCGACGAGGCGCTCATGCTCGACCCCACCGGGGCCGTCGCCACCTGCAACGCCACCAACTTCTTCATCATCAAACGCGGCGAGGTGTGGACGGCGACCGGGCAGTACAACCTCAACGGCATCACCTCGGCCCTGATCTGCGAGGTCGCAGAGGCGGCCGGCATCCCGGTGCACAAGGCGCCGTTCTCGCTCACCGACGTCTACGCGGCCGACGAGGCCTTCGTCACCGGCACCTTCGGGGGTCTGACCCCGGTGCACACCATCGACGGGCGCACCATCGCCGACGGCAACCAGGGTCCGATGACCGTTCACCTCCGTGAGCTCTACGAGGCCGAGATCGCGGCAAACGTCACCCATGGGTGACGGGGTCACGCGCATCCAGTGCTGGTCGGGGCCGCGCAACATCTCGACTGCGCTGATGTATTCGTGGCGCCAGCGGGCCGACACCACGGTCGTCGACGAGCCCCTCTACGCCCACTACCTGAGCAATGACGATCGCTCTCACCCCGGCGTCGCAGAGGTGCTCGCCAGCCAGTCGACCGACCCCGATGAGGTGATCCGCGACGTCATCCTCGGCCCCTGCCCGACACCCGTGCTCTACGTCAAACAGATGGCCCACCACCTCCGCGGGGTCGACCGGAGCCATCTCGCCCACACCGAGAACATCATCCTCACCCGTGATCCGCGCGAGATGCTGGCCTCGCTGTCGGTGCAGCTGCCCGAGTGCGACCTGACCGACACGGGCCTCGTCGAGTCTGTCGAGCTCCTCGACGCCGTACTGGCCGAGGGCGGTCGGCCCCTCGTGATCGAGTCGCGAGCCCTGCGCCAAGACCCCGGTGGGGTACTCACCGGGGTGTGCGAGCACGTCGGCATCGACTTCGACCCCGCGATGCTGTCCTGGCCGGCCGGCCCGAAGCCCGAGGACGGGGTCTGGGCCCCGCACTGGTACGACAATGTGCACACGTCGACCGGATTCGCCCCGTATCGGTCGCCGACGCGGGAGATCCCCGAGAATCTGCGGGCGGTCCTCGCCGAGGCGATGCCGCTCTACGAACGCCTCGCGGAGTACGCGGGCCAAGATACCGGGTAGGCTTTCCCCACTTGTTTTGGCAGAGATCTGCCAGCTGGAGGAGGAAGACCAAATGACCACCAAGCGCAGCCGCTTCGTACGGCTCTTCGCAGTACTGCTGGCCGTCGGCCTGCTCGCCGCCGCCTGCGGCGACGACGACGACAGCGGTGAAGCCATCTCGGGCACCGACCTCGGCGGCCGCACCGTCACCGTCGGCGTCGAAAACGCCTACCTGCCGTTCAACTACGTGCCCGCCGGCGAGTCCGAGGGCCAGGGCTGGGACTACGACGCCTGGCGTGAGATCTGCCGCATCGCCAACTGCGAGGCCGAGTTCGTCGTCGCCGGTTGGCCGGCGGTCATCGACCAGGTCGCCCAGGGCGAGATCGACACGGCCGCCGACGGCATCTCGATCACCGACGAACGCAAGGAGATCGTTGCGTACTCGCAGGCCTACATGACCGTGGATCAGAAGTTCATCGTCGGAATCGACGACGACCGCTTCTCGAACGCCGACGACATCATCAACGGCGATGCCCTCATCGGGACCCAGGTCGGCACGACCAACTTCGAGCTCGCCGAGTCGCTGCTCGGTGGCGACGACCGCATCTCGGCCTTCGACCAGTTCGGCCTCGCCGTCCAGGCGCTCGTCAACGGCGATGTCGATGCCGTGATCATCGACGACGCCGCCGGCCAGGGCTACGTGGGCGAGAACGCCGACGCTGTAAAGCTCGTCGACGACGCGCTCCAGGCGGATCCGCTGGGCTTCATCTTCCCGCTCGACAGTGAGCTCATCCCCGCCGTCGACGCGGCGATCGACGAGATGCGCTCGAGCGGGTTCCTCGACGAACTCGGTGAGAAGTACTTCACCGACGCCTTCACCGTCACCTACGACGACATCGAAGGCTGATCGAGCGAAACCGCAAATGAAGTGAGAGAGTGCGCCCGGCGGCAAACCCCCGCGCCCCCAGCGGTTGGGGGGGGGATGTACAAGGCGGGGCCCCCCCGCCACCCCCAACCCAACCCCCACCCCCCCCCGCGCGAACCCCCGCCCCGCCCGTCGGGCAGGCGCA
>JBDQKM010000055.1:0-18079 GCA_040263275.1 Acidimicrobiales bacterium
CCCGGGTCGACGTACCAGCCCGCCACCTGGCGATGCTGGGTGTCGCCGTGGGCGGGCACGGGCATCCCGGACTGCAGTTCCTCCCAGATCGGATCGCCCACGTCGAAGTAGGCAAAGGCACGGGCGTCGAGTTCGAGACTCACCGTCTCGGTCGCGCCGGGCTCGAGGGTGACCTTGTGAAATGCCTTGAGCTCGCGCACCGGTCGGCTCACCGCCGGGTCGATCGGCTCCACATAGAGCTGGACGACCTCGGACCCGACCCGGTCTCCGGTGTTGGTGACATCGACCGCCACGGTGATCGCATCACCCGGCGCCGCGCGGGTGGCGGCCCGGGGCGCACCGATCGAGAAGGTCGTGTAGCCCAGACCGAATCCGAAGGGCACGGCCGGCTCGATCGCCATCGCATCGTGGAAGCGATGGCCGGTGAAGAGGCCCTCGCCATAGCGGACGACACTGTTCTCGCCGGGATAGTTCGGGTAGGCCCCGAAGTGTTCGTAGCGGGCACCGACCGTCGTCGGCGCCCGGCCGCTCGGTTCGACGTCGCCGAGGAGCATGTCGACGACCGCGTCGCCGAGTTCCTGCCCACCGAAGCCGACGCTCAGCACTGCCGCAGGGTCGTCGATCCAGCTCAGGTCGTGGGGCGCGCCCACGTTGAGCACCACGATCGTGCGGGGGTTGGCTGCGCTGACTCGGCGGATCAGCTCGGGCTGGTCGCCGGGGAGCTCCCAGAGATCACGATCCCGACCCTCGGTCTCCCAGTCGTCGTTGGTCCCCACGACGACGATGGCGACGTCGCTCTCCTCGGCGAGCGCCACCGCCCGACCGAGCAGGTCCTCTTCGACGAGCGGCACCAACCCCACGGTGAAACCACTGAGCAGGACCGCATCACGATTGGTGTACTCCACGACCACGTCGACGGGGACGCCGGCCGTCAGGTCCCGGGTCCCCGGGATCTCGTCGCTGCCGAACCCGAAGTAGGCGGTACCGGGGGGAACCTCCCCTTCGGTCGCGTCGATGAGCACGTCGCCGCCGACGAGCACCCGAGCCCGCCCGCACTGCACGAGCCGGAACTCGTGAGGCCCGGTGACAGTGGGCACCACGGTGCAGCTCGCCCGGATCGAGAACG
The DNA here is from genome assembly GCA_040263275.1 of Acidimicrobiales bacterium. Lineage (GTDB taxonomy): Bacteria > Actinomycetota > Acidimicrobiia > Acidimicrobiales > Aldehydirespiratoraceae > JAJRXC01. The sequence goes on from JBDQKM010000055.1 coordinate 1,127, forward strand.
CCTTCGGGTCGACATCGGGGGCCGGCGAGCCGAACGCGAGCGTCTCGAGCGACGAGCGCTCGTGGGAGCGGACCGGCTCACCGGCGAACTCCTGGCCGTCGAAGAACTCCAACGTGACCTTGCCGTCGACCAGGGGCCGGGTGAGCGGCGGGGTGGTGCGGTCGATGTCGCTGCCCTTCTCCCAGCGGACCTCGGCGTGAGGGAGGCGCTCGGTGAGCGCGTCCAGCGGAGAGGTCGCCCGATAGGAGTTGACCTTCGCCGACCCACCACCCATGACCTTGGCGTTGAAGGCGTTGGGGCCGACGACGGCGACCTTCGAGAGCGTCGCCGGGTCGAGGGGAAGGATCCCGTCGTTGCGCAGCAACACCGAGCCCGCTGCTGCCGCGCCCCGGATGACCGCCCGGTCCTCGGGGCGGTCGAGCGTGCCCTCGGTGAAGTCTCCATCGCCGTCGAGGGCGCCGGTGCGTTCCATCGTGCGCAGCACGTCGCGCACGATCCGGTCCAGTGCCGCCTCGGAGACGGTGCCCGACTGCACCGACTCCTTGAGCGCTCCACCGTAGAAGCGACCTTCACCGGGCATCTCGAGGCTGAGGCCGGAGTTGGCCATCGCCGCGGTCGAACGGGCCGCGAACCAGTCGGTGACGACGAACCCGTCGAAACCCCACTCGTCACGCAGCACGGTCGTGAGCAGCCATTCGTGCTCGGAGCAGAAGGTGCCGTTGAGCCGGTTGTAGGCACTCATGATTCCCCACGCGTCGCCGTCCTTCACGGCGTGCTCGAAGGGAAGCAGGTACAGCTCACGCAGGGTGCGCTCGTCGACCTGGGTGTCGATCGAGTTGCGCTCGAACTCGGAGTCGTTGGCCACGAAGTGCTTCGGTGTGGTCGCCACGCCCTTCGACTGCACACCGCGCACGAAAGCCGCCGCGAGACGACCGGTCAGGATCGGGTCCTCGCTGTAGCACTCGAAGTTGCGGCCACCCTTGGGCGAGCGGTGGAGGTTGATGGTCGGGGCCAACAACACGTGGGCCCTCTTGGCCTTCGCCTCGTCGCCGAGGATCTCGCCGAGTCGCTCCACGAGCTCCGGGTCCCAGGTGGCGCCGAGGGCGGCTCCCGACGGGATACACGCGGTCTGCGCCCCCGTGCCCATCAGTCCGTCGCCGCGTGCCCCGTTGGGGCCGTCGGTCACCTTCATCTTCGGGATCCCGAGCCGCTCGTTGGGCCGTGTATGCCACATGTCGAGGCCGGTGACGGCAGCCACCTTCTCGTCGAGATCCATCTCGGCCAACAGCTGCTCGATGCGTTCACTCATGGCGGCAGCCTCGCATCGCCGCGGGTCGAGCGCTACCCCGAGCACCACCGACACGACACTCGCACCTGACGACTCGTCAGAAACCGCCGGGTGCCCGTACGATGGCGGGCGATTCGCGAGTCGGAGGACGGCACACATGCTCGACGTACTCATCAAGGGCGGCACCGTGGTCGACGGCACCGGTGCCGCCGGGATCCAGGCCGATGTCGGAGTCAGGGACGGCCGCATCGTGGCCGTCGGCGACATCACCGAGGAGGCGGCCGAGACGATCGACGCCACCGGACTCGTCGTGTGCCCCGGCTTCGTCGACCCCCACACCCACTACGACGCTCAGCTCTTCTGGGATCCGAGAGCCACGCCGTCGAACTACTTCGGCGTGACCTCGATGATCGCCGGCAACTGCGGATTCACCCTGGCGCCGCTGGGCGACGAGTCCGACGGTGAGTACCTCAAGAAGATGATGGTGAAGGTCGAGGGCATGGCCCTCGAGGCGCTCGAACTGGGCGTGCCCTGGAACTGGAACTCGTTCGGCGAGTACCTCGACCGCATCGACGACAACGGCACCGCGATCAACGTCGGCTTCCTCGTCGGCCACTGCGCGCTGCGCCGCATGGTCATGAAGGACGACTCGGTCGGCCACGAGGCGACACCGGAGCAGGTCGCCGAGATGCGCCGCCTCCTCAAGGAGTCGATCGAGGCGGGTGGCATCGGCTTCTCGACCGGCCGATCGTTCACCCACAGCGACTGGGACGGCAACCCCGTGCCGAGCCGGTGGGCCGCGGAGGAAGAGGTACTCGAGCTCTGCCGCGAGACGTCACAACACGAAGGCACGACGCTCGAGTGGGTCGCCGACGGCTGCCTCAACGGCTTCAACGACGGCGAGGTCGAGCTGATGACCCGGATGTCCGTCGAGGGCAACCGACCACTCAACTGGAACGTGCTCACCATCGACTCCGCCCGCCCCGACGCCTACCTCAACCAGATCGATGCGTGCGAGAAGGCGAACGACGCCGGCGCGAAGGTCGTCGCCCTCACCATGCCGATCCTCGTGGGCATGAACATGAGCCTCGGCACCTTCTGTGCGCTGCACCAGTTGCCCGAGTGGAAGACCGTGTTCGGGCTCGACTACCCGGAGCGCATGGAGAAGCTGCGCGACCCCGAGATCCGCACGTGGCTCGAGAACCAGGCGGCGCTTCCCGAGGCCGGCGTCTTCTCTCGGCTCACCGGGTGGGACAACTACATGGTGGGCGACACCTACAGCGAGGCCAACGAGGGACTCAAGGGCCGCACGCTCGGCGACATCGCCCGTGAGCGGGGCCAGCGTGCGTTCCACACCATGGTCGACATCTCGCTCAACGACGACCTCCGCACCGTCTGGTGGCCGCTGCCGACCGACGACGACCCCGAGAGCTGGCGTCTGCGGGCCCAGGCCTGGGAGCACGACGCGGTGATGATCGGTGGTTCCGACGCCGGCGCCCACCTCGATCGCATGGCCGGCGCGCCCTACACGACCGCCTGGCTCGACGACTGTCTGCGCGGCCGCAAGCTGACCACGATGGAGAACGCGATCCGTCACCTCACCGAGGTGCCCGCCCGACTGTTCGGCCTCCGCGACCGCGGGCGCATCGAAGAGGGCTACTTCGCCGACATCGTCATCCTCGACGCCGACGAAGTCGGCGCGACCGACGTCGAATTGGTGTTCGACCTGCCGGGCGACAGCCGCCGGCTCTACTCCGAGGCCACCGGCATCCGCCGGGTCATGGTCAACGGCGTGAGCACGGTGATCGACGGCGAGGCGACCGATGCCCTTCCCGGCAAGGTGATGCGGAGCGGCGTCGACACCGACACGGTGCTCGCGCACTGACACGGTGCTGCTTCGCTGACACGGTGCTGCTTCGCCGATCTACGGTTCAGGTAGTACTCGGCGGCGTGGGACCCGATCCACCCACGAAACCGGCACGAGCATGACCGGCACGGGCAATCGGGCCACCGGCGCAGAACTGCTCCGGTCAGCCGCCGGTGAGTCCGGCCATGTCGAAGTAGTCGCGCCATCGGGCGATCCGGCCATCTCGGAGCTCGAACGTACCCATGACCCTGATGGGCGTGGGGTTGCCACCGATGACGAACGTGTCGACCCGCTCGTTGAGCACGAGATCGCCGTCGGAGACCTCGTTGAGGGTCTCGAACACGATGGAGTCGGCCATGGCCAGGAAGCCCTCGATCGCCACCCGTACCGCGTCGGCGCCCTCGGCCGGCTCCATCGGCATGTTGTGGTACACGATGTCGTCGGTGAAGTGCCCCATGATCGCGTCGATGTCCTGCGCCGCCCACGCATCGGCCAGCGACTGCACCACCGCTCGGTTCTCTGCCGTCATCCTGTGTCTCCCTGTGGTGTCTGCCGAACCCGTGCGGCCCGTTCGGTGAGTCTCGCGCATCCAGTCTGGGCCATCCGGCCCACCGGGCCGGGAAGATGGGTCGATCGAACCCCGGTCACCGGTCAGGTTCCGCTACACCTGCGCCGATTCCGTTCCGAAGAAATGGTTGCCGACGAATGTGCAGGTCACCCTCGACCCGCACGAGCGAACGGATCGGAGGTGAAGCGATGCAGCAACCCACCGGCAGCGTGTATCTCGACGCCCCCGCACGCCCGTCGCGCCTCCCCACCAAGCCGCCACGCAGCGCACGCTCGATCCTCGCCGGTGGCGCGGTCATCGTCGGAGTCATCGCCCTGACCCTGCTCGGGTTCGTCTCCGGCCTCCGAACGCTCGTGCTCGACGAGGCCACCGCGATGTCGGCGTTCGCGCAGGCCCTCGACGATCCGGCCGCCCGCGAGGAACTGCAGGTCGAGGTGGCCCGCGGCGTCGAGACACAACTGGTCGGTGACGAGCTCGTGGCCATCGCCGCCGCGTTCGAACTCGACGTCGCGCAGGAGGCTGCGGCCGTCTCGGCGGTGATCGTCGACGACGACGCCGTGCGGGCCGAACTCCAGACGCTCGCCGAGGACCTCCACCGTCGGACGTTCGAGACCGGCGATCCGACGGGAGCCGATCTCACCCCGCTGACCGAGGCCGTCATGGGCGTGATCGAAGTGGAGTCACCCCGTCTCGCGTCGATCGTGCCTGCCGATGCAGCGCTGTGGAGCATCGACCCCGGCTCGTTCCCCGACCTGACCGCGGTCGCCGACCTTTCCGACCGAGTGCGAGGGTTCGCCCTGCTCGCATCCCTGCTGGCCCCCCTCGGCCTGGCCGTCCACCCGCACCGTCACCGTGCAGCCGGATGGATGGGCCGCTGGGTGCTCGGCGTCGGCCTCGTGTGCGGGATCGCGGCGGTGGCACTGCCGTATCTCATCGGCGCGGTCACCGGCTTTCGGACGGCGGAGATCGCGATACGCGCCGTCAGCCTCAAGCTCCTGGCGCCGGCCGCACTCAGCGGCATCGTCGGGGTGGGGCTCGTCTCGTTCAGCGCCGTGCTCCGCAAGCGCGATCGGCGCCGGGTCGCCGAGGAGGGCGCGGCGGCGATGCTCGGCTACGACGAGCCACCACTGTTCACGCCGATCACCGGACCGTCGGTCGACCTTGGGTCGCGCGGCCTGGTCGACGCGTCGCGGCCCCTCACCAACATCTGACGACGACGTCAGTCCGAGGTCGCTCGCAACGCCCGCGCCGCCTCGTGGGCCGCGAAGATGACACGGGCCGAGCGCATCCCGCCGACGGTGCCGTCCTGCATCCGGTTCATCACGTAGACGACCGTGACCCGGTTCTCGACATCGACGACGGCCATCGAGCCACCCCAGCCCGCCCAGAACAGCGTGCGGTCGTTGACCCCCATCGGCATGCCCTCCGACGGCATGCCGAAACCGATGCCGAACTTCGTCGGCAACCCGAGCACGAGATCGGTTCCGTCGGCCTGCACGTCGAAGCAACGCTCGATCGTCGAGGGTGACAGCACCCGGTGCCCGTCGACGAGACCGCCGCGGGCGAGACACGACACGATCGTGGCCACGCTGCGGGCATTGCCGTGGCCATTGCTCGCCGGCTGCTCGAACCGGCGCCACCGGTCGGTGTTGACCATTGCTGCGTGCGACGGCTCGCCCTGCGAAACCCGCGCCGCGATGCTGTCGCCCGGGATCACCTGCGTGTCGATCTCGTCGTAGCGCACCTCCGCGATGCGTTCGAAGACCGAGTCGGGAGTGCCGATGTGGAAATCGGCCCCGAGCGGACCGGCGATCTCGTCGCGGAAGAACTGTCCGAGCGAACGCCCGTCGGCTCGCCGGACGATCTCCCCGAGCAGTACACCCTGGGTCGAGGAGTGGTAACCGGACGCGGTGCCGGGTTCCCACCACGGGGCCTGCCCGGCCAGACGGTCGACACAGAACGGGGTGTCGTACATCTGTTCCTCGGTGATGGGTTCGTCGTAACCGGGCACGCCCGCCGTGTGGCTCAGCACATGGCGCACGAGCACGCCGCCCTTGCCGTCGGCGGCGAACTCGGGCCACACCGAGGCGACGGGGTCGTCGACCGACAGGACTCCCCGGTCGTGGAGTACGAGCACGCACAGGGCCGCCATCATCTTCGTGGTCGACCACACGTTGACGATCGTGTCGCGCTCCCACGGTTGTGTCGCGGCCACGTCGCGATGACCGCCCCACAGGTCGACGACGGTCTCGTCGCCGTGGATCACGACGCACGATGCGCCCAGATCCCCGTCGGCGAAGTTCTCGGCGAACGCGTCGCGCACCGGCGCGAACCCGGGCTCGTGGTGGCCGTGGATCTCGGTCATCGACTCATCCTTCCCCGTCGGGTGGCAGCGGGAGGAGACCGTGCTCCTTCGCGACCTTCTGGGCCGGCACGATCCGACCCCGGTACTCCTCTGCCCCCGCGTCGGTGCACACCCATGCGACGGCGGCGCCGATGGCACCCGGGGTGCCGGCCGTGAAGTTGCCCTCGTACTGCTTGGCTCGACCCGCCGCGATCTGCCGTTCGGTCGGCACGTGACCGGGATCGATGCTGAACGCGCGGATTCCGTCATCGGCATGCTCGACCTCGAGCAACGGGGCCACTCGCTCGAAGGCCGCCTTGGTCATGGCGTAGCCCATCCCCCAGCCGCCCTGGCCGATGCGGTTCTTCGGCGTGGCGTACGCGGTGGCGGAGATCATGTTGACCACGGTGCCGCCTCCGTGCTCGATCATGGCCGGCAGCACCTCGCGCAGCAGGGCGAGCTGGGCGAACACGTTTCCCTCGAAGAGGTTGCGCACCTCGTCGTCGCCGAGATCGAGGAGCTCCACCATGGCGCCCGGCCCCTGGTAGATCGCGTTGTTCACCACCACGTCGAGGTGACCGAGCGCGTCGAGCGCGTCGGCGACGGCGGCGCGCACGGTGGCTCCGTCGAGCAGATCCATGTAGATCGGCACGGCGCGCCCGCCGGCCGCCTCGATCGCTGCTGCGGTGGTGTCGAGGCCCCCCGGCACGACGATGGAGTCGTCGCCCTCCAGACGGCGCTCACCATCGATCATGGTTCGGGCGGTGATGGCCACATCGTGGCCGGCCTCGGCCAGCGAGATCGCGATCGCCTTGCCGAGACCGCGGCTCGCGCCGGTCACCAGTGCGGTGGGTCGGGTCATCGCCGCCGACAGTACCGTGGTCGGCTGTATGCGCACATTCGATCCGACCGGCGGTCTGCGCCCGTACCTGCTCTCCCAGCTGATCCCGGCTGCGGCCGACCGCGACGCTTCCGGCGAAGCGCTCACCGACGGCACCGCGCGGCTTCGCTTCGAGGAACTCGCCGACCGGGTCGAGCGGCTGAGTGCGACGCTGCGCGACCGCGGTGTCGCCCCCGGGGAACGGGTCATCGTGCATGCACCGAAGTCGGTGGAGAGCTTCGTCGCCATCCATGCCGCGATGCATGCCGGCGCGATCGCCGTTCCGGTCAATCCCCGAGCCGGCAAGGAGACGATCGCCCACATCGCCCGGTCGATCGACCCGGCCGCCGTGGTGCTCGACCCCACGACCCTTCCCCGATGGGCGACCGCAGCCCCGCCCCGCATGACGGTGGGCGCCGCACTGGACGGCGCCGAGCACCTCGCCGCCGACGAGATCGCGGCGAGCGACCCACGCGGACCGGCCTCGCGCCGCGGTGCCGACCCGGCCTACATGATCACCACCTCGGGCTCGACCGGTTCGCCGAAGAGCATCGTCCACACCCACACCAGCGGCCTTCGCTACGCCGAACTCGCTGCGGACTGCTACCAGCTCACGGCCGACGACGCGATGGCCAACGTCGCCCCCTTCCACTTCGACCAGTCGACATTCGAGCTCTACGCCGGGCCCCTCGTCGGCGCCCGAGTGATCCTCGTCGCCGAAGCCCTGCTGCGTTTCCCGGCGAACATCGCCGAGCTCGTCGAACGGGAGCAGGCTTCGATCTGGTACTCCGTCCCCACCATCCTGCGCCAGCTCCTCGACCGGGGCGGGCTGACCGACACCACCCTGCGCAGCCTGCGATGGGTGCTGTTCGGGGGCGAGATCTTCCCGGCCAACGAACTCGGGGCGCTGATGGCGCTGGCCCCCGCGGCCCGGTTCAGCAACGTCTACGGACCGGCCGAGGTGAACCAGTGCACGTTCCACCATCTCGACGGGCCCCCCGACGAGGGTGCCTCGATTCCGATCGGGCGAGCCTGGGACGACACCGAGTGCCGGATCGTGCCGGTCGACGGTGAGTCCGGGAATCGCGACCACCGGGCCGGCGAGCTGCTCGTTCGCACCAGCACGGCCATGGCCGGCTACTGGGACCAGCCCGAGTTGACCGCCACGTCGTTTGTCGAGGAAGCCGAGCCCGGTGGGCTCGTGAGCCGCTGGTATCGCACAGGCGACCTCGTCGAACGAGACGACGAGGGTCTCCTCCACTTCCGTGGCCGCATCGATCGACAGGTGAAGGTGCGGGGCGTGCGCATCGAACTCGAGGCGGTCGAGGCCGCACTCAACTCCCTGGAGGGGATCATCGCGAGCGCCGCGGGCGTCACGCCTTCGGGCGCGCTGGCCGCGCTCGTGGAATCAGCGGGCGACGACGGGCGAGCGGTGCGCCGCGCCCTCTCGGCCGTGCTCGCCCCCGAAGCCCAACCCGAACGCATCGAGTTCGTCTCGTCGCTCCCCCGCACCGGGTCCGACAAGGTCGACCACGCCGCGGCAAAGCGCCTGATCATGGCGCTGGAGTCGGACGAACCCCAGCGCTGAGGCTCAGACGTCGGCGCGGTCCTCGGGCGCCTTGTCGAGCTGGAAGGCGGCGTGCAGCGCGCTGACCGCGTCCTCGGCCTGCCCTTCACGGACCACGCACGAGATGCGGATGGCCGAGGTGGAGATCATCTCGATGTTGATACCCGTGGCCGACATGGTCTCGAACATCGTCGCGGCCACACCGGGGTTGGTCTGCATCCCGGCACCGATGAGGCTCACCCTGGCGATGTCGTCGTCGACCACCACCGAGTCGGCGCCGAGCTCGTCGGTGATAGACGCGACGATGTCGTTGGCGGCGCCGGTCTGTTCGTGGGGAAGGGTGAAGCTGATGTCGGTGCGACCCTCGGCCGAGACGTTCTGCACGATCATGTCGACGTTGACCTCGGCGTCGGCCAGTCGGCGGAACAGCAGGGCCGCCACGCCGGGACGGTCGCTCACGCCGGAGACCGTCATCTTGGCCTCGGACGTGTCGTGCGTGACCGCAGAGATGATGGCGCGTTCCATGGAGGCCTCCTCGGTGACCCAGGTACCGGGCACCCACGAGAACGCGCTGCGAACGTGCAGCGTGACGCCGTGGGAGCGGGCGAGCTCGACCGACCGCATAGCCGGTTTCGGACAACCGGTGGCGGTCATCTCGAGCAGTTCGTCGAATGAGATGTGTTCCATCTTCCGGGCGTCGGCGACGACACGCGGGTCGGTGGTGAAGACGCCGGGGACGTCGGTGTAGAGCTCACAGGCGTCGGCCTCGAGTGCGTGGGCGAGGGCGACGGCCGTGGTGTCGGAACCGCCCCGCCCGAAGAAGGTGACGTCGTTCTCCGTCGAGACGCCCTGCGAACCGCCGACGACAGGGACCCGCCCGGCATCGAGCGATTCCCTGATGCGGTGAGGGGCGACCTCGAGGATCTTGGCGTTGCGATGGGTCGTGTCGGTCAGGAACCCGGCCTGACTCCCGGTGAAGCTGTCGCTCTCGATGCCCTTGTCGTGCAGGGCCATGGAGACGAGGGCGCACGCCTTGCGTTCGCCGCCGGTGATGAGCATGTCCATCTCACGCCCGGGCTTGGTCACCGAGACCTGGTCGGCAAGGCGGAGCAGTTCGTCGGTCTCCTTGCCCATGGCCGAGACGACGAGGACCACCTGGTCGCCACGCTTGCGGCAACGGGCGACATGGTCGGCCACCTCACGGATCCGGTCGGGATCACCCACGGAGGTGCCGCCGAACTTCTGCACATACAGAGCCACGGCGAAAAGGCTACCGGCCCCGCGGGGCACTCAAGCCGGATGGAAGAGCTCGACGCTCCACGACCCGTCGGCCCGCGGGCCCGTGGCGAACGGCGCCGCGGGGTCGGGAACCGGCACCGACGGCGGAAGATCGCAGAGGAGCACCCGATGACGGAGATCGACGAACAGGCCGACGTGGGCGTCGGTCGGGTCGAGGAGGAGCTCCCGAGCCCGCTCCGTCAGGTCGCGGGGCGCGCCGTCGGCGACCACCCCCGGCGGCCAGTCGCCGAGACGACGCCACGCCGGTTTGTCGTGGCGGTTCCGGAGCCCCGCGTCGCGGAGCCGCCGGACGAGATCGCGGCTGTCGACCAGCTCGGCGCCGTGGTCGATGGCCCGCTCCCGGTCGACCTCGTCGACGTCGTAGTGGTCGCCCTGGAACCCCAGCCGACGCTTGCCGATGCTCCGCGCGAAGTCGTGCAGCTCATCGTAGGAGTGGTCGCTCACGAGGTGAGCCCACCGCAGACCCCGCCATTCCCAACGCGCATCGTCCACGAGCACCGTCACGACCTCGACGCTATCGGCACCGTCGCGGTCGGTACTGCACGGCGCAGCGTGACAAACTCACGCAGTGAGTTCGACCGACGCGAGCGAGATCCTGCTGCGAGTGCCGGCTCGGGCCCCATACGCCCGCCTCGTGCGGGTCGGCGCGGCGGCGCTCGCCCTCCGCCAAGGCATGGGCTTCGGTGAGATCGACGACCTCCGCCTGGCGATCGACGAGGCGATGATCGTCCTGCTCGACGGCCTCGACGACGAGCACGAAGCCGACATCGATGTCGTCTTCCGTCTCACCGAGGGTCAGTTCGAACTCGAGGCGACCCGCGGAGCGGGCTGGGCCGTGGGTGATGCCGCAGTCCACCGTTTCGACGCGATCGCGAGCGGGCTGGTCGACGACTACGACATCGACCCCGATCACGGCTGGGTTCGACTGCGCAAATCCCGGGCCGACATCGACGACGGCTGAGCCTCAGCGGCCGCTCGAACCGAAACCGGTGTCGCCCCGCTCCGTTTCGTCGAGCGCATCCACTTCGACGAAGCGAACCGGCGCCACGGCCTGCACGACGAGCTGGGCGATGCGCTCACCGCGGACGATCTCGAACGGCGCGACCGGGTCGAGATTGACCATGCAGACCTTGAGCTCGCCGCGATAGCCGCTGTCGACCAGGCCCGGAGTGTTGAGCACGGTCACCCCGTGTTTGAACGCCAGCCCGCTGCGGGGTTGCACGAAACCGGCGTAGCCCGCAGGGAGGGCGATGGCGATCCCCGTCGGCACGAGGGCGCGACCACCGGCCGGTGCCAGCGTCAGGCTCTCACGGGCGACGAGGTCGACACCGGCGTCGCCGTCCTTGGCGTAGGCGGGAAGCGGCAGGTCGGGGTCGAGGCGGAGGACGGGGAGATCGATCACCGTCCGACCCTACCCAGCCCGTCTACCCTGGCCCGATGCTCGCCTGGATGGATCTCGAGATGACGGGGCTCGACCCCGCGCGCCACACGATCGTCGAGATCGCCACCCTGCTGACCGACGACGAACTCGAGGTCGTCGCAGAGGGTCCGGATCTCATCGTGCACGCCACCCCCGCGCAGCTGGCGGAGATGGACGACTTCGTGACGAAGATGCACACCCGCAGCGGGCTGCTCGACGAGATCACCGCGTCGACCGTCAGCCTCGAGGAAGCCACCGCCAAGACCCTGGCCTTCCTCCGCGAACACATCCCGGAAGAACGGACCGTTCCCCTCTGCGGCAACTCGATCGGCACCGACCGCCGCTTCCTGGCCACGCAGATGCCCGAGATCGAGGAGTTCCTCCACTATCGGAGCATCGACGTGTCGACCCTCAAGGAGCTGGCCCGCCGCTGGCATCCCGAGGCCTTCGCCGCGGCCCCGAAGAAGGCAGCAGGCCATCGCGCCCTCGACGACATCCTCGAGAGCCTCGATGAACTTCGTCACTACCGCTCGTCGCTTTTCGTGAGTCCGCCTTCGCCCCAATAGGGTGCCCGGGTGTCCGAACCCGTCTATTCGAAGCAGGAACAGGAGCCGGCCTCCGACGAGGTGATCGAGGTCGCGCCGGGCGTGCTGCGCATGCAGCTCCCCATCTCGATGCCCGGGCTCGGCCACGTCAACACCTACGCCCTCGAGGACGAGCGGGGGTTCGCCCTGGTCGACCCGGGGCTCCCCGGTCCCGAATCGTGGACGGCGCTCATGGCGCGGCTGGAAACGGCCGGCATCCCGCTGAAGCGGGTGCACACGACGATCGTCACCCACTCGCACCCCGACCACTTCGGTGGCGCTGATCAGCTCAACGAGGAGGCCGGCGCCGAGGTCCTGACCCACGAGTCGTTCCGCTCACTGGTGGCCCAGGCCAACGACGACATCGACATGGACCTCCTCGATGCCGACGAAGACGAACTCGTCGAGCTCTGGAAGCAGCGCTTCTCGAGTTTCGAACCCACGCCCTGGGGCACCACGCGCGAGCCCCCGCCAGACGAGGCGATCCGACGCTGGATCGTCATGGGCGACGGCGGCAACCGCCGATTCCGCGGTCCCGATCCGACGATCCGTGTGGCCGACGACCAGGTGGTCCGGCTGGCCCGCCGCGACTGGTTCGCGGTCCACACCCCGGGACACACCACCGATCATCTCTGCCTCTACGACCCCGAGGAGGGAGTGCTCCTCGCCGGAGACCACGTCCTCCCGACGATCACGCCGCACATCGCGGGGTCCACCGAGGTCGAGGATCCGCTGGCGACCTTCTTCGCCTCGCTCGAGAAGGTGGCGGCGCTCGAGGGACTCACGTGTGCCCTCCCCGCCCACGGCCACCCCTTCGAAGACCTCGCCGGCCGCTGCTCCCACATCCGCGAGCACCACGACGACCGGTTGCAGCTGCTCCGCGACGCGGGGGAAGCCCATGTGGACGCACCGGTGCAGGCGTGGATGAAGGTGCTCTTCAAGGAGCGCTCGTGGGGCGAGATGGCGGCCAGCGAGACCTATGCCCATCTCGAGCATCTCCGGGTGATCGGTGAGGCGTCGGCCCGTCGCGACGACGAGGGCCTGCTCCGCTTCAGCCTCGCCGACTCATAGGGGTCGGACCCGGGCGACGCTGCCCGCCACACCATCCGTTGTGAGCCAGGTGTCGATGCCACCGTCGGCCCGGCGCCACTTCAGCCGGACGTCGGTGTCGGGCTCGACCCCGGGACCGTGCTCGAGTTCGGCCCGCACCGGGTACTTGGCCTGGCCGGAGAGTTCGAGCGCTTCCTCGACCGCCACCCACTGGGCCGCGTTGTTCACATGCCCGAGCACGTCGAGATCACCGAATCGCACGGGCCACTCCTCGTCGACCACGTCGTCGGGCCAGGCCGACGGCAGTGTCGTGCGGGCCGAGATCTGGCGATCCCCGGCCGTCTCGCCCCAGATGTCGAAGAAGTCGAGCGGGAGTTTCGCCGGCCGTCCCGTCTCACCGTCGACATAGACCCACACGGTGCACCCCTCGACGTCGGCGCCTCGATCACCCCGGAGCTCGGTCCGGCGCTCGGCCCAGCGGCCCCCGTAGCCGCTGCACCAGGTTGCGATGTCGAGCCACTCCTCGAAACCGGGCGGCTGACGGATCTCGAGCATCGTGCGGCGCACGACCCAATTCATCGGGTTGGACAGGTTCGAGTCGGCGGAGTCGTCGCGGGCGACGTCCTGGAGGTGGCGCACCAGCGCATCGAGCCGGCAGCGGCTCGTGGGGTCGACGTCGGCCAGACGAACCCGTCGACCGGAACGGAACACCCGGCCGGAGGTCGGCGGCGGCGTGATTTCTGCTGCACCGGGTTCGGCCATGATCCGCACCGTAGCGGCCCGCTCCCTCGGCGAATCCGAGCGGCTCCATTTAATTCGGTTGACGGATCCGCAAACGTTCGCGACGGTGTCATCTGCCGGAAGGACCGGTCGCGACCAGGAGTCGACATGAACACGATCATGTGCAACGAGCATCAGAACGGCCTCAACGCCGCCGCTCGTGCGCGCGTGGACGTGCATGCAGCCCTGGCCATCTCGACCTCGTGGACGTTTGCCACGAAGCCGTATGGCGACCAGCGGCCCTCCGGAGCCTCTCCCGGGTGACACCAACGTCACCCAAGAAAGGGAGAGAAGCACTGAGGCCGCCGGTACACCCGGCGGCTTTTCTGCTTTTCGGCCCTGCACCCGCCACAACACACACACCGATCAGACCGACACGACAGCAAGAAGCAACCCACCAGGGAAGGAGACGAGGTCATGGGACTCCTCGTCGACACACAACTCAGCAACGACCAGCCGGCCGACGGGGACCAGGCGTGGGAGGACCGGGCGGCCTGCCGCTCGGTCGCCAACGCCGCCGATCTCTTCTTCAGCGAGGACATCGGCGAGATCGCGGCGGCCAAGCGCGTCTGCGCCGAGTGCCCGGTGCTCGCACCCTGCCTCGAGGGGGCGCTCGAACGGCGTGAGCCGTGGGGCGTCTGGGGCGGACAGCTGTTCATGAACGGCAAGATGCTCACGGTCAAACGTCGTCGGGGTCGGCCGCCCAAGGTGGCCCGCCCCGAGGACCAGATGCCGGTCATCCCGGTGCCGGCCCACCTCGTGGACCAGGCCCAACGGTTGACGGCCTGACTCCCTCCCCTTCGGTGACCTCCCCCGGGTCCGGGCAACGGCTTACGCGAGCCCCGACCCTGTCACCGAACGCCACGCCCGAGGCGTGACAGGTGTCTGACACCTGTCACGCCTCGGGAACGCGTGGCGACCGGGCGACGTTGGGAAGATTGGCAGCGGCCGGCGGGTTTCCCCGCCGACCGCTGCCGACCTGCAGGGTGCAGGTACCGTTTCCCCGGAGTCTCCATGTTGTCCCGAATCGCCGCCGCCGTTCTCGCCGTGACCATGCTGGCCACTGCATGCGGCGACGACGGCGCGACCGCCGGCGCCGACTCCGTGGTCGGCCTCGACTACGCCACCTTCGATGGCGGGTCGGCCAGCTTCGACGACCGCATCGGCACACCCATGGTCGTCAACTTCTTCGCCGAGTGGTGTGTGAACTGCATCACCGAGATGCCCGAATTCGAGGCCGTCTCGCAGGATCTCGCCGGTCGGGTCGACTTCATCGGGATCTCGATCGACCGAGGATCGGCGGAGGCCCTCGCTCTCGTCGATGCCACGGGCGTCACCTACGACGTCGGTTGGGATCCGAGTGAGGAGCTCTACGCCCACTTCGAGGGCCTCTCGATGCCGACCACGGCCTTCGTCGACGAGACCGGGCGCATCACGCGCGTCTGGTCGGGGGTGCTCGACGCCGAGTCGCTCCGCGAGAAGATCGAGGAGGAGATTCTCTGATGGGTGAGTTCGCCTGGCCGTTCGGCCTCGGGATCTTCGCGGCGTTCAACCCCTGTGGGTTCGCCATGCTCCCGGCCTACCTCTCGTACTTCCTCGGGATCGAGAGCAAGGAGTCCGACCCCCGACGACTCACGACGGTGGCCCGGGGGCTCGTGGTCGGACTCGTGATGACGATGGGGTTCATCGCCGTCTTCGGCACGTTCGGGATCCTCTTCGCGACGGTGATCAACCAGGGCGACGTGCTCGAGTTCGTGCCCTACGTCATCATCGCGATCGGCGTGCTCCTCATTCCGTTGGGTATCTCGATGCTCCTCGGTCGCGAACTCGTCCTTCGCCTGCCGAAGATGAACAAGGGCACCGGCAGTCGGGATCTGGGCTCCGTCTTCATGTTCGGGGTCAGCTACGCCGTGGTGTCGCTCTCGTGCACCGTGGGCATCTTCATCTCCGGCGTGAGCAACTCGTTCTCGGCCGACGGCATCGCCCGGGGCACGGGCAACTTCCTCGCCTACGGCATCGGCATGGGTGTCGTCGTGACGTTCCTCACCATGAGCCTCGCCCTGGCCAAGAGCAACGTGGCCACGAGCATGCGCCGCCTGCTCCCCTACATCACCCGCCTGTCGGGCGTGCTGCTGATCATCGCCGGCATCTACATGATCGACTACGGCATCTGGGACTACCGGGTCGTCGTCAGCAACGACTTCGATGCCGGCAACCTGCTGGTCGACCAGTTCCTCGAGTTCCAGGAGGCGACCACCGCCTGGATCCAGGAGACGACCACCGAACGGATCGGGCTCCTCTCGCTGTTCGGGATCGTCGGAGCGCTCGTCGTGGGGTGGAGGGACGACCTCGACGACGCCGTCGCCCGGGCCTCGGTCACGACCGCCTATCTCGCGTCCTACGTGTTCGTCGAGATCTACAACGAGGGCGAGTTCGTCGTCCTCCCGATCCTGCGCTTCGTGGCCGGGTGGCCCGACCGGATCGCCAACTGGTTCACCGATCCGCTCCGCGGCGGGGTGCCGCTCGAGATCATCTTCCTCGGATTGGTCGCCTGGATCGTGTGGCGTCGAGTGGACCGGTATCGTCCGCAGCATGCTGCGCGACTTGCTCGCACGTCCTGAGGTCACCGAGGTCTGCGAACTCCGCAGCTCCTTCGGCATCATGGCGTTCCACGGGGGCAACCTCGAGCGTTGTACCGACGTGATCGCCACCGAGGTCGCGGCCCGTACCGACGCATCGCTCTACACGGTCGTGCAGGCCCCTCCGCTACGACAGCACATCCCCTCGACCGCGTTCGACCCCGAGCACTCTGAGGCCCTCGCCGGATTCGTCGGCCATGTCGACGTCGTGATCGCCATCCACGGCTACGGGCGTAAGGATCGCTTCTGGGACCTCCTGCTCGGCGGCCGCAATCGAGCGTTGGCGACGCATGTGGGCGACCATCTCCGCGGCGGCATCGACGAGCGATTCGGCATCGTCGACCGACTCGACGAGATCCCGAAGGGGCTACGCGGTCAACACCCGGCCAACCCCGTGAACCTGCCATCGCAGGCCGGCGTGCAGATCGAGCTGCCTCCCACCAGCCGCTGGAACCGTGACGAAGCGGAGTGGTCGGATTGGCTCGGCACCGGACGCGCCCCCCAGGTGGAACAGCTGATCGACGTGCTGAGTCAGGCCGTCGATTCGTGGTCGCCGGCCGAGCCCTGATCAGGGCGCCAGCCGCTCGACGACCCAGTCGTCGCCGTCGAGGCGGTAGCGGAGTCGGTCGTGGAGCCGGTTGGGGCGGCCCTGCCAGAACTCCACCGA